>JAGRNE010000048.1 GCA_020440915.1 Leptospiraceae bacterium | reverse complement strand
CGGGCCCAGAGTTCTAACGATACATTTCCTACGGCCATGCATATTGCCATCGCCGAACAGACGGTGCACCATCTGCAGCCGCGACTCAAAACGCTCCGGGATACTCTGGATCAGAAGTCCCGGGAATTTAACGATGTAATAAAGATCGGACGCACCCATCTTATGGATGCAACGCCCCTCACCCTGGGCCAGGAGTTTTCAGGATACGTCACCATGCTGGATTACAACATGGAGCGCATCGACCATGCTCTGGGAGGAATCTTTCAGCTCGCGCTCGGAGGGACGGCCGTAGGCACTGGTTTGAATACGCTCAAAGGCTTTGCCGAGAAGGCAGCTCAGGAGATTGCAAAGATTACCGAGCTTCCTTTCGTAACCGCTCCCAACAAATTCGAAGCGCTGAGTTCTCATGGCGCTATTCTGGAACTTCATGGGGCATTAAAGACCTTGGCCGCGGATTTGATGAAGATAGCCAATGACATTCGCTGGATGGCCAGCGGACCTCGATCCGGTCTTGCGGAAATCCGAATTCCGGAAAATGAACCTGGAAGCTCCATAATGCCGGGCAAAGTGAACCCCACCCAGAGCGAAGCCATGACCATGGTCTGCGCGCAGGTGCTGGGAAATGACACCGCCATGAACGTGGGCGGAGCGTCCGGAAACTTTGAATTGAATGTCTTTAAGCCAATGATCGTCTTCAATGCGCTGAATTCCATTCGCCTTCTGGGCGATGCTGCCTTGAGCTTCAACGATAACTGCGCCATTGGTATTGAGCCCTGGACCGAAAACATTCAGAAGCATTTGAACAATTCGCTTATGCTTGTAACTGCATTGAATCCGCATATCGGATACGATAATGCGGCAAAGATCGCCAAGAATGCCCACAAGAAAGGAATCACTCTAAAGGAATCCGCCATTGAGCTGGGCATTCTGGATGAAAAGCAATTCGAAGAAATGGTTCGTCCGGATCAGATGATAGGTCCGAGCTAGCGCCTGGCGGCCCGGGCTGCAGTATGGTTTGGCTGGTTATGCGGTTTGCATAGGAGCTTCAGTCCTGGAAAGGCCACATTAGCATGCATAACAGGTTACTTCGAGTGCGCCACAAAATAAAACAGCCGGCGTCAAAATGGGCCGGCTGTTCCACAATTCAGGCTCAGTTACCTGGCCTTAGCGTTTGGAAGAAGCGCTGAGCCGGGCGGCTCGTACGCGGAAAGCTTTCACCCATTCCTGCACGCTACTTCCTCGCACATCGGTGCGGCCGTAGATTTCGTTCAGCAACGGCTGAAGGGTTCGCCGCATCAGCGATTCCACAGGAGCAATTTCGCTGGAATCTTCCGGGCCAAAATGAATGAGCAGTATTTCAAAGTTTTCCATTATGCGCATGGCGCCTTTGATATACTCCTCTCGATTGGCAGGCTTGCCAAAGCCGTCTTTCTTCTGGATGGAATACAGCAACGTTGTCTGTTTTCCGGTTTCCTGGAATTTGAATTGTTCGGGTATTTTTTCTACGAAAGAACTGCCCACACATTTACCAACATAGTACAGTTCGCCTTTTGGACCAAACAGGAGATACAACCCCTGGCCGTTTCCGTTTCCATGTTGAATTTCTGAAAGCAGGTCATAGATTTTGATGTCTTTCAAACGAATCCGTTTCGATTCTCGCAAGATTCGAGCAAGATCTACCATTTTGGTCTTCCGGACCACATCGTAAGTCAGGGAAAATTTGAGCATCAGAGACCTCTAAGTTAATATTCTCTCGGTGCAGCGTTCTATTTTTTTGTGCTTTTACCGACGCCAATTCCAAGAACGACATATATCGTAGAAAAGTAAAGCCACAAAGATTCTCCCCATTGAGTTGCCGACCGGGGTCGACGCAAAGAAGAATTGATCTTTTTCTCAACCGGAGGGAGATGGGTCATGAATTCCAGAAGTAAACTCTTAATGGGAGCCGCCCTGGGCGGCATCCTGATGGCCGCCTCCTGTGGCGGCTCCGACGGGTCTGGTAGCGGCGAGGCCCCTGCAGCGAATACCATGGGCGAATGCCATGGAATTAATTCCTGTAAAGGGCAGAGCGCCTGCCATACCAAAGAACATGCCTGCGGCGGTCAGAACTCCTGCAAGGGAAAAGGCTGGCTAGAAATGAGCAAGGCAGACTGTGATCAGAAAGGCGGCACCTGGCAAGAAATGACCATGCAAATGTGATTTTTTGAGGCCCGTAGCTGCTATCTGCGGGCCCCCTCTCTTCTTCTATTCCTGTCTCTCTGTGTATTTGTAGCCATCTATCTCTGGCTCTCTATCCAGCTCTAGCTCTCTTGTAACGTTTGCCACTCTGGAGGCTGGCGGGCTGAATCCACAGTCCTGCTTTGATCGCCCTGGCATTTGCGCACAGTTTCGATGGCGCTTGACATTACCATGGGGGCGACATAAAGGCTTTGAATTCTTTGCATTGTTGCCGAATTGCTTCGAACCAGCGTATGGACCGCGAATTCCTTCAATTCGGAAGATTCCAGTTTTCTATTTATTTACATTTCTGTGGCATTTGTGGGTTCGGAGGCATCATTGCGGTGATCAGGTGACGTTACTTTGGTCTCTCTAATAGATGATAATAGATGATCCCTCCCTGGTCTCCGCTGATTTACCGGGGTTTTTTCCTTGACATGCTCGTCGATTATTAGCCTGCTTATAGGGTCCAAATGCGCGTACGCGTCTAGATAGCCAGCCGGTTTGTTAAGCCAAAGTGAACCCATTGCGGTTCGTGTGCAAAAAAAGATCCCTGTAAGGGGTTTACAGTCGAGGTGTATATTATGAATTCTAAGAATTCTGTAGCAGAGTCGAAGACTCAGGATTTTGGAAAAGATCCAACTTCCGTAAGAGATACCGATCATTACGTTGAAGAATACGTAGGCGGTTTTGTAGATAAATGGGATGATCTTATTGATTGGGATGCCCGCGCGAAAAGCGAAGGCGATTTCTTTATCCGCGCACTCAAAGAAAGAGGGTGCAAAAAGGTTCTGGATGTTGCCACAGGCACAGGATTCCATTCTATTCGATTGATCGAAGAAGGCTTTGAAGTATTTAGCGCGGATGGCAGTCCCGTAATGCTTGCCAAAGCTTTCGAGAATGCGCGAAAGCGTGGTCATGTTCTTCGCACAATTCATGCGGATTGGCGGTGGCTGAACCGCGATGTGCACGGAAAATACGATGCCATCATCTGCCTGGGTAACTCATTTACTCATCTTTTCGATGAAAGAGACAGGCGAAAGACCCTTGCCGAATTCTATGCGGCTCTTCGTCATGACGGAATTCTGATTCTTGATCAGAGGAACTACGATGCAATCCTGGATCATGGTTTTTCATCCAAGCATACCTTTTATTATGCAGGCGAAGACGTGGAAGCCGTTCCCGAACATGTGGATGAAGGACTGGCAAGATTCCGATATACCTTTCCCGACAAATCTGTGTTTCACCTGAATATGTTCCCTCTGCGTAAATCTTATGTGCACAAGCTCATGGAAGAAGTCGGGTTCCAGAAAGTGGAAACCTTTGGAGACTTCAAAGAAACCTACCGCGAAGATGAACCGGATTTCTGGATTCATGTGGCAGAAAAAAGCTACGACACAGGAGGTAACTAATGAGTGAAAAGAATTATAGCGGTGTAGTTGAAAAGGCCCGAGAATACTACAACAGCGACGACGCCGACAATTTTTATTACGATGTATGGGGCGGCGAAGACATTCACATCGGCCTGTATGAAGGCCCGGACCATCCCATTCGTGATGCAAGTCAGAAGACCGTCGAGAAGATGGACAGCTGTATTCAAAAGATCGATAAAGACAGCAGGGTCCTGGATGCAGGAGCCGGATTTGGCGGCGCCGCAAGATACCTGGCCAAAAAGTACGGATGCCATGTGGTGGCCCTGAATCTGAGCGAAAAGCAAAATGAGCGGGACCGCCAGATGAACAAAGAGCAGGGCCTGGACCATCTGATCGACGTTGTGGACGGAGATTTTGAAAACCTGCCCTACGAAGACGAAACCTTCGATGTAGTCTGGTCAGAAGACTCTTTCCTGCACAGTGGCAACCGAGAAAAGGTAATGCAGGAATTACATCGAGTAATGAAGAAGGGCGGGGAATTGATTTTCACCGATCCCATGCAAAGCCCCGAAGCCAAAAAAGAGGACCTCCAGCCTGTGCTGGATCGGATTCATCTGGAAACCATGGGCTCCTTCAAGTTCTACGAAGAGCAGGCGAAAAAGCTGGGCATGGAAACGGTGCAGATTCTGGATCTTTCGCATCAGCTTCCGGAGCATTATTCCAGGGTGGCTGCCGAGTTAAAGGAAAAAACTCGGAAGATGAGCCATATTAGCCAGGAATACGTGGATCGCATGCTAAAGGGTTTGTCTCACTGGGTGGAGGCAGGTCGAAAAGGGGCCCTGAACTGGGGTATTCTACATTTTAGGAAGCAGTGATTCCTGCAGATCCTGGATGATTCCGGATTCTTCTGCGAAAGGGCTACCCTCCAGGGTGGCCCTTTTTTTTGAAGTCATGTCTCCGGTTTACGACGTTCCCTTTTCTCTGATCTGCAGCTTTCAGCCGGCGCCGAGCCCTTTGAAGAATTGCCCTCCCCACTGGAGCTTTGCCAGCCCTGGCTAACGGGCGATATCGGTGGACTCCTTTGTCGCTGCCAGGCTGGCTTTGCGAGCGCGCTCTGCTTCCTCCTTTCGTATCTCCATCGGGTTTACGCCGTACCGGCTGGCGCGAGCGGGATCCTTCCGCAGTTGGCGGACCAGGCCCCAGCAGATAAGAATTAGAACAATGGAAATGGGCAGTGCGGTGGTAAGAGCAGCTGTTTGAAGAGCAATCAGTCCGCCAGAAAGCAGAAGCACGGCCGCCACAAGACCTTCCATAATAGCCCAGAAAACCCTTTGCTTCACCGGCGGTTCGTGGTGCCCGCCAGCGGTGATCATATCAATCACCAGGGAGCCAGAATCCGAGGAGGTTACGAAGTAACCGGTAATCACGACTGTAGCAATAATGGCTGTAATTCCTGGAATCGGAAGTTTGTCCAGTAGCATGAAGAGTGCGGTGGGCATGGTTTCAGAACTGCCCACTGCTTCTGCAATATTCTCCGCGCCCCCTCCGAAAAGATCGAACCAGATGGCAGTGTTTCCAAAGACCGTGAGCCAGAAGAAAGTAACAACAGTGGGTACCAGCGACACGCCCAGGATGAATTCCCGGATCGTCCTTCCTTTGGAGATCCGGGCAATGAACATCCCTACAAATGGAGACCAGGCGATCCACCATGCCCAGTAGAAGAGGGTCCAGTTTTTCTGCCAATCTCTCCATGCATCTGTTTCGCCTTTATAGGCTGCTGTCCAGTAGGTGAGATGTACGAATTGCTGAAAGTAATCGCCCATGCTCTGCACCCAGGATTTCAGAATAAAGAGAGTGGGACCGGTCAGGAAAACGAATAGAAGCAGAATGAATCCCAGAACAATGTTGATGTTGCTCAAATAGAGAATGCCTTTTTCCAGGCCGGTTACAACGGAAATGGTGGCCGCAGCAGTGATCAAGGCGATGAGAATAATCTGATTCTGGACTGTGGAATCCAGGACGCCTGCAAAGTCCAGGCCTGCATTTACTTGCATCACACCCAGGCCCAGAGACGTCGCCAGCCCGAACAAAGTCCCCAGAACGGCAAAGGTGTCTATAATGTTGCCCGCGGTGCCTTCGACACGCTTTCCGATCAGAGGATAGAAAGCGCTGCGCAAGGACAACGGCATTTTCATCCGATGGGTGAAATAGGCCAGAGCCAGTCCCATTACGATGTAGATAGCCCAGGCATGGAGCCCCCAGTGGAAGAATGTCGTGATCATGGAGCGCTGAGCGGATTCAATGGTTCTGGGAGTGCCTACTGGCGGATGCATGTAATGAGTCATGGGTTCTGCAACGGAATAGAAAACCAGACCAATTCCCATACCTGCGCTGAACAACATGGCAAACCAGGACATGTAGCTGAACTGTGGCTTCTCATCGTCCGGTCCCAGGCGAATCCTTCCGTAAGGACTGAAGTAAAGCCAGATAACGAAAATCACATAGAAGCCGACGCAAAGTATGTAGAACCAGCCCATATTGGTTCCGATGAAGTCCTGCACTTGACCAAAATAGTCTTTCATTGTAGTGGGCATTGAGACGCCCAGGGAAACAAAAATGAATATTAATGCTGCGGATAATACGGACACGTACGGGTTGAGATGCAGCCCATAACGGTTGAAGATTTTCATTCAGTTATTCTCTGAGTCGGGTGGAGGCTTTCAACCGGTTTTCCAGTTTTCTGAAACAGTTGCACTGAAAGTGCCTTTTCGCAGCTTTGTCGTATGCTATACTCGGAAAAAGAGATTACCCTGGACGATGCTCTGGAGCACGGACTCACAGAAGAAGAGTATAAGAAAATCCAGGAATTTCTGGGGCGCGCTCCAACAGTGACAGAACTCGGAATCTATTCGGGCATGTGGTCCGAGCATTGTAGCTATAAAAACTCTATATTATTATTGAAGACCCTTCCTTCCGAGTCGCCCGACTCTCTGGCAAAGGCCGGCGAAGAGAACGCAGGGGCGCTGGACATAGGCGAAGGTCTGGCAGTTGTTTTTAAGATCGAATCGCATAACCATCCATCGGCTATTGAGCCGTACCAGGGCGCCGCCACTGGAGTCGGGGGCATTATGCGAGACATCTTTACCATGGGCGCTCGTCCCATTTGCTCCTTGAATTCGCTGCGCTTTGGACCTCCCGAAGATAAGAAGAATCAGTATTTGCTCAAACGCGCGGTGGCCGGTATCGGCGATTATGGTAATTCTCTGGGTATTGCTGTGGCTGGCGGAGAGCTTTTCTTTGATCCTTCGTATTCCCGTAACTGCCTCGTAAATGCGATGACGGTAGGTATAGTAACTCATGACGGTATGGCCCGGGCTCGCGCCGATGGAGCGGGCAATCCTGTGTATTATGTCGGCGCTACCACCGGTCGCGATGGCATCCATGGAGCCAGCTTCGCATCCAGAGACCTGAGCCAGGAATCGGAGGAGAAGCGAAGCGCCGTTCAGGTAGGCGATCCTTTTATGGAGAAATTGCTGCTTGAGGCGAGTCTGGAACTTATCGCTTCCGGAGCTATCATTGGCATTCAAGATATGGGCGCCGCCGGCTTATCGTGCAGCAGTTCTGAGATGAGCGCCAAAAGCGAAACCGGTATGGATCTGGATCTGGATCGAGTTCCCCTGCGCGAGGAAGGAATGAATGCCTATGAGATCATGCTTTCAGAAAGCCAGGAAAGAATGCTGGTGGTGGGCAAGCCCGGTCGGGAAGAGGAAATCATTTCGATCTTTGAGAAGTGGGATCTGCATGCGGTTCGCATTGGCGAGGTGAACGGCGATGGCATGCTGCGAGTAAGGCGAGAAGGAAAACTATGTGCAGAAATTCCTGCGGACTCCCTGGTGCTTGGCGGAGGCGCGCCCAGATACAAGCGGGATGTACGCAAGCCGACCTACATTGATGAACTGGCAGCCGTACCGGACGAGACCATCCCGGCTTCCACAGATGCCGCCGAACTCTCCAGGGATTTTCTGGCATTGCTGGCGCGTCCAAACCTGGCCAGTAAACGACCTGTGTATGAGCAGTACGATACTGAAGTTGGTCTGGTCCGAGTTCATGGCCCTGGCGGGGATGGAGGCGTTGTGCGAATACCCGGAACCGATCGGGCCATTTCGGTAAGCACAGATTGCAATTCCCGATTTGTGTATTTGAATCCCAGGCAGGGAGCGCGCATCGCAGTATGCGAATCCGCCCGCAATGTGGCTGTTACCGGCGCCCGACCCCTGGGTATCACCAATTGTCTTAACTTCGGCAATCCCTACATCCCTGAGAATTACTATGTATTTTCCGAAGCCATCGGCGGAATGTCCGATGCCTGCCTTGCCTTTAACATCCCGGTAACCGGAGGAAATGTAAGTTTCTACAACGAAAGCGAGGATGGTCCGGTACTTCCTACGCCCACCATCGGTATGGTGGGACTCATTCCATCCCTTGATTCAGCTGTCTCTCCGGTGTTTTCTCTTGCTGGAAGCAGGATTGCTCTTCTGGGGCGCTTTCGCCCTTCCTGCGGCGGCTCAGAGTATCAGAATATGAAACTCGATAAGATTCAGGGTAGGCCTCCAGAAATCGATCTGGAAATCGAAAGAAAGTTATGCGAGGCGCTCTACGATCTTGCCGGGAAGAAATCAGTGCTGGCTGCCCGGGATTTATCCCTGGGGGGGCTTGCTTTTGCATTGTTTCGCAGCCTGTACGATCCCTACAATCAAAAGGTGTCCGGTCTGGAAGTGGACGGCTCGGCCATTGATGAACTCAAGAAAGCTTCGAGGGTTGCTACCGGCCGACCGGATCTTTTCTGGTTTGGCGAATCCAATGGTTGCGCCCTGCTAAACGTGGACGAAGGCCAGAGGAAGGTGGTGGAGCAGATCGCAGCAAAATACGATCTTCCCCTTGCCTGGTTGGGCCGCACCTCTTCCGGAAGCAGTCTGGACTTTCTGGACTTTAAGCTGTCCGGCGAGGAAGCCGCCAGGATTTTCGAAGGTGCGCTCATTCCGTATTTTGAAGAATAATCAGCCGGGAATCGCTGAATTTCCTGCGAAGGTGTGGAATCAGAAATCCCACCATCGAAATAGCACGATGGACAACGACAGCCTGTAGTTCTCCATCGTGCAAATCTGTTACAGTTGAATCGCTATTCAGCGCGTTCTCCCTCTTCATGTTCGCCTTCTTTTTCTCTGGAAGACCTTTCTGTTGGGCTCTGGGAAGAGCCTTCACGGATTTCAGGATGCATAATGTGGCCTCCTGTATTTCCGGCCCGGGCCATCAATCCTGCCGTCGCAACAAAAAGAACTGTGGCTACCAGTGAGATAATCTGTCTCTTTTCGTGCAGGAGCAGCCCGCTTGCTGCCACAACGCCGGACAGTACCGCCACGATACCCGCAATTTTGGCCGCCTCTTCATGTTCTTCGATGAGCTGCTCTTCCACGCCGGGCTTATCTTCCACCATTTCTTCTGCCGATTCGCCGGAGAAATAGGCGGGAATGGCTGAGAGTCCGGCCACAAGGGCCATGACCAGAGCCGCTTTCTGAAAATCTTCCGATTTCCAGAAAAGAGAAATCACCAGAGCAATCAGCGCAAGCATGCTCCCGATCACCGGAATGTGGTTCACCAGTAAATGTAGATGTGCTGGGTTCATATTTCCTCCTGATGCCAGAAGCATCGAAGAAATAATACGATGAAAGCAGCCCGGGCGCAATGGGCCATTTGTCCCGATGGCCCACGGAAAGGAGATTTTCGCATCATTCGTTGCCAGCCGAATCGCTGCACTCTTCCATTGGGCTGCGCCATTCGGGGTTAGCGTTTTGATCTTTTCGGATTTGCGCCGAAAATGGTAGACATGACCCGTTGCAGCATTAGCTCTTAGCTATGAAATGGACAATCATTGCGCTTACGGCGCTTCTCTCTATTGGAATGATCGGCTGCGCAAGCAAGACCGGGACTACAGAGGCATCTGTACCCAACTATGGCTTCACCCGGGAGGACCGCCAGGCAGCCATGAAGAAGAACGGATTTAATCGAATTGAACCCTTCAAGGCAAAAGCCAACAAGCAGGACATCTCCTCTGGCAACGCAGGACGAAAGGAGACTTCTTGCACCAGGGCAGCTCTGGGATTGGCTCAGGTAACTGGTTTCTCTATGAGCGGCAGCGGAAACCGCAATGAGTCCGCTTCCATCGTTCATTGCCGAAGCATTAAGAATGAATTCGAAGAATGCGAATGCGACGTGGGCTTCAAATGAGGCTACGCACATTTTTTTGATCTAGAATTAGTAGAGTTAGCTAAAGCAGTATGAAAGACAGTCTGCCCCGGTTTTTCCGGGGCTTCGTTTTTTCCGGGGCCCGCCGACGGATTTTTCTCCTCCTTGCCGCCTTCATTCCGGCGATGCTTCTTGCGGCCTGTCTCCTCAGGTTCCTTGGTTCGAATGCGATTTCCCTGCGAGCGGCTACCTACAATGTGCACTATTTCCAGGGCGGCGCGCCGGAAGTAGAAAAGACCATTGAGAGCATGGATGCGGATATTGTGGCTCTGCAAGAAGTGGCATTGCACAATGGCTATTCCCCGGTAAGCGGTATGGCGCATAGACTGGGCTACAGTCTGGTTACCAGTCAGCCCTATGTATCCTACGGCGGAACTCAATGGGTACTGGCATTCTTGAGCAGGTTTCCTGTCCTTTCAAGAGATGAGATTCGTCTTGGGCGCTCGCGAAGGGCCCTTCGCATTGTTGTTGATGTGGAAGGCCGGCCCGTGGAGTTCATTACACTTCATCTTACTCCTCTGGCCGGGCCCCGATCTGACTCCGCCGATGTGCGTTGCCGATCCGATGATCGCAAAAAGGAAATTCAGGACCTGGTACGCTGGGCCGGGCCGTCCGAAAGGGCTCGGCTGATTCTCGGGGACTTTAATTTCCTTCGGGGCCTGCCAGGATTCTGGTTGGATGAATACCGCATGCTTCTGGACGCAGGATACGAAGATGCGGATGGAGGCTGGTTTCCCACGAATTCGGACACATTTCCTCTTCCCGAGTCCACCCGCCAGAGTCTGGCTCAATCCATCCCCGCTCTCCTGATACCAGATGCGATCACCCTGGACTATATTTTCTCGTCCTCCCTGGAAACGCTGGAAACCTGGACGATAATCAGCGCCGCCTCGGACCATTATCCGTTGGTGGGCGAATTCGCGCTCCAGAATTAGGCCGCGGTCATTTATTTCCGGGAGTTGTTGCGAAGCGGTAACTGTAATTTCTGACAGTATAATTCACCTGAATAATTTCGATGGGAAGGTGCGAAGCTTTCGCAACCCCGAAATAGTATCGTCTTATGAAGTAGAGCGTTAGCAAATGAACGTTAGTAATACAGAGAAAGAAACCGTGAAAGAAAACAAACAAAACAGCCCTGGCGACAGAGTGGCAAGAAGAGAAATGGAAGCCCTGGTAGATGGGTTGATTATCCTGGATCCCGGCAATCCAGATGACTTCTGGATGAGCGCTTCCTTCTGGAGGACACTGGGCAGATCTGAATCGCAGGAGCGGACGGCTTCTGGCTGGGACAGCCTCATTCTGTCCGAGGACCTGCCTGGTGCCCTGAATTTTTTTCGTAATCCCGCGGGCGCCTTTTTTCTGCGATTTCTTAAATGGAGCGGCGAGATCGTGCATGCCCGGCTACGCGGTAGCCTGCTTGAGGACGGTTCAGGTCGGGCAATGTTTTCCATTGTGGACGTTACAGAACAGATGCGGTCCGGCCAGGAGCTCCAGAATCAGCAAAACTATCTCGCCCAGATCCTGCGGCACACCGGGGATCTGTTCTTTGTCCTGGATGAGAATTATCGTTTTATCCATTATTTCCACGCTCCAGAAGATCGAAATCAACTGGTTTCGCCGGAGCTTTACATGGGACGTTCCATTTTCGAGATCGGCTTCCCGGAACACTCCCTGGACCTGATTGCCGGCGCTCTGGAGAAAAGCAGGCAAACAGGAAGCAGAAGTCATGCGGAGTACAGCCTGGACCTGGGCAGCGGAACGCGATGGTTTAATCTGGCTGTTTCCCGTTCCCGTGGCCGGAAGGAAACCGAATACATTTGCGTGGTGACGGACATCACCCAGAAAGTGAATATGCTAAATCGACTGCGCGAAAATGCGCAGCGATTTCAGCTGTTCTTCAAGAATTCCATGGCCGGCTTCTTCTTCATGATGCTGGATGAGCCGGTGGTATGGAATGCGCAGACAAATAAAGAGGCTGCGCTGGACTATGTTTTTTCCCACCAGAGGATTACAGAAGTAAACCAGGCAATGCTGGATCAATACGGCGCAACCGAGGAAGCGTTTCTAGGTCTTACGCCTGCGGACTTTTTCGCCCACGACCTCTTGCACGGTCGACAGATCTGGAGAGAGTTCTTTGATACCGGCCGCGCACTACTGGTCACCGATGAGCGAAGAATGGATGGCAGCCAGATGTGGATCGAAGGCGACTATATCTGCATGTACGATGACATGGGTCGCATCGTGGGGCACTTTGGCGTTCAGAGAGACATTACTGCGCGCAAGCTGGCCGAAGAGAAGCTGGAAGAGGCACGGGAAGCTTCGGCTATGGCTAACCGCACCCGGGCCGAGTTTCTGGCGCACATTAGCCATGAGCTTCGCACTCCGCTAAATGGAATTATAGGTTTCTCTGATCTTCTGTCTCGCGCTTCGCTGTCCGGGCCTGCCCGGCAGTACGCCGAGCTAAATAACCAGTCCGCCCGAATCCTTATGGAGCTGGTTAACAATGTTCTGGATTACTCCAGGCTGGACGCCGGCCGCATGGAGCTCCGGATTGAAGAAGCGGAGCTTTCGACTATCGCCCGCCAGGCTGCAGACGCTGTGCTATACGAAGCTGATCAAAAGGGTCTGGAGTTGCTCATTGATCTTGTGCCCGGTCTGCCATCAAGAGTCATGGCGGACAGTGCGCGACTGAAGCAAATTTTGATTAATCTCCTGGGTAACGCCGTGAAGTTTACCGGTCGGGGCGAAATAGAGTTGCGAATGGAATGTCTGGAGAGAGGAAAGATTCGCTTCGCCGTCCGGGATAGCGGACCTGGAATTCAGGAAGAGGATCGAGGACGTATTTTTGAAGCATTTTCTCGGGGCAGTGGCGGCGCACTTCAAGGTGGTAGCGGTCTGGGTCTGGCCATTGCTTCTCAGCTCGTAGAGCTTATGGGCGGTAAGCTTTCTCTTCTCGATGATCACCGTGGCGCCTTATTCTTCTTTGATCTGGACCTGGAAGTCGCAGAAGAGGAGCAACAGGTACCTTTCGATTCTAAATTCCAGAAGGCTCTGGTATTGCACGGAAACCGGCGAGCGGCGCTGCACATCTCTGGAATTCTTCGCTCTCTTGGCCTGCGAAGTCAGGAAGCCCTTTCGCTGGAAGAGTTACATTCCAGAATTACCCATCAGAGCTACGATTTGATCCTTCTGGACGAGGATCTATACACTCCACTGCTGGCGGACTTCCTTTCGGAAGCCACGTCCATGCCGGCTCAGATTCTGGCGCTGACTCGCATGCATGAAAGCGGGCCTTCTTTGCCGGACAGGGTTGCTGAGATCCCACTGCTACCCATTCGCAGGGCTCTGGATGCGCAACTGCTGGCGGACGTTTTACAACGGAAGCGCTCTGAAGCTGCGGGGGCCGGGGGTTCGGGCGCTGTTTCCCTGCCGGGCGGCCGCCCGTTTACGGTTCTCGTTGCCGAGGACAATCCCATCAATATGACTTTGAACCGCCATCTATTGACATCTCTGGCTCCCCATGCTGAGGTTCTGGAAGCCCAGAATGGGGCAGAGGCGCTCAAGCTCTTTAGCGAAGGCCGGCCCGACATAGTATTTCTGGACTTGAACATGCCGGTGCTGGACGGCTTCCAGGTAGCCAGGCAGATTCGAAAATGGAATACCGGACGAAACACTCCCATCATCGCTCTTACAGCGGCAACCATGGAGGAAGAACGCGAGAAGACTTTGGCGGCAGGCATGAATGACTTTATTGCCAAGCCCCTGGAGCGAAAGGCGCTGGCAGGCGCTCTGCGTCACTGGCTGGCTGACGCTTCAAAAACGCCCGAGGATCCATTTATGATTGCGCGACAACGCCTGGCGGAGTTCACCGATTTGCCTGCAGGCGAGATCGCCTCCCTCCTGAGCCGTGCACATGACAGTTTGTTGTCCGACCATCGCACTCTGATGAACTATGTGGATCTGCAGGATGCAGACAAAATCGCAGATCTGTTGCACACCATGAAAGGCACTGCGAAGGCCATCTATCGCCAGGATCTGGTTAACGTCATCGTAGATCTGGAAACGCTTTCCAGGACGGGGACTCTGAATCGGCAGCATCTGGAGCCGCTGCGCAGGATTATTGAGCCATGAATGGCCCCGAAGGAATTGGTGGGCGCTCTTAAGATCGCTGGTCCCGGTCCGGACGTTGCCGTTGAAAGGACCAATCTTCGCTCTCTTCGGAAGTCAGGACGTGAAAGTCCTGCTCTGTCTCGTCGATTTCAACGGATTCATCTACCTCCTCATCGTCTACAAAGGCTTCCTGGCGAAATGGATCCGGTACCGGAACTCTGTAGAAAAGAAGCGCTAGAAATAAGCCGGCTCCACCACCCAGAAGATGCGATTGCCAGGAAATACCCTCTTCCAGAGGTAACATGCGCCAGATCATTCCGCCATAGAGAAACACTATAATTAAAGAAAGAGCGATGGGTCGGGGATTTCGCCTTACAATTCCAGACCAGAAAAGAAAAGCAAGCAGGGCGTAGATCCATCCGCTGGCGCCCAGGTGAATATGAGGGTCGTCCCAGAACCATACACCCAGTCCAGGCAAAAGCATGCCTGCAATCAGAACCATCCAGCGAACCGGTCGGTACAGATAGCTCACCCCCCAGATGGAAAGAAAGAGAGGCACAGCGTTGGAGAATAGATGTTCCCAGTTTGCATGCAAAAAGGGAGCAAATAGAATTCCAGGAGCGCCGGCTGCTGTGCGGGGTAGTATTCCATGAATGAAATCTGGCAGCAACCTTGCTTCGCCTAGAATATGAACCAGAAGTTCGACCAGAAGTACTGCGAAGGCCAGGCGAAGAGAACCTCCTCCATCGTAGCCTGCTCTTTTTTCTCCGCTCTGTATTCCTTCCGTCCTTTCAGAATGGTCTTTGGATCTTGATGGATTTTCTGAACTGAATAACTGCATGCAGGGTTCCCTTGCCTGATAAGAAAAGCATCCAGGCTTGCAAAATCCATTGAATCTCCTGGTCACCGAAGGGTTTTTCTCTGGAATCCTCCGCCTGCTGCAGAGAAGCTCTCCTTGAATGCAGGACTGCATAAGCTCCAGGCAGGGTTGGCTGCATCAGTCATTCTTGATTACAAGCTTGATGGCTTCTTCCTGCCAGGCTTCCAGAGCCTCCTGGAACGGGGCAGTGCGGGTAACGATTTTGCCGGGATCAAATTTTCCGGAGACAATCGATGGAAGAATTCGTTTCATGGATTCTATAGAATTGACCCGGCCAATGTGGATTTCCGCCTCCTGGTTATACAGATCCAGATAGGGGATGGGCACTTTGTTGGACCAGAAAATAGAAGCGGATGCAAAGATGCCTGCAGGCTTCAAAGATTTGAGTCCCATCTTCCATGATTCTTCATTGGCGCTGGCATCGCATACCAGGTCAAACCGGCCCGGAGATTTCTTGAAGTCCCGGGTTTCCAGACATTCAATTCCAAGACCGGAAGCCAGCTCCAATCTTTCAGGATCCGAATCCATGTAGGTCACCGCCACCGTCTCCGACGATTTCGCATACAGCGCCGAGTACAGTCCTATGCTGGCCGCAGTGCCGCCCAGAACCAATACCTGACCATCCTTCACTCTGGGAAGAAAGCGTCCCACCAGCTTATCCGCTTCTGCGATATTGTCGCTGAGGCTTGCTACCGAAACCGGATCGATGGATTCTGGAAGTGGCAGCAGCATTTGCTTCGCATAAGGTACAAGGACTCGCTCGGCAAGTGCGCCGCCGAATTCTGCAGCTCCAGGAGGCATACCATATCCGGCGGTGGGTATGACCTCTTCGCAGCTTTTACTGAGACCGGCGGAGCAATACGAACAAGACCCGCAGGAAACCTGAAAAGAAACAGCAACAAGTTGTCCTGCGGTGAACCGATGGGAAAGATCCGAAGATAGGGAGCTAATCCTGGCTACAAATTCATGTCCCAGGGCGAAAGGAGGGCGAAAGAGGCTTTTTCCCTGAACAATGGGTAAATCCAGATCGCATCGCGCCACAGCCACGGGTTGCACAATGGCCTGATTCTCCCTGGCCAGGCTCGGTTCGGCGGTTTCTCTCCATTCCAGGGTGCCTCTTTTTATCAGTTCCAGTCGTTTCATTGTCCGCTCCTTGTACGTTTCTGCCTATCGTCCTTGCTGTAGTCGTTTCCGAGTAATCTGGTATCATCTTTCGTTTCGCGCGCCGAGGCCTCTCAAGGGAGGCCGGCAAGGAAAAATGGTACCCTGTCTGCGGTCTTTTCAGGATTTTCGGCGTCCGCATTATCTGCGATCGCATTCCGTGGTTTCTTAAGGCATAGACAGATCGGTCTAATGAGGGTAATTCCCGGACTATCCTGAAGTCCACAAAAAAATAGACAAATTGGTCTAAAATTGCGAAAATGCCCCATGGGACCCAGAGAAAGGATACTGGAGGCTGCAACGGAGCTCTTCTATAGAGAGGGATACGATGCCACAGGCATCAATCGAGTGCTGGAAAAGGCAGGAGCTCATAAGCAGAGTTTGTATCAGCACTATCATTCCAAGGAGGCCCTGGGGCTGGCCTACATCAAGGAACGAAGCCAGGAAGTTAGCGATCTAATCTCGCTGGTTACCAGAAAAGACCATCCACTGGAAATGGTGGATGCCTGGGTTCGCGTTCTTAAGAGGGAGGCGCGAAAAGAGAGATTTATCGGTTGTCCCGTTGTGAATCTGGCGGCGCAGACGCTGCAGTCTCCTGGCATGCGCGAAGATTTGGCCGCAATTGTTGAAGGCTGGATCGATTCGCTGGAGGCGTACTTTCAGCGCCACAGGGATCATCCATTGCTGGCGAATCAGAGACCAGAGGCTCTGGCTCGCCGTTTGATTGTGATTTATGAAGGCAATACCCAGATGTTTCTGGTGACGCGGAATCTAGAATGGCTGGATGGCATTTCGCGGGATTTCCGGGTCTGCCTGAACTCAGCCTCGATTCACCCTTAGAACAAGGGTGAGCTTTCCGGAATCGTCCCTTACCAGATCAAAACCTTCCTGACGGAGGGCTTTTTGAATCCTGTAGACGTTCAGGTTAACGACTTTCTCTCCCGGCGCCCGAGGGCCTCCCGGGTCCTGTTGCGAAAGGGCCAGTGCCTGTTGAATCGCATTCTTTTCTTCCTGATCCAGGGGCTTGCCATCTTTCCCGTTCATGGAAAGATTATCGGATTGCAGGCTTACAGATTTGATTGGGCCAGGCTCTTTAATTCAGCCGATCGCACGGAATCAAAAAAAGGATCCTGCAGAATCAAGAGTGCGGCCGAGCGACGTAATGCCACTCCCTGGTCGCTACCCGCTAGCTGAGGCAGGGAAAAGAACGTCCTGGCTGTTTCGCGAGCCCGGGCTGCGGATCCGCTTCGCGCCGAATCCAGCACATTGGCCCAGGCCTGGACGGCTGGAAAATCGCCGGTCGGCTGTCCGTATTTCCAGAAAGGATTCCAGAGGCCTCGCAAAGGATGCT
>JAGRNE010000047.1 GCA_020440915.1 Leptospiraceae bacterium | reverse complement strand
CATCCATTCCCGGCCGGTTCCTACATCGTTCTCAAGGGCAGCAGCTACACCATTCAATATCCGGAAGAGAATCCCATTCGTAGCGACTTTGTTATTCATGTAAAATCGGAAACAGATCGATACCCATGGATCGCAACCAATGGTTACATCGAGCTTCTTCAAGGCGGAGAGACAGTGGACTTTGTACGTACCGGTAGCGAAACTCAGAATCCGACTACTCCCGGCGAATGGGGCGCAGGAAATCTGAACATATCGCTAAGCAGCACTCAGTCCTACCGTCGCTCGGCCCTTGAGACAGATACGAACACAGCCTCGGACTGGACCCTGGGAGCCATGAGTCCGACGCTTCCTAATGAATCGGACTGCGAAAAGGACGACGATGCCGATGGTATTCCGGACTGTGCGGAGCAGGCCGGAAGAGGATTTCATGGAGTGCCCTATTACGATTACGGAGCCCGGCCAGGTCAGAGGGATCTCTTTGTCGAATTCGACTGGGTTGTTGGAAGACGACCATCAGCCGGCGCGAAATGGATAGACGATCTGAAAAGAGTCATGGCCATTGCTGGCATAACCGTGCACATAGATGTGGGAGATGCCATCGACCAAGATGGTGTAGCCGGTAACAATCCTGCAAACTATGATCTTTGCGGCGGAAATGAGCTTCCCTGGCAACCCATCGAGATGTGTTCCGGCGCCGGCTGCCCGGCCGGAGTGTCCAGCGTATACGATCTAAAAGACAAGTATATGGATCGCAACAGGCGATACGTGTTCCATTATTCCATGCTGGCCGATGGACAGGATGCCCAGGGAAATCTTTCCTACGGAGGTATTGCGAACTGGCCGGGAAACACGTCCATCAACAATCAGGATCAGGCAATAGTCCACGAACTGGGACACAATCTTTCCCTTGGCCATGGAGGCGCCAATGCAGTGAACTATAAGCCCAACTACTACAGCGAAATGAACTACTCCTTTCCTGGACCGCTGGTCATTGGTCAGAACGACCATGAGATTTACTACGGTCATTACAATACTCCAGGCACGTCCACATCGAATCCTTGCAGAAGCCTTTACTATTACAGCAATGTCAGCGGTTATCCTCGATTCGAGAAGGTCTTTTCGAGCGGAACCGCGGCCACCATCGACGAAAACAACCTGGACGAAACCCTTGGAATCTCCAACGGGGCCGGTCTTTCCATAGACTGGAACTGCAATGGGGCCATAGATGTGGGTACCTACTCCCTGGATCTGAACGGGGATGGATCTCTCACAACTCTGGAAGACCACGACGATTATTCGGCGCTTACGATCTGGTCTGCTTCCGGTTCCTACTCACCTTCCGGTTGGAGCTATGACCCTGCCACAGGCGATGGCGATCCCGGTAAACAGT
This sequence comes from Leptospiraceae bacterium, assembly GCA_020440915.1. Taxonomy (GTDB): domain Bacteria; phylum Spirochaetota; class Leptospiria; order Leptospirales; family Leptonemataceae; genus UBA3465. The sequence continues at coordinate 16,073 of JAGRNE010000047.1, read as the reverse complement.
CAGGGGATTCCGATGAAACCGGGCCGGCTCCGGAAAACAGCGGCTATACCCTGGACGAAGAGGGCAATCTGGTGGCAGTGCCGGTGGCGCCCGGCTCCTGGATTCTGGCGGATCCGTCTCTTAGCGATCGCAACAGGCCCGTGGTCGTGGACTGAGAGGCTGATCCTCTGGCTATTTCCCGGTAGCTTCCTTTGCGCGCTGAGCCAGACCTGGATGGAGGGCCTTCAAGGAATCCATGAGCTCGCGGGCATAGTCCCGGTCGTCGTAAACAAAAATGGCAGCCTGATGCAAAGCCAGGTAGTAAAAGCAAAGTCGGGCCTGAACCTTCTCTTTGAATTTATCCATGACGTTTTCCAGATCCTTTTCCAGCCGATGGGTTTCGCGCTGCAATTGACTGACTTCATCCCTGTTCAGGCGACGCAAACCGGAATACTGCGATTGCGCCATCAAATAGGCAGGCAGCCATAGCAGAATGCGATCCAGATCGTTTTCCTTTTCTTCGCCCAGCTGTTGCAGGGTTTCCTGAACTACCGAGGAAAAGGCGTAGGCCGGATCGAATTGCGTCGGCTGAATAATGAATCCGTCGCGATAGAAACCCAGCCCTCTTTCGGCGCTTTCCTGTTCTCCTTCATTCAAAAAGCATTCGGCGAGCAGGAAGTGTATGCCGGAATGGGTGGGCTGGATTCGCCTGGCGTATTGTAGAATTTCCCGAGCGTTGCCATAATCCTGAATGCGAATCAAGCACTTGCCCAGTTCTTCGAGATCGGAAAAATCGGGATGGGCCATGCCTTCTCTCTGGAATTTCTGGCGATACTGCTCCGAAGCCCGGCCGAGTACAGCCCTCATTACGGAGCGAATGCTTCGCGTGGCAGCGAAACCCTTCTTTTCGGCCAGATCCTGAAAACTATCCCAAGCCTCCATTAAGCCGGTGCCGGGTCGGGCCGGCTCCGGGTTGCTTAACTGATCGCTGCGATTGGCCCAGTAGCCGGCAGCGTAGAAACCGGCCATGAATTCAGAGTTGTCCGGTTCCTGCTCCAGCAAGCTGGCAAACAGGGATTTGGCCTCTTCAAAGTGGGCGGCCTGAAGGCTGAATAAAGCGTCTTCGAAGGAGGCCATGCATTTCTAGCGATAGTTATCGAACGTTACGGCATAAGGAAGATCCGCTTCCTTCAGATGCTTCATTACGGCCTGCAGATCGTCTTTGCTCTTTCCGGACACGCGAACGGCATCGCCCTGAACACGGCTCTGCACTTTCAGTTTGGTTTCCTTGATCAGCTTGTTGATCTGTTTGCATTGATCCTGGGTAAGACCGTTCTGCACAGCCACCTTGCATTTTACCTGCCCCGAAACGTTGGTATCCAGATCGCCAAAGTCAAAGGCCTTGAGGTTCAGGTCGCGCTTTACCATTTTGCTCTGCAATACGTCGATCAGTTGCTTCATGTGCATCTCATCGGAGGACTCCATGGCCAGGGCCTCTTTCTCTTTCTTGATCGAAACGTCCACTCCCTTGAAGTCGAAGCGATTGTTTACTTCTTTTAGCGTCTGGTCGATGGCATTGGATAACTCCTGGTCATCCACCTTGCATGCAACATCAAATGAATATTCTGCCAATTTACTACTCCCGCTGCCGTGGCAGCTATTAAAAATGTATTACGTTTCTACAATCGCTCTTCGGATCTCCTGCGCCTGTGGATCGATCCTGCCGATTGTCCCGGCCATCCCTTGATGCGCTCATCTCGTGATGGGCTCATCCTGGCTGCCTGCCTTTGATGCGATCATCCTTGCATCCTGCCATCCGTAGCGGACCCAGTGCATTCTAGCGTCGTAGATTTCACATCCAGCCCTCTTTTTCAGAGATACCGGCTGCAGTGCATCTACAGTCAACCCCTGAGGGGCGAACAGAAAGGATGCGGGGAGCCCAATTCGGACTATTTGCCTTTCTTACCGGCAGCCAGCATGGATTCTATTTCCTGGCCTGCTTTGTTGAGCGCATCGCTCAGAGCAGAAGCATCCGGACCGCCGGCCTGAGCCATGTCCTTTTTGCCTCCGCCTTTTCCTCCAATCACCGGGGCCGCGGTACGGATTAGCGCTCCGCAATCCACCCCCGCATCTACCGCTGATTTCGTGGCCATGAAAACAAGCATGGCGCCCTTATCGGTTTTCGCGCCAATGAGCACCACGCAGTCCCGCTCGCTTTCTTTAAGCCTGTCGCCGGCCTGCCGTAGAATCTGAGCATCCAGCCCGTCTTCTTGCAAGAAAAACACGCCTATGTTTCCATGTTTTTGTTCGTTCTGCCGGGCCTTTTCGACGATTCCGTCCAGGTCAATGGCCTGGGCGTTGATCTTCCTATCCACTTTCTGTTTGGATTTTTGCTTTTCTTTAATCTCTTCTTCAGTGGATCGCAGGGATTGCTGTAATTTAAGGACGCCGGCCGGGCTATGTAGAATTGCTTCCACCTCCGAAGCGGAGGGAATTGTGCCGGAAACTTTCAGAGCTGTAAGTTCCTTTTTCAGTTCCCTGTAGATGTCGCCTTTGTTCTCGCCTTCTTCCAGTTTGTCCGAAAGGCCCTGCAGGGAACCTTCCAGGTTGGATTTCTCCAGTTCCAGACGATGAAACTCTTTCTTGAAATACTCCGCCACTCCGGGGCCAGCTACAGCTTCGATGCGCCTGTTTCCGGCTCCCGGGCTACTTTCCTTTAGAATATGAAAATACTGGATCTGGCCCGTGCGATCCACGTGGCAGCCGCCGCAGAACTCGATGCTCAGATCGCCGCCCCCCATGGATACAACGCGCACCTCTTCGCCGTACTTCTCGCCAAAGGTGGCCACCGCACCGCTCTCCCTGGCTTTCTCGATGGGCAGAACCTCGGTCTTCACTTCTGCATCCTTCGCAATGGCTTCATTTACCATGCTTTCTATCTTTTCCAGGTCTTGGGCAGCAATCCGTTCCGGATGGGAGAAATCAAAGCGCAAATAGCCTTCCGCTACCAGAGAACCTGTCTGAAGGATATGATCTCCAAGAACATCGCGCAGGCTTTTGTTGAGCAGATGGGTGGCGCTATGGTGTCGCGTCAAAGCCTGCCTTCGGTCCTCATCGATTTCCAGTTCGACGCTCTGGCCTTCTTTCAGCTCGCCGGTTTCCATGCGACCCAGATGCAGAATAAGGTCTCCTTTCTTTTTTGTGTCTTCTACGCGAAAGACGCCGGATTCGGAGCGAATCCAGCCTGTATCGCCGAGCTGACCGCCGCCTTCAGGATAGAAACAGGTTTCCTTTGCGATGACCATACAGCGTTCTTTGCTGGGCGCTTGCAGCGTCCCTTTGCTGTGGTCCCCCTGGGCCAGAGCCTCCACAACGCTATTGCGGCGAAAATCATGATACCCTTCGAAGTCCGTGCGATGCCCGGTAGGTAACTTCAGATCCGCCGGGAGTTGCACGTCCGCCCATTTGGAAGCGGACTGGGCCATCTCCCTTTGATGCTCCATTTCCTTTTCGAACTCCTTTAGATCCACGGTCATGCCCGCTTTCTCTGCCAGTTCGATGGTCATCTCCAGAGGAAAACCGTAGGTATCGTACAGACGAAAGGCCTGAGAGCCGGAGAAAAGGTTTGCTTTCCTGGCGCGATGTTCTTCCAGGTACTGTTCCCAGATCTTCATGCCTGTGTCCAGAGTGCGAAGGAATCGCTTTTCCTCGTCCTCCAGGATCTTCTGTATCTTCTCTGCGTTTTGCTTCAGTTCCGGATAGAACTCTTCATAGATCTCTACAATGGTTGGCACCAGAGAATAGAGCAGGGGGGCGCTCACTCCCAGTTCGCGGGCAAAGAGACTGGCCCGGCGAAGCATCCTTCGAATTACGTAACCTCTGCCATGATTGTCCGGCAGAATGCCGTCGCCTATGGCAAAGCTGGCGGACCTTGCATGATCGGCGATGACGCGATAAGCGGATAGAATATGATAGGATCCCTCTTCCGAAGGCGGCTGAATTCCCAGAGCCGCGATGGCTTCTTTCGTCTTCTGTCGAATGCGAATAAGCTCTGATGTTTCGTAGACGCTGTCCGTTCCATTGAGCAAAGCGACGATTCGCTCCAGACCGGCGCCGGTATCGATACCTTTGGATCGCAAGGGACTCAAATTGCCTTCGCGATCCTGATTGTACTGATTGAACACCAGGTTCCAGTACTCCATGTATCGATCGCAATCGTTGCCGGGAGCACAGGTATCCGGATTCCCGCAGCCGCCTTCCTCTCCGCATTTTTCCGGGCCTCGATCCAGATAAAGCTCTGTGCACGGGCCGCAGGGACCGGAATCGCCGGCGGGCCCCCACCAGTTATCGTCTTCGCCCAGCCTTGTTATGCGGCCCTCGGGAACTCCTATTTGCATCCATAGATCTTTGGTTTCATCATCATCTGTGTAGATGGTTATGTGAATCTTCTCTGGATCCAGCTTCAGTACCTGGGTGGAGAATTCGTAAGCCATGTCCACCGCTTCTTTCTTGAAGTAATCCCCAAAGCTGAAGTTACCCAGCATTTCAAAGAAGGTAAGATGGCGTGCGGTCTTTCCCACAGATTCCAGGTCTGTTGTCCGCAAACACTTCTGTATTGTCACCACGCGGCCAGAGGGAGGGTCTTCCGATCCTTCGAAGTAGGGCTTGAAAGGAACCATACCCGCCGAAGTAAATAGAAGGGTAGGGTCGCCGGCCGGAAGCAGGCTGGCAGACGGAAGCTTCAAATGCTTCTTATGTTCAAAGAATTTATACCATTCGCGGCGCAGTTTTGCGGGCGTCCAATCCATACCATGACGGTGCCCCGGGCTGCTTTTTCCAGTCAATCCAATCGGATTCGCATTGTTTTGCATGACTTGCAGGCTCCTGATTCCAGTTTGACCATGATTTCATGACCGCTCTGCGCAAATCTGGACTGGCTGCTTTGTTGGCCCTGGGACTTGCCCCGGTGGCCTGTGGCTGGATGGGAGAAGAACCCCTTACATTTCTCCGAGGAGAGCAGGTGGTGTCCCGAGGGGATGCCATCCAGGAGATCAATCTGGGAATCGTTACCCATTCCCAGAGCTGTCCAGCTCTTCAGACTTCCGCCGCCTACAGTATGAACGGCGTGGTGCAGAGCGTATTCAGTCGTACTCACTACTATAAGAATAGTGTGGATATTTGCTTCATTATTTTGGTTACTGCTCCCTGTCCGCAGTCCACAGAGCTCAACACTACGCTGGCCGCCGGCTTCTACGAAGCCCTGGTGCGAAGCTGCTCCCCTGAACCGGCCACCATGTAATTTCCCCCGGCAGGCCTTTGTGTAGCATGGTTGCATCCGTCCCCTGGCGAGGTAATGCTCCAGCCCCGGGTATCCCTGGCGCCGCTGGACCGGAATGGCCCGGAAAAAGATTCTTATTCGATGCCTCTGGCGCTTTCAATGCCCTCAATGTTTTCACATCGCATGAATTTTGAGCGTGCATGAGACGTAAGGTTTCGGCTTTTTTTTTCCATAAATTTAGCATTTTTTCTGGATTTGATTCCGGGGTACGTTTATTCTCTGCTTTCAGGAGCCGAAGCTACCATTGGGAGAACTCGAATGAAACGTACCATATCTCTTTCCATAGCTCTGGCTCTAATCTTTGGCGCATCGATCTTCACTCCTGTGCTGGCCGAGGATCCGCCGGCAGAAGAAGAGAAGAAAATCGATCCTATGCGGGAATGCCCCAGTCGGCCTCAGCAAGAAGCGCTCAATAATGTAGAAAAGGAAAACGGACTTATCCTTCAGGAACAGTCCTGGGGCAACAACCCTCAGGAATCCCAGTACCGCTCCGAAGTCACCAGACTTCTGAAGCTGGAAATCGAGAATGTAGCCAAGGCTGTAGAGGATATCGAGGCAAAGCACAAAGAACTGATTCGTCTGGATCGATTCAGCGAGCTGTCCAATTACCAGGAAATCGTCCTGGAGGACAATCCCGGCTCCTGGCGAAATGGCATCTTTGTTAACTCCAAAAAGGTTCTGGCCATGCATTACGGACCCAATGGAGAGTTGCAATGCCTGGTGCTGGATTCCATGGAACGGGGCGTTTACAATACCAGCCTCTGGACTCGCAAGGTTCTACGCATGTACTACCCCTACATTCAGACCATGGAGTTGATTACCCGCAAGCAGCACTACAATCCGGATCCGGAAACGCTGGAAAAGACATCTCCGGAAGTGCAACTTCAAGCATTCCGTCTGGTTTTCTCCAATCTTCGAACTGCGCTGTATTCCATGGACATGATGATTGCAGCCTACTACGATAGAAGAAACAAAAGAAATGAGTGGCAGATCGATCTCTAAATCCTTCCTCTGAAGCGAGGAAAGATTCTCCCGGCTGCCCGCCGTTAGCTTTAATATCTGAACACTTCTCCCTTTCAGGCCCTTCGGGGCCTTTTCTTTTTTACGAGATTGATTATCTTTATAGGGATGCCTGTGCCGTAGTAGTCGCGCACAGATGACCGGCCACTTCGTCAGGAATCATCGCTTAAAAACGGTTTTACGGGCACGGTGAAAGGGCAAATCTGGCCTTAATGGATCGCATACGTTCTACTACCATTCTCTGCGTTCGTCGAAACGGACAGACTGCCATTGGCGGCGATGGTCAGGTGAGTATGGGCAACACCGTAATGAAAAGCGGGGCCCGAAAAATTCGCCGGCTGGAAGGAAAGGATATTGTAGCTGGATTTGCAGGCTCCTCCGCCGATGCATTCACTCTATTTGAACTTTTCGAGAAGAAGGTCGAGCAATACCGCGGCCAGCTGGATCGTGCAGCGGTGGAACTGGCCCGGGAATGGCGCACAGATCGCATGCTTCGTCGTCTGGAAGCGTTGCTGATTGTCGCCGACAAGAAGGATTCCTTTCTTATTTCGGGCACCGGCGATGTAATTAGCTCCGATGATGGAATCCTTGCTATTGGCTCCGGCGGAAACTATGCCCTGGCTGCGGCCCGCGCTCTGCTGGAAAACACCGATCTGGAAGCCCGGGACATTGTGGACAAAGCCATGAACCTTGCCGGCGACATCTGCGTTTTTACCAATCGCAATATCAACATCGAGGTCCTGTAAATCCACGAAGGGCGCCAGGACTCAAAACAGGATGGCCTTCGCCTGCCAACTACACTTTGCAAGCGATTGCGAAATCCGGAGGAATACTATGTCAGAACATCATACAGAAGAAAGAATCAGCGTCGAAACAATGACGCCTTCGCAGATTGTTGCGGAACTGGACAAATACATTGTAGGCCAGACAGATGCAAAGAAAGCCGTGGCCATCGCCATTCGTAATCGCGTTCGTCGTCAGCGTGTGGAGGATGCTTTTTTACAGGAAGAGATCTATCCGAAAAACATTGTAATGATTGGTCCCACCGGTTGCGGAAAAACGGAAATCGCTCGCAGACTGGCTCGGCTCAGCGGGGCTCCCTTCGTCAAAGTAGAGGCCACCAAGTATACTGAAGTCGGCTATGTAGGCCGGGACGTGGAGTCCATGATTCGCGATCTGGTATCCGGCGCGGTGAACCTGGTGAAGAAAGAATTCCAGGCAACAGTAGAGGACCAGGCGCGAAAGAATGCAGAAGAGCGAATCCTGGATTCGTTGCTGCCAGGTTCTCGTGACAACGATCGCAATGCACAGTCTGCCACCGGCATGGCGGGCATGGGCGATCTGAGCGAGTTTGCAAAAAACCTGCAGCGATCCTTCGAACAAATCACCGGGCAGACCGGACATTCCGGGCCCAATAGCCCGAGCGCAGGCTCCCCCGGTGAAGGCCAGGCCTCCGGCCCATCCGGTCCCTCTTTCCAGGACTCTACTCCGAGCAGCGCCAGCAGCAATGGTGGAGCCGGCGAAGCGGAAGAGGCTCAGAAAAAAGCCCGGGTTCGCGAGCTCATGCGGCAAAAGCTAAAGGCTGGCGAATTCGACGACAAGGAAATTGAAATCGAGGTTTCGGCGAATAGCGCTCCCATGGTGCAGGTGCTGTCCGGTCCAAACATGGAAGAAATGGACATGCAGCTGCAGAACATGCTGGGAGACCTGATGCCAAAACGAAGCAAGCGCAGAAAGGTATCTGTTGAAGATGCAAGAAAGATTCTCTTCCATGAAGAGCTGGAAAAGCTGGTGGATCCGGAGAAAGTGCAGTCGGAGGCCATTCGCAGAACCGAGCAACTGGGTATTGTATTTATCGATGAGATCGACAAGGTATGCGGCAAGCAGACCGGCGGTAGCCCGGACGTTTCCCGGGAAGGCGTTCAGCGGGATCTTCTTCCAATTGTGGAGGGCGCCACTGTAAACACTCGTCATGGCCCGGTTAAGACCGACCATATACTTTTTGTGGCCGCCGGGGCGTTTCATGCTACTCGGCCTTCCGACCTTATTCCGGAATTGCAGGGCCGTTTCCCGATTCGGGTAGAGCTGGAAAAGCTCACCGAGGCGGACTTCCTGCAAATCCTCACCGGGCCGGAAAACTCCCTGACCCGTCAGGCTCAGGCTTTGCTCGGCACCGAAGGAGTGGAGTTGGAGTTTGCCACCGACGGCCTGGAAGAGATCGCTTCCGTCGCTTTTCGTGTAAACGATCAGACGGAAAACATAGGGGCTCGAAGGCTCCATACAATTATGGAGCATCTGCTGGAAGAGGTTTCCTTTCAGGCGCCGGATATAGAATCTAAAAAAGTGGTTGTAGACCGGGGCTTTGTGCAGGATCGATTGCAGTCTATCGTGGAAAACCGCGATTTGAGCCAGTACATACTGTAACCCTTCGCCCATGGAAGAGGAAAATAAGCCCACACAATCCAGCCACCAGACGGAAGAGCCAGGCGGCGCGGCCACAACCGGCGCCTCGCCTTCAGGCTCTTCCACGGAAGACATGGATCTCAAACGTTTAAGTAGCTTCCTGGAGAAGTGGGCGGTCCGAGTACTGCCCGAGCGAAAAGCGCCCCAGGAGGTTCCTTCGGCGCCAGATTCCGGATTCTCCCTTGCTCTGTTCTTGCTGAAGGTCCTGCCCTGGTTTACGGCCGCCGGTTTTCTTCTTTCTATGTTCTGGGACTTCAGCGGCGCCGTTCCGCTTCCGCTTCGCGGAGAATCTCTGGAACTTAAAGGGCTACTTCGGATGCTAACAGTTTCCGGGCTCATTGGCTTTGGCACCAACTGGCTGGCGATAAAAATGCTCTTTCATCCCAGGCATAAGCGACCGTTGCTCGGTCAAGGCCTCATACCCTCTCGCAAAGAGCGCATTGCCATGAAACTCGGCGAATCCATCAGCCGGGAAATCATCAACCCGGAGCTTATCCTGGAGCAGATTCGGGACTCGGGACTGGTGCGTCATCATAGGGAAAACCTGACCCGCACCATTCGAGAAATCATCAACCAGCCGGAATTCGTAAACGATGTCATCGACATGGCGGAGCACTACATCCAGGGCTTCATTCGCTCCGATGAATTCAAGAAAAACATAAAGCAGTTCGTTAAAGGCATAGACTTCGAAGATGTGGGCGGTCTTGAAGGGGGCGTCCTGAAGCTTTACAGATTGTTCTCCGGAGATAAAGATGTAAGTGTCCGGCTAGAAGAACTTGTAGACTCCATGACCTTTACCATGGATCATTATGAGGATCAGTTAGCGGACTATCTGCAGCATCTGCCGGACATGATGGAGAAGCGAGGGGACGTTCTGGAGGAAGCGGTGCTCAACGGAGTGCTGTTTCTGGTGGAGCAGATCAATGTGCAGGAAATCATTACCGACAATCTCAGAAAGCTGGACGAGATTCGCCTGGAGCGGTTGCTGCTAAACTCTACCTCGGATCAGCTACAGTACATCCAGTATCTGGGTTGCTTTCTTGGAATTCTGGGTGGCTTTTTGATCTGGGAACCGTTCGTAACCATTCTCGTGTTGGGCACCATCGCTGGTTCCATCTTTGGGCTGGACTATCTATTGTTGAGATTGGCGCGAAAGAATTGAGCTTTCGAGATTCAGGACCCGCCCAACAAGTTGCCTGCTTCCTCTCTCTTTTATGCTCCCTGCGGAGGTCGGTAGGCTAATCCCTTCTGTCCGAGATCGGACTCGCATGCTCCAACGCCACTAATGCACTTTCGTGGAGACGCCAGGTCAGGAAAGGGTACGCAAGGCGGCCTCCGGCTTGAGGCGTTTCGACTTGAGGCACTGCATTTACCGCTATCTTGTTTTCGCGTACTCCCCGAAGGATAAAATCTTCTCTCTCAGAAATTCCGCATAGGTGATTGTTGCTCTGGAATCCGGCTGGCGAACATCCGGAATCTTAGTCAGCGGCTTTGGCTCGTAGAAAAAAGGCATGCTGAGCCTGGATCTCTGTGGTGCACGAACTCTATGCCTTGTGGCTTTGAGCTTTCCATCACTCATGAAGGAAAGGATGTCTCCCAGATTCATTACAATAGCGCCCGGCCGAGGGGGTACTTCTACCCAGGTTCCGGCAGGACTCAAGGCCTCCAGGCCGCCACAATCATCTTGAAACAGCAGTGTAAGAAAACCCGAATCAGTGTGATCGGGAGTGGAGAATCTTTGCTCGGCGCCGGGGTCCTCCGAAGGATGCTCCGTATCCGAGGAATGTGAGGTAGCAGGGCGGATTGGCGAATCGGCTGAAGAGCCGGTCATTCCTTCCGACGCTCCGGTGGCTGTGGATGGGTAATGGATTATGCGAAAGGTAGACATCCCGTCCTGAAAATCGCTGCGAAAGGCGTCTTCCGGCCATCCCAGATATAGACTTAACAATGAAAGGATTCGCTGCCCCAGCATAGAAAGAGAGAAATGCATGGCCATCAAATGCTCCTGCATGCCGGGAACGTCTGGCCAGGTCAGGGTTTCCGGAAATTCCGGATGCGGTTTGCTACAGGTTCCGAATTCAAAGCCTTCCTTTTTCGATGGGTCCTCTTCCAGAACTGGAAAGTAGCCGCGATAGCTGTTGGAATTTCGTGGCCGAAAGCGCGATTTAGCAAATCTCATCTTATAGTCCAATTCCATGGAAAAAAAATTTCGGGCCAGTTCAAAGCTCTTTCGCACCTGATCCTCTTCGATGCCATGATGGATGAGCGTTAGAAAACCGTACTTTGAGGCTGCTTCGCCCAGAGTATGACACAGTTTTTGTTTTTCCTCTGAACTGTGTACCTTGCTCAAATCAATTTCTGGCAAATCCAAATCGGGACTCCTGAACCCTCATACTCGGGGCTGAACATTGTATTCTCCATTCGCACAATTCCGATGAGCTGGCCAACCAGGGCGCAGATGCGAAACTACATTGAAAGTCCGGGGAATAGTCCTGCCTTTTCGGATCTTTCAGACAAGACCTACGTAAACTCAATGCGCCGAATTCCCGGTCCGCAGGCAAACCAGGGCCATTTACAGGAAGGCGATGCTCGACGACGCATTTTCCAGACTTTTTCCTTGCCATGATCGGTGGTGACCTCAGTCTGAGGCAAGGGTCTTTTCTGTTGCAATTTTTACATTACTATCATGATAAGATCATTTTTGAAACCCTGCAGCACTGCTTGATTCTACTGTATAGCCTGCCATTCGCCGTTATTCTGGGCGTTGGTACAGGTTTTGCTGTGGCCGATCGACCTGTAGCTCGGACTGTTGTGCTGATTCTATCCAGCGCAATCATGACAGTACCCGGTCTTGCACTCTTCGGCATCATGGTTGTGATCTTATCCCCTCTGCAAATGGGTATCGGTGTGGCGCCGGCCGTGGTTGCCATCACTCTTTATTCGCTGCTTCCGGTGGTGCGAAACACAACAACGGCGCTCAATTCCGTAGATCCTTCTGTGATCATGGCGGCCCGGGCCATGGGAATGACCGGCCGGCAGATCCTGTTTCGCATAAAGGCGCCGTTGAGCCTTCCCACTATCATGGCCGGCATTCGAAATGCCATCGTTATGGGAGTGGGAGTGGCTGCTTTCGGATTCATGGTGGCCGCCGGCGGACTGGGGTATTTCATCTTTTCTGGTATCGCCAGGAGTAACGTTCAGATGGTGCTGACCGGCGCGATACTCATTTCCGCCCTGGGCATTGGACTGAACTTCCTATTTCTCTGGCTGGAAAAAAGGATGAGCCATGATTGAATTTCGAAATGTAAGCAAAAGGTTCGGACAAACTCTGGCCGCGGACAATATCGACATTACCTTCCCGGATGGACAGATCTCAGTTCTGATTGGTCCCTCTGGCTGCGGCAAAACCACACTGATGAAAATGATCAATCGTCTGGTGGATCCGGATTCAGGACAGATACTTATCAATGGCGAACCTGTGAGTCATCGCAATCCGGTGGAACTGCGAAGAAGCATAGGATATGCGATTCAGGAAGTAGGCCTCTTTCCGCACTATACGATTTTTGACAATGTAGCTCTTGTGCCCCGACTTCTGAAATGGCCTGCCTCCAGGATAAAAGATCGCGTAATGGAGTTACTGGATCTTGTCACTCTGGATGAAAGCTATGCTCATCGCTACCCGTCTCAGTTGTCTGGAGGCGAAAAGCAAAGGGTAGGCCTGGCGCGCTCTCTGGCCGCAGATCCGGAAATCCTGCTAATGGACGAACCTTTTGGCGCCATCGATCCCATCAATCGCAGCACCATCCACAACACCTTTCTGGGTATTCAGGAAGATCTGAAGAAGACCATTGTTTTTGTTACTCACGATATGCAGGAGGCCGTTAAGCTTGGCGATGCCGTGGCCATCCTGAACGCCGGTCGTGTTATTCAATTCGATAGCCCGGAGCAGATACTTTCCAACCCGGAGTCTGAATTCGTTGCAGAACTACTGGGCAAAGATCGAAGGATCCAGATCTTGAGCCTCAAGAAAAACAGCGAGTACGCAAGTAATGAAAATGTGGTTACTCTGGCCGAGAATTCGTCGGCCGAGGAAGCCAGGAAGAAGCTGCTAGAGGCGGATCAGACCATCGCTTTTCTTTTGTCTTCTGCGGGCCGACTCCTGGGTCGGTACTACCTGGATGGCGAGCGAGTGCGAAGCGATGGCAAGCCGCTGCATCTGGACCGAAAGATGGATCTGCGGGAAACACTTTCCATTATGCTGGAAACAGGAGAGCGGTTGCTCCCAGTAACCGGCAAAGACCGGAAGTTTCTGGGAGTTATTCGACTGGAGCACCTTGTGGACGAGGTGGCCCGGCTATGATGTGGTCCTATGCCCTGGAAAACTCGGATCGCGTGCTCTTGCTGCTTCTGCAGCATACAGGATTGTTCGCACTTTCCATGGTGCTGGCCGTCATAACCGGCATAGTCCTGGGCGCTCTCATCGCTTCGCCGGCGCTGGAAAGATTCTCCGGACCGGTGCTTTCTGCGACGGCAGCAACCCAGGCCATTCCTCCGGTGGCCGTTATTGCCCTGGCGTTTCTTTTTGCAGGTATTGGCGCTCTACCGGTAATTCTGGCGCTGTATCTGTACAGCATAGTGCCCGTGCTTTTCAATACAGTGTCCGGCCTGATCTCCGTGCCGCCTTCGGTGGTTCGTGCCGGTCGCGGAATGGGCTTCACCGAATTTCAGATCTTAACTCGTGTTCGCTTTCCTCTTTCCGGGTCCATCATTATGGCCGGGATTCGTAGCGCCGCTACCATCAACATTGGAGCAGCCACCATTGCCTCCATTATCGGAGGGGGCGGACTGGGAGATCTGATCTTCATGGGGTTGAAGCTCTATCGCATCGATATGATACTTTCCGGAGCTATTCTTTGTGCCATCCTGGCTCTGGTTGTAGATGGCCTGCTCTCACTTCTTCAGCGTTCGCTGCAATCCTGGGAGGTCGCATGAAAAGAAAAGGTGATTCAGCGCCGCTTTCTTTTTTTGCCACAGCCCTGGCCGGTTCCCCGCAAAGCTCTGAGCAAGATTTATACATGATAGAGGCATTGGCAAGGGGTACCAAACATGCTATGCGGGTAGTCTGCATTTGCTTGCTAACCTCTGTTGGGGTGGGAGCCTGTTTGAAGGGGCCCCGAACCGTAGTCATAGGCTCCAAACCATTTACGGAATCCATCATCATGAGCAGTATGGCCAGTCTGTTGCTGCAGCAGGAAGGCTATACGATCTCCGAGCGGTTCGGCGTAGGAAGCATGATTGCACGGCAGGCTTTGCTGGCCAATCAGATCGATCTTTATCCGGAATACACTGGCACCGCCTATACTCTCTTTCTGGACAATTCCTCGTCCAGAGTCCTTTCCGGAGAAAAGCTCTACAATCTGGTGCGCCAAGAGGATGCGAAAAACGGCATCGTATGGCTGGATCGCAGCCGCGTAAACAATACATATGCCCTGGCGCTGCGAAAAGAAGATGCTGTCCGCATAGGAAACACTCTTTCCGATTTGGTGCGCTACAACCGAACCCATCCTGGAGAGCTTATTTTTGGTGTGGATCATGAATTCTACGAAAGACCGGATGGCTTCAAGGCCATGTCCCGGGTTTATGATTTGAAACTGGATCCTGACCAGGTTCGGACAATGGAGATCGGGCTCAGCTTCGAGAGTATTTCCAGAAATCAGATCGATGTTGCCATGGTCTATTCCACGGACGGAAAGTTGAAGAAATATAATTTATCGGTTCTGCAGGACGATCGTAATTTCTTTCCCGTTTACAATGCTTGCTACAACGTTCATCGCTCCGTGCTCAAAAAGCATCCCGACATTCCCGGTATTCTTGCTCCGGTGGCCACCATCCTGGACAATCAATCTATGCAGGAATTGAACTACCAGGTGGACGGCGAGGCAAGGCCTGCCTTTCTGGTGGCCAGGGAGTTCCTTCATGAGAAGGGACTGATTCCACCCTGAGTTGGACTTTCGTCGGCGATGGCGCTGACTAGCTGGGCCGGGGCGGTTGGCGAATCATCGCAATCTGTATGTCAGTTCTATTCGCCGACGTCACACTGACGTAGGCGCTACAGAAAAGTGGTCTGACACAGATCAGTGCGCGGCGTTGGGGGCTTGTAAAGGGGACGAAAAGGCGCCGGGTAGGCATGCGAAAAGAACATGAGCCAGGGCTGCACCGGGGTATTACGCCCGGCAAACACAGTGAAAGAACTTCGATACTGGAAAGACTGCCGGCAAGCATTGACTTCAAACGATGCAAAAGATTCCTAAAAAAAGGCTTGAGCGATGGATCGGCGAAGCCTCTCTTTTCCCATGAAATTCAAGGACAAAGCAGACTTTTTGAACACTTCTGAAAAGGAATGGAAGCAGTTTCTTTCGCTTCTGGAAGGACTGACTGAACCGGAACTCCTGGAAAACGGCGTCTGGGGAGAAAACTGGAATATCCGCGACATGATGGCTCATATCCATGAATGGCATAACATGGTGCTTAAATGGCATAGCGAGGGACAGAAGGGTAGCGTAGAAATGCCTGCGCCAGGTTATAAATGGAGCGAAACCCCCAGGCTGAATCATGATATATACGAAGAGTATCGCTCGCTGCCGCATGCGGAGGCGGAAAAAAGGATGAAGGCGACGCATGCAAAGCTCCGAAAGCTGGCGGAATCGCTTACTGAGAAGCAACTTCTGGAGCCTGCGCAGTTTGCATGGTGTGGAAAGAATGCCATCACCACCTATCTGGCTGCGGCCATAATTAGCCATTATCGCTGGGGGCAGAAGAAGATCAAAGATTGGCAGAAGTCATCGGGCAAGAGTCCCAGGTCGGGTGCCGGCGGCAAAGTGAATTCGATTAAGGCGAAATCGAATAAGAAAACATCGAAGAAATCACCGAAGAAAACATCGAAGAAAACATCGAAGAAATAGTCAGCACCGGAGGAATGTGCAGGATTTCTTACAGTACCCGGATAGCCGGCCGTAGCGCCTGGAGGCTCGGGGAAGCGGAGGATGGTCGAGAAAAGTCATCCCGGGCGGGAAGCATAGCGGCGAAGGCGGACCGCCCCTGACCCAGAGATCGTCCTATCTTACTCTTCGCACAATGAAAAAGAAGAGCAGAAAAGCTCCGGCCATCATGTAATGCTGCAGGTCGTTCAGATCCGTTTTGTCCAGGATCAGACCCGCCGAACCCAGCGCCTGGCCAACCATTCCCTTCAGTGCCGATGCAGCCAGAAACATCA
>JAGRNE010000046.1 GCA_020440915.1 Leptospiraceae bacterium | reverse complement strand
TCAGCGACCAGGCCTGAAATTCCTGCCCCAGTGTCATGGGTACAGCATCCTGGAGCTGTGTTCGGCCCATCTTTATAACACCTTTAAATTCATCCGCTTTTGCAGCAAAGGATTCCGACAGTCTGTGGACTTCCGTAAGCAGACGGTTCATCATTCGAAGAAGGGTCACCTTTATGGAAGAGGGGTAAACGTCGTTGGTGGACTGGGACATATTTACGTGATTGTTGGGATGCAGAGATTTGTAATCCCCTCGGTCCTTGCCCATTATCATGAGCGCCCGATTGGTAATCACCTCGTTTGCATTCATGTTGGTGCTGGTGCCTGCGCCGCCCTGGATCATATCCACCATAAAATGGCTGTGCCACATTCCCCGGCATAGCTCGTCGCATGCTTGAATAATGGCTTTTTTCTTTTCTTCGTCCAGGTTGCCCAGGGCGCTGTTGGCGACCGCGCAGGCCGCCTTGATGTCTGCCAGGGATTCGATGAATTCTGGAAAATGGTCCAGCCTTACGCCGCTGATGGAGAAATTCTCCATGGCTCGCAGCGTCTGTATTCCCCAGAGCACATTATGCGGCACTTCTCTATCGCCTATGAGGTCATGCTCTTTTCTGGTTTCGCCGGTTCTGAAATCTGCAGAGATTCCCCGGTTACCGCGGTTCGCATATGCCAGCCGGCGAGCCAGTACCTTGCTTAAAGACAGCACAAGTTCGCCAAAAAGATGCGGATCTTCCGATTTTATCTTTGCAATGGTGCTCTTTTCGAGTTTGCCGTAGCGGCCCAGTGAGCGGGCCCTTCCTCCTAGAGCGTGTTTGCCTTCTTCTATTAGAATAGGCTCTCCCAGAATAGTACCTGGACCGCTGGTAACATAGACCTTTTCCAATCCCAGGGTTTCATCGATCAGATCGATTTCCCCTTCCTGGATGAAGAACAACGCATGTCTTTCCTCGCCTTGCTTGAATAGGTAGTCTCCCTTTTCGAATTCGCGTAATTCGAAATGCCCGGCCAGCGCTTCCCTCTCTTTTTCTGGAAGACTGCTAAAGAGTTCTACTTGCTTCAGTGCTGATGCATTGATTTCCATCGTCTGTTCCCTCGAATCTGTGTATTCTGTGCTTCCTTTCCGTTGGGCGCTTCCGCAGGCCGAAGCGCTACCATATTTCGGATCGTTCCATGCAATACCCGGGTATGGTCTGTGCTGCCGGAAGGGCTACTTTCGGAAAGAGAGCACCTTGTGCTTGTGCCGCAATCAAAAACCGGCCACGGCCCCAGGTTTTCTTTCTTCCTCTTCTGCGCTTCAATCCATGGCCGCTGCAGATGATAGGCGTTGCCGGGTCGGTAAAAGGGTTGGCCCCGAACTTCCGGCAACGGAGGTTGGACCATGGCCAGAAAGAAGGAGGTACAGTACACCCTTTCGATGGACGGGCTGCAAATTCACGTAGTGCAGAAGTCCATGAAGAGCGTTCGTTTCACAGTGTATCCTCCGGACGGTCGGATTCGCGTTGCTGCTCCTCTGCATCTAAGTCGCAGCCAGGTTCGCGGCTATGTGGACGGAAGGTTAGCATGGATCCACAAACAAAAAGAAATCATCGCTAGCATCCCTGCCGAACCTCCGCTGACCTATGATCAGGGCGAGCAGCATGAATTCCTGGGTAAAAGAGTCCGGCTGGATTTCCGGGACGACGTTTCATCCGGGCGCCAGAAATGGACAGCCGCTGTAGAAGGTAATCGCCTTCTGGTACCTGTATCGCCGAATGTAGCTGAAGGAATGCGAAGGCAGGCGGTGGAGAGAATCTACCGAAAAACTCTGAAGGATTTTATGCAGGATCGTATTTCCTACTGGGAAGGAATCATGGCCGTAAAGGTTCATTCCTTCGGAGTGCGCAAGATGAAAACCCTGTGGGGCTCTTGCAACATCCGCGCAAAGCGAATCTGGTTGAACCTGGATCTTGCAAAAAGAAGAAAAGAGTGCATAGAGTCTATCCTGGTCCATGAAATGGTCCATTTAAAAGAACGATTGCATAATGCGCGTTTCTACTCCTTTATGGATGAGTATTTGCCGGATTGGAAAGAACGGGAAAAGGAACTCAGGGGACGTTCCGGACGCTACTGAAATGCCAGATTTCCGGAAATTATAATTCCTCCTATCGAGCGCCTGGCCGCCGGATTATCTGAAGGCAACGGAGCAAGGAAATGCAAGCATCATACCTAAAATACTGGTCTGCGCGAAAGGCGCAGATATCGAAATCTATATCGGGCGATTCAGTATATCTGGTCAGAAAGAAAGAAGATGGGCAGGCAGAATCGTCCTTGCTCCTGGCGCTTCGAGACGCGGGCCACAGAAGCCCGGGATGGAGCGCCGGTTGTCAGGAGGCCTGTAAAATGGACCCGGTTCATCAACGTGGATCGCAACGCAGGCTGTCGGCGGAGGGGCGATGTTACAACCCGGGAACGGGCTTTAAAGGTTCACTGGCTTTGCTTGCCCTTGCTTTAGCCCTCTTCGCATCTGCATGCAGCAGTCTGGAAGAGAAAAAAGCCATGGATACTGTGGATTCCGTGGAGCTGGTCAAGTATCTGGGCGTCTGGAAAGAAATCTACAGAATTCCCAATTCCTTTCAGGATGGCGACGATCCCTGCTTCAATACTACGGCCACGTACAGATTGCGAAAGGATGGAAAGATCGTAGTGCGCAACGAATGTATGCGTCAATCAGGACCCGAGGTGGCTACAGCCCTTGCGTACGTTCTGGAAGGGAGCGGCAATGCGAAATTGAAAGTAAATTTCACCGGAATCTGGCTGCTGCGAGTTTTAGGTATTGGCGACGGTAACTACTGGATCCTGGGGCTGGGGCCGCAAGAGGATGGGCGCTACAGCTGGGCGCTGGTGGGCGAGCCCGGTCGACAGTACGGTTGGATCCTTGCCCGGGAAAAACCGAGCACCGAGACTCTTGCCAGGATTCTGGCTCTGGCCGAAGAAAAGGGCTATCGGAAAGAGCAGTTTCAATCATTTGAAAGGGACTGAGAGCATGGCCGCCCCGGCACCAATTCCGGATCAGTCTTCCCAGTCCCAGAAAAAATCCTTGTTGCTGAGCTCGGCCTCCTCTTCGCGGATTTCCAGGCCGGGCGATACTGCGGTTCCGGAGCCGTCCTGAATAGCTCGAATCTGATCTTTCAGGTCTGACAGTTCATTTTCCCAGTAATCGTCGGTCCCAAAATGCGGAAAGGCGTTCTGGAAGGCCGGATCATCCATCCTGCGGGCAATCCATGAAGCATAATGAACAAAGCGAAGGGCGCGTAATGGCTCTACCAGGCGCAACCAGGACTCGTCAAAATCCCGAAATTGTCGGTAGCCTTCCAATAGAGTGGCTCGATTTCGCATGCCTTCCAGACCCATCTGACCGGCCAGAAGCCATATATCCTGCACAGGCGGGCCGTTCACGAAGTCGTCGAAATCCAGGAAGAACCATCCTTCGTCGCCCCGTAACAGGTTTCCTCCATGGGCATCTCCATGGATGCGAATTAAATCCACATCGGCAGACCATTCCCCGTAGATGCTGCATATTTCTTCCACCAGCTCGGCGTAAGCAGGAGCCACATGGTCCGGAATTGTGTCCTTTTCAAGAAGATAGGCCAGAGGCTGCCGTCCGAAGGTGGATTCGTCCATGGTGATTCGACTGATGGCTTTCTGTCTGCTACCTACATTGTGTAGTCGAGCAATCATTCGACCCAGTTGCATTAGCTCTGCATCCGAGAATTCATCGGGCATGCGACCGCCGGTACGGGGCCACACCGCAAACAGGATGTCGCCCCGTGCAGCGATGGTCTTACCGGAGCTTAAACGAAGCGGCGCGCATACCGGAATTTCTTCGGCCTGCAATTCCAGCAGGAAGTCATGCTCCTCCAGGATTTGCTCATAGGTCCAGCGATCCGGCCGATAGAATTTTGCTACAATGTGGGAGCCATCTTCCAGCTTTAGATCGTAGACTCGATTCTCCAGGCTGTTCAATGTAAGACAATGTCCGGTGGTGGCAAAGCCATGTTGATCCAGAGCGTCCAGAATGGCATCGGTGGTTAAGCTAAAGAAGGATCCGGACATACATCAGGTTCGCCGCCGGGCCCTACCGGTAAAGCGTAAACCGAAGGAGGTCTCATCTATCCCAATCTCAATTCAATTCCCGGGAGCGGCCGAGGATCGGCTTTGAACCAGAACCGTGCCATCCTCCAGGTAAGAAACATCGATCTGGATCTCTTCTTCGCCTTCTCGAAGGGGCTCCAACTCCACCGTGAAAACCTGTTTCTCCGGCACTCGCATAGCCCCGGAAAGGAAGTCCACAGCTGCAGGCATCATAAGACATATAAATCCGAAGGTGGCGGCCACGCCAGCCCGTACGGGACTGTAGCGAAATCGAATGTCCTCTGTAGTTGTGCGATACCCGGGTTTGCTTATGATCATGGTGAGGTTTCTGTCGCGAAAAAGGTAAAAGCGCCCCGGGGTTTCGAATTCTTCGATCAATTCGCGTTCGTCAAAGATCTCCACTTTCGCATTGGCCGGCGAGGTCTCAACTTTTATGCTTCTTGCCAGAGGAAAGAGAGAGAAGCTAAGACAGCCCGGCAAAAGAAACAGGCAAAGGGCGGCGGCCAGGGCTGCCTGCAGGGATTTTCGAGAAGTACTGGTAATTCTCATATGTTCTCTCTCGCTGTTCGAAAAGTAACAGAAAAATAGAATGTGCCCAGATCCCTGTGACGTGGGCGGTAGATGAGCGGATCCGTAAACAACTCCCAATCATAGAGAAACAGTGCATTGGACGGCAGGCTACTGGAAGAAGGAATGGTTCCCTGAAAACCGTAGTCTGGATCCGAGTCATACTTACTTCCTATGCGCTCATAGCGAATCCCAGCATTGACCTGAATATTGTCATGTATGGCATATTGCAGCTTCAGGTCCAGGTCCAGATAGGAATGGATGGAAGAGCCGCTTTTGTCTCGAAAGCTATAAACCAGAGAATTGTTCCCCGAGGTAGGATCGTAACTGTTGCCCAGTCCCACATTATTGACGCTGAAGCTTCCGCTGGAAGGCGGCATCCACCGAAGCTGTCCTCGAATTCGAATGTCTGTGGACCAGTCGTACTCGAATCCCAGGGCCACAAACATGGAACCAACGCTGGAACGGCCGGAATAGTTGCGGTCGTTTCTCCACTGAACCGTGGCCGGCGAGGTGACCTGGCTGGAAGAGAAAATGTTGGCTTGGAACGAAAGGTCTTCAACATAGTTGATGAAGCCGTATCCAGGAATGATTCTCAAGCGGTCGTTCATCGCATAGAAAAAATGACTGAAGCTGGCTCCCACCAGCCTGTCGTTTATTGTGAAATCGTAAAAACCAAATTCGCTGGAGTTGGAGGAGGCGCGGAAGTAGCTACCCGTGGTTGTCGGATAATGGCCCCGGAAGAAGAATGCGAAGCGAAAATCGTTAGAATACATATCCAGCTGCCCAAATCCAGACGGCCCCTGGCCGGGCTTTACACTACTGACTCCGGGATAGGAAAGCGAAGGAGGGTTAAGCGATTCCTGGATGGTTTCATCTTCTACCAGCCTTTGCGCCAGGCCAGGCTCATAATAGTTGATGCCCATTCCCAGTTCCAGCTCCACAGAATCGGCCTGCAAAGCCGTAGCAAAACTTAGAAAAAGCAATAAACCAGAGAGGCGGCGCATCCGTCATCAGCACAGGAATACAAAAAAAATAAAGAAATTCTTTTAGCCTTTTCGAGATTTCTTTGGACTGCTCGGCCAGGCAGGTTTTGCAGTGGACCGCCTTTCCGAGTATTCAGGCTGACCAGTGCACCTCGGTCCGGGATAGCCCCGAAGCCCGGGCTACTGGAACGATGGCGGTATGCGGTACTTAACCGGCTGCTAGCCCAGTTGACCGGGCCCGTGCGGCGAATTGGTCGGTCATGGTAGCCGAGTTAATCGAGCACGACAGCCGGATTAATCCGGCACGGCAGCCATGGCATCGGGCTCCGGAAGATTGGCTGGAAATTCCATGGCATGAAAGATGGCCCTCGGCACATCGTACAGAGTCTGGATCATGCCGGACATTGCCTGCGCATGTTTGCCGGCCAGAAAGACAGGGACCAGATTGTTTGTATGCGTCTTGGTACTCAAATCTTCCAGGTTGCCGTGGTCCGAGGTGATCACCAGGGTGTCCTCTTCTCCCATCTCTTCCAGAATACCTTCGATAAAAGGTTCCAGCACCTTGATGGTCATGGCAGCTTCTTCCATGGACTGGTTGTGGCCCGCCTTATCTGTAAGGAAATATTCAAACAGCACCAGATCGTAGTTGCGACCAATGCGAACGAATTGCTGACCTCTTTCTCTGGGATCGGCAATAGGGAGCCTATGCGCATAGTCGGGATAGAAGCGATGCAGGAATTGATGATCGATGTCCATGTATAGAGCTCTGCCTTCCAGGACGTCATCTAGCATAAACAGTTCCTGACCGGAAACCCGATGCACATGAGTGGAGGCGCTTCGCAGTCGAGGTTTCTTTTCGATGCGATCCAGATAGGCCTTCGAATAACCGTTTAGAAGGGCGGCCTTCTTGCCTCCTTCGGTGAGCAGTTTGATCATGGAATACTCTTCGATTACGCGAATCAAAGTAGGGCCGGGAAAGCCTGTCATGTGGCGACCCATGGAGGCAGGTCCATTCATTCCGGTCCACAGGCTGGTCTGGCCGGTAGCGGATTGAGGCAGGCCAGAAAACCCCATATGCGCGTCCGCGGGAATGCAGAGAAACTCCCTGGAAAGATCGTCATGCGGAGTTTCTCCGGCCAGGTGCCGAAAGAGATGACTGGCATGCAGATGAAACGGATTATTTTCGGTGGCTTCTCCCAGGCCAATGCCGTCGATGAATAGATAGTAAAAGGACAAATTCTCTCCTGTTAATCAGTAATACCCAATTTAAGCTATCTTCTGTGGTTTTTTCCCGAAGACCGTGCAAAAAAGGGAAATACCCTTGCTTTTATATAAAGTGGAATTTTGTCTAGAGAACAGGTCATGAGTCAATCCCAGTTCGATGCCTCACTCTGGAAAGAAATCCAGACGCGACAGGAACAGAAGAGGTCCAACCTGGCCCCCGTCCTAAAAGAAAGGAAAAAAGAGGACAAAGGACCAGCGCCAAAAGAGTACCGGCCCAATAGCGACCAGGAGTCTTCTGAGGCCGGGCTAGCCGGTCCTGCCATTCGAAGTCGTATCTTCGACGAAGAGCTAAAAGCGGCTACCGAGCAGGTCATGGCGCATGATGCTTCGGATCCTTTGCCAGCCCTGGCGACCCTGGCGGGCGCGCCACCGGTGGATCCAGTTTTTCGACACATTGTCAGTCTGCATAATCGTCCGGTCATCGAAGCCCAGGACTTTACCTTCCTGCTCGAGCATATAGCGCGCACTTTTTCTGCCGATGCCCTGGTGGTAGAACCTCTGGATTCCATGGGCAATAGCTTCCGACCGGCCATCCATCTAAACATGGACGAAGAGACGCTGGGCAATCTTCATTTTTCGGTGCGAGATCGATACATTGAACCGGGAGGCTGGATCCAGCTGGCCCTATCCGAATTCACCAGCCGGGATCCCTTCCTGAAGAAGCGATTCTCGGAGGCCTTTTTGCAGAAACATCGAGGAATGGCTGTGTACCATGACGGTCATCGTCCCTATCCCATGTTGCTCTTGCTCTTCTTTCGGGAAGGTCAGAAACAGGAATTCGACGAAAAGGTCGTGCAGGAAATGCAGGATTGTTTGCGAAACATCCGTCCCCTGGTTTTCGATATGGCCCATTCCTATTCTTTTGCCGAAGACCGTCGAATTCTACAGAAAGCTTTCAGGACCACCAGGAAATTCCTCCGCAGCTCGCATCCTGCAGAGCGTTGGATTGTGAATATCGATGGAGTCCGGGAGCATCCGGGTCGGCAGGCATTCTTCGACCGCATGAAAGAACTGATTTCCCTCCGCACCGGTTTGCTGGGAATACGCACCGGAGTTGCCGAGGTATTCATCTTTCATTGCCAGACTGCACCGGGTATAGAGCAAGAATTGCGCAGTCTGGCCTCGGAGTTCGGATTCAGGCTCGATATCAGGAGTTATCCTCTGGAATACAGGGCCGATAAGCAGAATAATGCTCTTCTCCTTCTACTGGACCCGGAAAAAGGGACCTGAAGTTTCGCAACCTCCGGCCATTAAAAAGTCCGGGCGGCGGAGCCATGGAATACGACCCCAGGAAACCAGCCTACCTGGAGAAAACCGGCCTTCGGAAGGGATTGCTGATCCCTTGACTGTCGGGTCTTCAGGCACTCGACGCTCTGTACGGACTGCACCGGGCATCCGTCAGGGAAGCAGGCTACCCTGCATTCTATTTGTTCTTTTCTCCGTGGTCTCCATTTGGTCGGGCTCTGTTTCCAGCCTGCAAGGGGCTCCTGCATTTGAAGAAATCCGCCAGCAGGGTCTGGAATCCTTTGATGCAAAAGACTATCGTAGAGCCAGACAATACTTCCAGCGTGCCTATGAATTACAGCCCTATAACGACAATATACGTTTCTATCTGGCGCTTAGCTTGATTTACCAGGATCCGGAAAAGGCGCTTCAGAAACCGGATCAACCTTACTTGCCGCATAAGGATTACAGAGACGATCTACTTCAGGCAATTTCTCTGTTGAAGGAGTCCGTGGAAGTCCAGGAAAGAATTCAGGTTCGCTCACCGGATACAGGTTTGCGTCACTTTCACCTTGGCATGGCCTACTGGTTCGCCGGCCGGCCGGATCTGGCACTGGATTCCTTTCGCCGTTCCTTTCGCAGCGATTTCACCCGCACCGATGCTCTTTACAATCGAATCGTAATCCTCAAGCAAATGGGAAAAAAGAAAGAAGCCAGCATTGCTATTGCAGAATACAATCGCATGACTTCCATCGGCGAACTCGACGATTGAACCAGTTTCATTGCTCGTCCATACATGGTCTTTTTCTGAGGCGGGCGCAAGCCCCGTGCCACTGTTGTGCTTGCCGGCAAGAATCTTAGAGGGCAGAGTGAAGCTATGGAATGGACCGATACACCCGAATCCATACTCTTTGTTCAAACAGCCCTGCCCTGGTGGGCCGGCGCCATCTCAGTGGGGATTGCCGTCTTGATTGCAGCTGGTGCAGGATATCATGCCCTTTTTCAATCCGGGGACTTCAAAGAAAGAGCCTTCTACTTTGGCTTTGTACTGTTCAGCGTTCCTTTCTTTGCGGTGCCCTGGATTGCACATAGCTCCTTGGAAGGTATTCGCATCGAAATTCTAAAACAAGAGCCATTCGTGGTGATATCCGATGAGACCGGCGCAAGTTACCGGGCTGCCCGTTCCGACTTTAGAAGCTTCCTGATCGCAACCAGTACAGAATCCGATAGCGAAGGACAGCAGAGTACTACCTACAAGCTCTATCTCTTGCGCCACACCGGAGTATCTTTATTCTTGTTTCAGTCCGGATCCCGCCACCGTATCGATGAGGTCCTGCAGGCATTACAGATCCTTGGCCTGCCGGTGATGGACTGGTCCTCATTTTTGAGCGGAATGGAATCTTCGATTCTGGAATCCAGACTGCCAGATGCCTCCAGTTGCAGGGGCGATTTTCAGTTCGTGGAGTCAGGCTTCACGGAACGTGGGGGCTGCCAGCTCTCCTGGGCTACCCGGGTGCATCCAGCCCTTTTCATCGGAATCTACCTTCCGCTGCTGGCCATCTATTTCATCGTCCTTCTATGGAATATGCGGGGTTACAGCCACAAATGGGCTTTTGGATTATCGATTGCAGTTCTAATGCTTGCCGGTTTTGGATATGCCACTCTCAGGCCCTGGAATGCTCGATCGGTTCTGGAATTCTATCCTGCAGATTCCGCTGAACCCTCCGAGGGCCCTGGAATTCGCGCCTACGTCCGGTCACCGTATTTCGGGGAACTGGATTCCCGAAGCCTACCCCTTTCGGAGATTCGGTCGGTGGATGCATCCATCGGGGATGGCAATACGGCCATCACTTTGTTTGATCGTTCCTTTTCCGGTGATATGGGAAGCATGATTCGAGACGCCCTGTCCGTAAAGACCGTGATGATCTACACCGATGGCCTGCCTGTAACCGACAGATTGAAGCTCTGTGACCTTCTGGCCCGCTCCGCTGACTGGTAGGTCACATTACGAGCAAAGGGCAGGTTGAATTGCTAATTTTTGATTGACAGAGGCCCATTTTTTCCTCATCTTTGATGGTGATTAGCAGTCAGAGGGGTCGATTGCTAAGAATTGCTATGGCAAGGCATTCAATAAAACCGGAAGCGTATGGAAACGAGGCCGACGAGCTGAGTCCCCGCCAGGCGGATATTCTGCGGCTGGTGGTGGACACTCATATTGGAACAGGTCAGCCTGTGAGTAGCCTGGGGCTGGTGGATAGCTACGATGTGGGCCTCAGCTCCGCCTCCATCCGCCACATTCTGGCAGATCTGGAGAAGAATGGATTTCTTGTGGCCCCCCATAGAAGCTCCGGACGAGTTCCCACCGAAAAAGCCTATCGGTTCTATGTAGCCTCCCTTCCTGGACGCCTGCCTCCGGCAAACTTTGCGGAAGAGAAGCAGCGTTATATCCAGAAAGAGTATTTGCGACGAGAATTCTCCATCCGCGAAATTCTGGAAGTTACCTCCAGCATTCTTTCTGCGCTGACCAATTTTGCCGGCGTTATCATTGGCCCGGCCCCTGAGCGCGCCGTGCTGAAGCATATTGAACTCATCGATATGGGGCAGGATGAGGTGCTGGTAGTAATTGCCACACGGTCAGGCACTGTGTATACCAAGACCCTTTTTGTGGATGAGCGAATCCCCCGGGACTATCTAATCCAGATCTCCCGCTTCTTGAATGAGAAATTCAAGGGGCACGATCTGGACGAAGTGCACCGGCAACTGGTGGGTCTGGAAATTCCGGGAGAGCGAGAACTCACCGGCTATTATGAAATGTTATCCAGGATTCTGAATGCCCATTTCGAATCTGTAAAGGGCAAAGAGGAATTCTTTATCTCCGGACTGGATAGACTAATTGATCAGTATGGATCCGTGGATCTGGAGAAGATTCGCGACCTGGGAAAGCTCTACGAAGCAAAGGATATGTTTCACGGAATCTTCAAGCAGACTGTGGAGCTGGACGATGTCATGGTTCGTATTGAAGGCGACCAGGAGCCCCGCCTGGCGGGATTGTCTGTATTGGCCGGTAGCTACAAGATGGGCGAAAAGAGTATTGGAGCCATGGGCATAGTGGGTCCGAATAGAATGAATTATGTAGATGCGATTCGCACCATTGAGTATCTGCGAATCCTTATTTCGGGGCTCATGACCCGAATGAGCAATTGATGGCATAGATGCATGGGAACAATACCGGAAATCAGGATTCCGGCGAGAGGATAGGATGAGCGAAAACGTGCAAACAGAACAAACTGGCGAAGAGCAGCAGAACTTCCATGCCGACCACGGAGAAGGTCAGTTCGGAAAGCCGGACGATCATTCCGAACCCGTAGAAGGGCAGGTAGATGAAACGGCAGAAAGTGCATCCAGCTCCGCAGGGCAGGATATGGATCCTCTGGCAAAAGCGCAAAAAGAGATTCAGGAACTCAAGGATCAGTGGACCCGCGAAAGAGCGGAGTTCGTCAACTATAGAAAAAGAACTCAGGATGAGTTGGCCAAATCCAGAGTATTTGGCGTGGTAAACTTTGTTAAGGGTCTTCTTCCGGTGTTGGACAATCTGGAGCTTGTGCTTCGAAGCAAGAGCGATAATCCGGAAGTTAAGAACTTCGTTACCGGAGTGGAAATGATTCGAAACGAATTTCTGTCGGTGCTTTCCAGGGAAGACATCAAACCCGTGGTGGAGCCCGGAGATCCGTTTGATCCCACCTGTATGGAAGCTCTGGATCTGGCGGAAGATCCGTCGGCCACACAGGATACGGTAAAGCAAGTATATGAAAAGGGCTGGATACGCGAGACCGAGGAAGGAAATCCGCAGGTTCTACGCCCGGCCCGGGTGCAGGTAGCAAAGGCTGTGGCCGGCGCTCGAAAGGAACAAGCCCAGGATGGCTCCCAACAGGAGCAGGGCTGAAAAAGGAATTTTCCATTGGAATGCAAAAGGAAGGTGAAAGATGTCTAAGGAAAAAATCATAGGTATTGACCTGGGAACGACGAACTCCTGCGTCGCTGTAATGGAAGGTGGGGAACCTGTGGTAATCGCCAACGCTGAAGGCGCGCGAACCACTCCCTCCATCGTAGCTTTTACGGATAAAGACACACGTCTGGTAGGGCAGATCGCCAAGAACCAGGCCATTACCAACTCAAAGAATACCATTCGCTCGGTGAAGCGCTTCATGGGTCGCAGGTTCTCCGAAATGAAGGACGAACATAAATACGTATCCTACGAAGTAGTGCGCTCCGGCAGCGATGGAATCAAGATCGAAACAGAGTATGGCTCCCATACTCCTCAGGAGATCTCTGCCATTACTCTGCAAAAGATGAAGCAGACCGCAGAGGATTATCTGGGACACTCGGTGTCCAAGGCAGTGATTACCGTTCCTGCCTACTTCAACGATGAGCAGCGTCAGGCAACGCGCGATGCCGGTAGAATTGCAGGTCTGGAAGTTGAGCGAATTATCAACGAACCAACCGCAGCCGCGCTGGCCTATGGCCTGGACCGAAAAGACAAGAACATGAAAGTGGCCGTGTTCGACCTTGGTGGAGGTACTTTTGATGTCTCCATTCTAGAACTTGGCGATGGAGTGTTCGAAGTTAAGTCCACCAACGGCGATACCCACCTGGGTGGCGATGACTTTGACGAAGCCATTATGGAATGGCTTACCGAAGAATTCAAGAAAGAGTCCGGCATTGATCTGGGCAAAGATAAGATGGCGCTGCAGCGATTAAAAGAAGCGGCCGAGAAAGCGAAAATCGAACTCTCCGGAACCACTCAGGCGCAGATCAACATTCCGTTTGTAACCGCCGATCAAAGCGGACCCAAACACATGAATCTTACGCTGAGCCGAAGCAAGTTCGATCAGTTGACTCAGAAGCTGGTGGATCGCACAAAAGGTCCCTGCGAAAACGCAATCAAGGATGCTGGACTCAGCGCATCTGAAATCGATGAAGTAATCCTTGTGGGCGGCTCGACCAGGATTCCTGCGGTGCAGGCTCTGGTTAAGCAGATCTTCGGACGGGATCCCAGCAAGTCTGTAAATCCGGACGAAGTGGTAGCTGTAGGCGCCGCCATTCAAGGTGGAGTTCTGGCAGGGGAAGTCTCCGATGTACTGCTTCTGGATGTGACTCCTCTATCTCTGGGGATTGAAACCCTCGGCGGGGTCTTTACGCGATTGATTGAGCGAAATACCACCATTCCTACCCGAAAGAGTCAGATCTTCTCTACTGCAGCGGACAATCAGACTGCAGTAAGCGTACATGTGCAACAGGGCGAAAGGGAAATGGCCCGGGATAACCGGACCCTTGCTCGATTCGATCTGGTGGGAATTCCACCGGCGCCCCGGGGAGTGCCTCAGATCGAGGTAACCTTCGATATCGATGCCAACGGTATCGTGCATGTTTCGGCCAAGGACATGGGCACCGGAAAAGAGCAGAAGATTCGCGTGGAAACTACCAGCGGGCTTTCCGAGGATGAGATCAATAAGATGGTCAAAGAGGCCGAGGAAAATGCCGGCAGGGATAAAGAAGCCCGGGAAGTGGCGGAAGCACGCAACGAAGCCGACTCTCTGACCTACAGCCTGGAAAAAGCCGTGGCGGATGCTGGAGACAAAGTGGATCCAGCAGACAAGGAGCGTGCCGAAGATGTGGTGAAGCGTACCAGGGAAGCTCTGTCAGGCGATGACGTTGAGGCGATCAAGGCCGCTCGCGATGAGATTCAAAAGGTCTCTATGGAACTCGGTCAAAAACTCTACGAAGCCAGTCAGGCCGGTCAGGGCGCTGATGCCTCCAACGGAGCCGGAGAAGCCGGGGCCGAAGGCCAGGAAGAATCCGGGGAAAAGGTCGTGGACGCCGACTACACTGTCGTTGACGACGAAAAGAAATAAGATCCAGCAAAATGGTCGTCTGCTTCCGTATTATGCGGAAGCAGACGAACCTTCTGGAGAGTTTTATACTGCAATTATTTGACTATTATACAGGGTCTGACTCCGAGTGCGGAGTCGGACAGATGGAAATGCCATATTCGGCAAAAATACCGGCGAAGTTGCCACGCCCTGGCAAAAAGGATCAGAGTGGAAGGCGATCAGGGAATCTGGGTACGGATTCGTGGACAGAAGCCAGCACAGGAACGGATGCAATCATAAAAGGTTACCCCTATGTCAGATAGAGATTACTACGAAGTTTTAGGAGTCCAGAAGGGCGCCACCCAGGAAGAAATCAAGAAGGCTTACCGAAAGCTGGCCATTCAGTTTCATCCGGACAAGAACCGGGGAAATCCGGAGGCCGAGGAAAAGTTCAAGGAGGCCACCGAAGCCTACGAGGTGCTTTCCGACGAAGAAAAGCGTGCTGCCTATGATCGGTTCGGCAAAGCCGGCGTGGGCGCCGGCGCTCCGGGAGCCGGGGGCTTTGGCTACAAAGCCTATACGGATTTCTCCGACATCTTTGGCGACATCGGTGACATCTTCTCCGAGTTCTTTGGTGGAGGAGCGGGTTTTGCCGGAGGACCGGGATATCGCGGCCGGGGCGGACTACGCCGAGGAAACGATCTTCGCTACAATGTGGAAATCTCTCTGGAGGAAGCCTCCACCGGAAAAGAGATCAAAGTAGAAATCCCGCGTCTGGAAACCTGCGATAAGTGCGGCGGATCCGGCGCCCGGGAGGGCACACGTCCTTCCATGTGTTCCCTCTGTCAGGGTAGCGGCCAGGTGCGCCGAACCCAGGGCTTCTTCTCTGTTACTACCAGTTGTCCTCAATGCAATGGTAGCGGAAAGATGATAAAGGATCCATGCAGTACATGTAGTGGCTCCGGAGTCACTGAAAAGCGTCGAACACTGCACATCAAAATCCCGGCAGGAGTAGAAACCGGAAGCCGACTGAAGGTTTCCGGGGAAGGAGAAGCCGGTCCCAACGGCGGTCCATCCGGAGATCTGTACGTAGTAACACATATTACCAAGCATGATCTCTTCGAACGGGAAGGAAATGATCTGGTGATCCGCGCCAATTTGCCGGTTAGCACGGCCATTCTGGGCGGCGATATCGAAGTGCCTACCATCGACGGGAAGCGAGTGAAGATGAAGATCCCTGCAGGCACCGAAAGCGGACAGATCTTTCGACTAAAGGGGAAAGGCATGCCGTACATGGGCGGTTACGGAAAAGGCGATCAGCACGTAGTCATCCAGGTGAAGACCCCTAAAAAGCTTAGCAAGAAGGCCAGGGACCTGGTTCAGGAACTGGACAAAGAGCTGGCTGCCAGTGGGGAAAATGACTCCATTTTTTCCAAAATCAAAGCAAGTTTTCATTGATCGTGCCTGGTAGTGCGGAAGCCTGGAGTTATGTCCGGAAAGATCCGCGTTGGAATCATTGGAGTTGGTCACATGGGTCAGTACCATGTCAATGTGGCCGCAGGAATCAGTCAGTACGAACTGGCGGGGATCTTCGATGCCGATCCGGCCCGCCGGGAAGAGATTGGCGGCAGATTCCAGGTTCCCACCTTCGATACCTACGATAATCTCATCGACGAAGTGGATGCTGTGGTAATCGCCGTCCCCACCGCATTTCACTATGAAGTAGCCAAAAAAGCTCTGGAAAAGGGGCGCCACGTTCTGGTGGAAAAGCCCATCACAGAAACAGTGGAACAGGCCAGAGAGCTTGTTAGCCTGGCGGCCTCAAAAAACCTGATGATGCAGGTCGGCCACGTAGAACGATTCAACGGAGCCGTTCTGGAGCTCAAGAAGGTAGTGGACAATCCTTTCCTCATCGAGTCCCGCAGGCTGGCCCCTTTCAGCCCCAGAATCTCAGACGTGGGCGTTGTTCTGGATCTAATGATCCATGACCTGGATATTATTCTCAACCTGGTAGACGAAGATCCTGTAGCAGTGCATTCCTCCGGCACCAGCGCCTTTAGCGATCATGAAGATGTGGCCGCTGCCGCGCTGCAGTTTCCGGGCGGTTGCGTGGCTTCGCTTATTGCCAGCCGTGCCACGCAAAACAAAGTCCGAACTCTAACCATTACTCAGGAAAAAGCATACATTCATCTGGACTTCAGCACCCAGGATATTGATATTCATCGCCGGGCTCAGAGCGCCTATTTGATGACCCGGGAAGAATTGAAATATCGGCAAGAGGCCTTCGTAGAGAAGATCTTTGTGCATAAAGACAATCCTTTGCGCCAGGAGCATCTGCATTTCCTTTCCTGCATTACCGGCGAAAGCGAACCCATTGTAGCGGGCGAAAGCGATGTTCGAACATTGCAGATTGCCCATCAGATTCTGGAACAGATCAAGCAAACCAACCCTCTTTTTGCTTCTACCGCTTCGGCGGCACACTGAAAGGCGACACGTTGGCTTAAGACCGATCCGGGAGCCCGGGATGCCGTGGGATTCCCACGGTCATTCCGGCCACCTCCAGGATTCTTTACCTTTATGGATGAGGCGATCCTCTGGCTTAACGGACATCTTGCTATGGGACATCCTTACCTGAAATGAGTCGATACCTTACAGAGTGTTGCATTCTGCCTTTTATCCTGGCGGCCTTGCATTGCCTGCAATGCCAGACGATGCCTGCAGATTTCGACGATGATTATCTGCGACGATCTGACGGGAATTCGTTTACCTTTAATCCTGCATTCCAAATAGTTCCTGACCAAACGACAACCGAAGACCTGCATCGCGCGTATCCCGGGGCCGCACGCAAGCGAATCTCCTTTCCGGAAGGATATGCAAGGCAGTGGCAGGGGAAAACCATCCAGGTCGATCAGATTCTTGTTTACGGCCTGGCGAAGAACCGGGTGGAAACCGTTTCTCTTGATTCAGGCCAGATGGCAAAAACAGATTATACCATGGAGACCCTTACGCTGGCAGTCTTTCTGTTCCAGGGTGTGGTTCAGGGTTATGCCATCACCCATCGCATTAGAGAAGTGACAGACGGGGATTTTCGTCCTGGCCCCTATGATACTGGTCCCACTCCTGCCGGAGATGTATACCCGGGCTCGCGCAGCGATATGCGGCGGTATGCCAGGCTTCGCGGAAAGGACTGGGCCTGTTTGCACGGCTTCTATGATATCTGCGATCCCGAAGCCGGGCCTTCAGTAAAAACGGGACGGGAGCCCACCGCGGAGGAGCGCGGACTGCTGGAAGATGTTTTTGATATCGATGCTGAGTCTGCAGTAGTTGTGGATGAATACAAAGGCACCCGCAATACAGATGGGGCGCGCTTCCTCACCCGGGAGTATCATGTGAACGCAACCGGTATGGGGTACAAACTCGATTGGCTTCTGAACG
>JAGRNE010000045.1 GCA_020440915.1 Leptospiraceae bacterium | reverse complement strand
AATCTTATTCTCCAGCTCGAAGATTTCTGCCAGAATCTTATCTCTTTCCGGGGCTTCTTCTTCCAACTCGTCAAAAGCGTCCCATTTCTCTTCGAGCTGGGTCTCGATTTTGGCCTCTTCGCCGTACTCCAGAGCTTCCATGCGTTTGTCGTAGGACTGATCCGCCCAGGAGATGGCTCGTACCATATCTTTGGAGATCATTTTGTCCACGTCTTCAGCAGTTCGCGGATCCTCTCTTAGATATTCCAGATACACCATGGTATCAAAGCTGGTCGCCATGGCGCCGTTCAGGTATTCGCGGTTTGCATCCCCGAACTTGATTACCGCCTGATTGTAAGCGGTAAGACAGTTCCCGCCCCACAGAGCGGATTGATAGGCTGCAAAAGCGGCCAGGATAGTACCCAGACCAAGCAGGATAGTGGCCACTACCTCCAGGTTATCGCGAAGCCGCGATAGAAAACCTTCGTTAGATTCTGACATCGAATCCTCCAGTAATTCTAATACCGACAAATGTCGGAGCAAGCATATGCCTAACCTGGATTAGATAAAGTCAAGTCCGACCGAGACATCCCTCCAGTTTTTATTCTCTTACGTACACAGGTACCGGTCTTGCAACCTGACTTCAGATTGCGGTCAGGATGCCCCTGCCGGGTGTCGCAAGAAAAAGCAAAGGCTGTTTGCCGACAATACCGCGGCCGCCCAGGAAAGGGCATGGCGAATTCTAGAATTGGCAGCAGCAATCCTAAAACGGCCGTTCACCTCCCCGGCCGAATTAGCAATCTAAAATGGTTGAACTGCGAAAGGCCGGATAAGAGGATCCGTCATGGCTGCAGGCAAATCAGGACTTTCCGGAGGCGCCGTCCTGGTAGGTCTTTTTGGGCTGTTTCTTTCCTTTATCGCCGGACTCATTTCCTTTGTGATCTTCATGGAGTACGATCCCGAAGGCAGACTGTATCTAGACGAAGGCGTGGCGGTGCATGCTACGGTATTCGAAAATCAAATTCTGCAAAAGAGGAATCATGATTTGCTGGAGCCGGAGTTGCAGGCAATCATCACAGTGAAGTACACCCTGGAGGGCCGAGAGTACCGGGCCATTTCGCGGCCGGTAAGCGGCGCGCAAATCGAATTTCTCCGTCCCGGTATAGAAACCGTAGGTTATATTCTGGAAGAGCGAAAGGAGCGAATTCTTCTGCGCGAAAGCATGCCCCATGCGCCCAGGGATCTCTACGATTTGATTGCTCCAGCCCTATTCTGGCTTCTGGGCGCAATCTGTATCGTCTTTGCGCCTGATGTCCTTTACTTCGGAACCACGGAGGCTCCGGAAGGCTCATGACGCTTATCCTGGCGCTGTCTATCGGATTCACGGTTCAAACCTTTCTGCTGGCCCGGGCCACTCTGGACTCTGTGCACTGGAAGCGAATGACCGCCCTGGCGCTAATCTGGTGCATGGTTCCTGCATTTCTGGACATGGCTCTTCAAGCGTTTTCCCCGGATGGGGACGCGCAGGGCAGTCCAGGAGACATTTCAGGTTTTGCCCTGCTCTCCTATTTCTTTGTGGTTCCTTTCTACGGATTTATCAACGGTCGCCTTCTTCAGACAATCAACGAGGAAAGCGTTCTTTTTCTGTCCCTGGCCGCTCTGTACTTGCTGCAACTGCAGAACCTTTTGACCATTCCCACCGTTGCGCCAGAATTCCTATCGCCGGGCGCGGCCTGGTTCGCCTTACCCTGCGTTCCTCTGACGGCTTTTCTGATTCGCCGAAGGAATCCAGATTCGCTGGCAGCCCCGTGCCTGATATATTGCTTTTTTCTGTTTCTTCTAATCCTGGCCGCAATCCTTCAATTTGATAGGATCTACGTTACCCTGGCCCTGCCTCCGGGTATGCAGCCCTCATTCTTCCCTCTGCTCACCGGCAGTATGCTTTCAATCTACCTGGCTTTTCATCTATGGTTTGGCGCCAAGTTTCTAATGATCCTCCTAACCTGCCTGCGCGAACGCGGCCGCGATCTGGCCCGAGAATTTCTTTCGCAGAAGGTTCGGCAACCGCATCTGCCCTGGCCGGCCATCCTGTTGATAGCTTCGCTTCAAATAGCCCTCTTTGCAGCAAACATGGAATTCGCATTCGTCGACCCTCATCTCATGGCCGAGGCCTCTATTCTGGTCTTTCCTCAGGCGATGAATTACTGGCTTCGGGGTCGGGCCCTACACCGTGAGTCTGTTTAGCAGAAAGGAAGTAGCCAAGGGAGGGATTCGGGATACCCGATCCGGGATACGGCGAAGATAGGGCGGAACTCCTAGACCGGTTGCAGCACTCTCTGTAGCGCATCGATTAAACCCTGGCGCGAAAGAGGCTTGGTAAGAATTCCTGCAGTATCATAAGTTTTCATACGAAGGATGTTTTCTTCCATGGCATCGGCAGTGAAGAGCAGTACCGGAATGTCCTGCAAATCCTGGTACTGCCCATCTTCCTGGATGGCCTCGAGCATTGCGTAGCCATCCAGCACCGGCATATGTAGATCCAGCAATATAAGATCGGGTTTCCAGTTGGCGCATACATCCAGCGCTTCCTGCCCGTTGGCGGCCTCCTGAAGGCTCAGGTCTTCTTTCTTGAGAAAATGCTGCACCAGGGTCCGGTTATCCTCGTTATCATCGACAATTAAGATGCGCTGACCCGTGAAGCCTCTGGCTGCCACCGCCC
The DNA here is from genome assembly GCA_020440915.1 of Leptospiraceae bacterium. GTDB lineage: Bacteria > Spirochaetota > Leptospiria > Leptospirales > Leptonemataceae > UBA3465. The sequence goes on along the minus strand of JAGRNE010000045.1, from coordinate 14,985 downwards.
CGGCCTCCGCCGGACCCGCCGATCCGCCCCGGCCGGCATGAACATCTTCCAGAACCAGAGAGAAAGTGCTACCGCGCCCTGGCTCGCTTTCGAGCTCAATGTGGCCTCCCAGCAGGTGAGCCAGGCGACTGGAAATAGTGAGACCCAGACCGGTACCTTCCTGCCTTTCCCTTCGCATGGTCTGATCCTGCACAAAAGCTTCGAAGATCCTGGCGCGCTGCGCCCGGGCAATTCCAGGACCGGTGTCCTGAACAGCGAACCGCATGGTCCAGGATCCGTCCTCCTTTCTATATCCGCTGGCAAGAACCGTGACTCCGCCATGCTGCGTAAATTTCACAGCATTGCCCACAAGGTTCAGGAGGATCTGGCGAAGCCGGTGTTCGTCGGTGCGAATGTACACCGGCAGGTCTTTCTGATGCTCCACCTTCCAGACCAGGCTTTTCTGACGAATCATGAACATAAATACGTTGCCCATCTCTTCCAGAATCAACCTCCAGTCGCAGTCGGCTGGACTGATTTCCAGCTTTCCGGCTTCAATTCTGGAAACATCGAGTATATCGTTTAGAAGGTTAAGAAGCGAACGACCATTTCTGCGGATTGCGTCCAGATACTGGCGGTGGGTAGGATCGGTCATCTCTTCGTTTAGAATGTCCGCAAAACCGAGAGTAGCATTCAAGGGTGTGCGAATCTCATGACTCATGTTTGCCAGAAATTCGCTCTTTGCGCGATTGGCGGCTTCTGCCTGCTCGGAGATCTTTCGCAGAGCGAGGTATCTCTTTCTCTGGCGAAAAACCCATAGATACAGACCGGTAGACAGAAGTAGGCTGCCAGCGCTGCCAACAATCCAGATCATACCCAGGTCCGGGGATTGGGCCTGCCAGCCTCCGGAAGGAATGGCTCCGATTTGCCAGGTTCCGGTGGGTAGCTGAACATCCAGAATCACCGGGTCGCGCTCGAAGACATCCGGGGATCCCCAGAATACCTCTCCCCGGGGACCCTGGCCATCCGTGCCTCGTAGCGCAATGTGGGTTTTCTCCGAGTCTCGTAGACCGGCCGCATGGATCAGGGAATCTGCATCGATGACAACGCTGACCAATCCCCAGTAGCGGCGATTGCTGCCTTCGCCAATATAGATAGGAGTCCTGGCCACAAAGGCCCTTCCGCCCTGCACAAGATTCACCGGACCGGTAATAATCGTTTTCTGCAGTCGCATCATTCGCTCTACAGAAGGCCATTGTTCGCGGTTTTTCGTAAAATCCAGACCCAGAGCCGCTTCATTTCCCCGAAGTGGATGAAGGTAACGAATGATATTGTCCGGCCCCAGGCCCAGGTTTCGGATGTGGGCTTTGCTTCGCAGGATCTCCGCCGAAAGCGCATGAAACGTGGCCTGATCTGGATTGGGATTCACCGCTACATAGGCGCCCAGACTGCGGGTAACGTACATGGTCTTGTTGATTTCCGATTCCATGCGACCGCGATGGCTACTGAGATCATCTGTGAGCTGGGCTCTAACTTCCTGTCTGTACCGTCGATTCTCAAAGTTCACCAGAAGCACAAGCAAGGACAGGCAGAGAATCAGAGGAAGGGTAAATGCGGCCAGTGGAGCAATTTCCGACTCGCTCCAATTCCTTCCGCGAAATCTTTTGCGCCATCCGTGCATATTACCGTCGACTTTCCTTCCAGGTTTGAAAGTCTTCCATTAGTTTCGCATAGAGGGCATCTGCCATATAATGTCCTCCCGGATAGCTGGTATGCGTATAATCGCCCTGGATGAGCCCTCTTCGCACTGCACGACGTAAACCCTCCGTACCCTCCAGAAAAATGAAGCCGTCGAAATAGGCAAGACCCATGTCGTTGGCCACACGCTTCTGGATTTCCCGGACCCGGGCATGGGCTTCGTAGGTCTGATACACTCCGTTCTGCTTGAGCAGCCTTTCCCAGGGCCCCAGAATTAGAATGGAAGCCCGGGGCGCCGCTCTTTGTATTCTGGCATAGAGTTGCCGCAACTGGTTTTCGTAGATTTCCGGCGAAAAGCCCTGCACAGCGTAGTGCATGGTTTGCGATTCGTTGATCCCAAACTGAAAGATTACCAGGTCCGGATCATACTGCCGATAGCCGCAGGCGAATTGCTCTTCCGGGATACCCAGAAGCCAGGCCTGATGCAGCCCTCGCATAACAATGGAGCTAAAAGACACACCCCCGCCGGTTTCTACTGCCAGACCATCTATGTAAGGTCTGCCTTCAAAACTTAGATCGATGCGCCGCGAGGCCGGGATGGAAAAACTGATGGACTGGCAGCCGGAGTCCACAAAGCGAAGGCTGGCTGCATCATGGCCGGTAGCGCCATCTTCCATTCGGTAGCTCAGTTGGGCCTTTATTTCTCTGGACTCCCCGGGTCTTACAATCAGCTGCACCCTTTTCCAGGATTCCCCATCCGTTCCATATTTTGCCCCTGCCGGAGCGCCTGTTTCCGGAATTGCCGGTAGCGATGGATTGTTTTTCTGAATACTCTGGTATCGCCGAACGTCGTAGATAGGCGTTCGGGGACCAATCTGCTGGATGGTGGTTGCTCGATCATTCTGCGGTCTGTGGCTGAAACCGGTGAACCCCAGGTGGGGGAAAGGAGGTACGTCAAAGGATTCAAAAGGGATCTTATGCCTTTCAAATCCGCCCCGGGTCAGGTTTGTATGATCCATCAATCGCGTGGGCGCCCAGTCGATGAATCGAAGCAATCCCCGACCTCCATCTCCAAAGCGCTCCTGGAATTTTCGCTTCAGACGAACGGTTAAACAATCGCCCCAGATCACCGAGTCCCCGAAAAACAGGATTCGAACGTTAGGAGTATCTTCGCCGTATTCGGCAGAATCGCCAGGGGACCCGGCGGATTCCAGGCTTTCCAGAGATCGGTAAAACTGGGAAAGATTTCCACGAAGGAAAAGCCGGTTTCGCACCTGTTCGAAAGGTTCCGGCTCCGGACGATCCATGGACTTGCCGGCGCAACCGGACAGAATCAGTCCGGAAAGGCCCGGGACCAATAAAGCCAGGAAATACTTCTTTAGCATCCGGGGCATTGACCTTTCTAACACAACGCCTCTGTAACTCAATATAAATAAAGGTACGAAAAACCAAGTCAGGGCTTTCCGGCGCAGGGCCGCAAAGCGACAGCTATGAAGTCCTCTGTAGCTTCCTCCAGAGCTTCCTGCCTCTGATCCGGCGGATAAAGAAAAGGCGTCAGAGGTATGACCAGAGCGGTGACCACCGTATGGCTCATAATTCGGTACCTGTGAACCAGTGTTACTTCCCCCTGGTTGCGAATACGAAAAGTAAGATAGTATTCGAAATACTCCACCAGAGGGAAGATTCCGCTACTCAGAACCGTAACTATAACATTCGGAAGTTTGCGCCAGGCTGGTGTAATGTCGGTTTGCTCCAGGCTGATTTCCAGCAGGCGAGGCTCGTCGTTGCCGGGCTGAATGCTGGCCGCGGACCGAACATCGAAGGGCTGGATCAATGCTTCAATTCTCTCTTTATCCTGCGGGAAGTAGGACCATCCCACAAAGTCTGGCAGAAACCTGCAATTCGAAGCCTCAATAGAAGTGGTAGCCAACGCCGCAGTTCGCGGTTCCTGGTAGGCGATGGCCATGCAACTAGAAGTAAAAAGCAGTGAAAGGAGCAGGAAACTTCGCAAGAGCAATCTTACCTGGTCTGTGCCTCTCATTGCACCAGTGCCAGGGTCGGATGATAGCATGCATCTTCCAGGAAATAATGGGTCACCCTCTCCGCCTCCTCCACCACATCCTGCGAATCCACAAAGGGAGCCACAAAGATTGCGGGCAGGCCCACCAGCACATGGTTATGGCTGATATATTCATAGACCCTTTTTCGATTGCCCTGCAGGACCTCGAAGGTGAATTTCCTCTCCCGCGGCTCATAGATGGGGATGATTCCAAAACTCCATCGAAAGGCCAGTTGACTCAGTCTTCGACCTGTAAATGCAAAAGGATCCCCTTCCATAAAGTCCGCATGATGCTTGCCCCGGGGAAAAGCCTCGATAGTAATTCTTAGCCGAAGGTCCCCCTTTGCATTGGATACTGGGAGTAAGCCCGGAACTTCGGATAGCTCCTGCTCAATCTTTTCTCTTGCATCCGGCCAGTCTTCCATATGAAAGTTTACGAATTCTGGCTGAAAAGAAGGCAGCCCGCAATTGAATTGATTGTCCCCACCGGCTGGAATCCTTGGCTGCTCGGTCTGGAACTGGACGCAGGCCAGCGGAAGCAATAGAGCAATGAGAATGAAAGGAAAGGGCTTTTTCATTCGAGTTCTCTGCCCGGCAAACCGGGTGCCCAAATAGACGAGAAAAAGTAGGCCCGGGGTTCGCTATAGCACAAGAATAGGTAACCCGTTGGCGAAAATCCTTCAGGTTTACTGCTCGGAGGGGCTCTCCGAGGGAACATAATGAATCCTGTACAGATCCAGGTCCGATTCATGGAAGTTTGTAACCGCCATGTATTTGCCATCGTAGGACACATCCAATCCAGTAGGATAGTCCCCCACTTTTTGTTTGAGCACCACTTTCCAGTTCGAAGTATCGATTACTGCTACCAGGTCCAGTTCTCGCTGGGAGATAAAGAGGAACCGGCCGCTTGGATCGGAGTCAATGGTATTGATTCCGCCTCCCATGTACATCCTGTGCAGGATTGAGCCTGTGGAAGGATCAAAGAGATAGATTTCTCCCGAGTTCAGGTTGCTGATTAGCGCTTTTCCGTCCGGACGAGTAATTACATGTCTGGGCGAACCTCCTGTGCGCAGACGATTCAACACCTTTCCGGTCTTCAGATCCAGGTGTACGATTTCGCCGGGTCCCTGGGGGATGCCGTAGCACATTATATACACTTCTTCTTTGCCTGGAACACGGAGTATACCCCTGGGCAATGCGCAGAACTTTTCGAAATGCTTCACCAGCGTGCCCTGCTTGAAATCTATGCGGGACATTCCGCCCAGCCAGAGAGTAACCAGCGCCTCTGAATCCGACAGAGGTTCGATGATTTTGGGCATGTATCGATACTCGGTACCCGAGAAATTCTTCACCTTTTCCGGCTTTATCGGGCTACGAGCCAGAACCTTCCGGGTAGCCAGATCGAAATACACCACTTCGTCGCGAAACATGTCGGAGTACAGCAGATGATCCCGATCCACTATCAAACACTCCACTGCCGTGCGGGCAGGCTCTTCGTGGAGAAGCTCGAAGGTATCCAGAGAAAAGATCTGAAGTGTGCCAGGGCCCAGCTTCTTTGTATTGGCGCCGCCGCCATTGTTCAGGTTGGCAACGTAGAATTCGTTTCGTTCCGGATGCAGGCAGACCTGCTTTGGTTGTGCATCGGTCTTGATTCGCTTAATGAACTCCAGCTTCACCGTGTACCCTGCCGGGATTTCGAAAGAGTCTTTCCCTTCGGTGGCGCGCTCGGTGGCAGTGCTGCAAGAGAAAAGAATGAAGGAAAGGAGCAAAAGGGAAATCGGATGCAAGCCCCTAAAAAGCCATACGCCAGACCCTGAAATGTGGGGCGCATTCGCCGTTGATCCGGCCGGACTTGATGAATCTATGGTTGTTTGCATAATGGTTTCCTGTTGCAGAAAGCAAGGAGCGGCGAAGGGCTTACTCCTTCGCCTGTTTGCTCCTTCAGGATCGGATGTGGGTCTGTGTTCAGTTCGTCTCGGAGGCAGTGGCCGGAGCTTTCATGGATTCAGGAATCGGCGTTCCATTCTTAATAAGCGTAATGCCATTTTCCCGGTCCGTATTTCCCGTAAGTACAATCTCTTCGATGCGCAGACCTTCCTTTCCCTCTTTTAGCCATTTCTGGAAATGAGGAGCGCTTTGCAGCACATAGTGAAAGCCCCGGTCTGTAGAGAGTTCGGAACCTGGAGCCCAGGGCAGTTTGCCGCGGTACACAGAAATGGTACGCACTACCATGGATTTTTCATCCACCGGAAGGGAGAGCCAGTTGGAGCGGAAATCGTCGCCCAGGGGAAAATACTCCTCTGCATTGGAGAAATACATGATACGGAAGACAATGCCCATCTTCTTTGCCTGTTCGGCAATGCTCTTCACAGTGATGGGCCCCTTCAGATCGCCGCGCACCGCCTGGATGCGGCCTTTCAGGGCCAGCCCTCGAATGTGATCGTAGGTCTCTTTACTGTTTAGCCAGCCATGGAAATTGAACTTTTTATGGATTACATCATCGTAGCGAAACCGCCGGCGCTGAAAGGGACCGGAAGTGGACCAGGCCTTGCGAATCAGATCGTAATCCGGCTGTCCTGCATAATGTTTTTCGATGACTTCCATAGCCTTTGCCTTTGAACCGGGCTCCCAGAGTTTGCGAAACTCCTCGGGAGTAGGACACTCCTGAAGAAAAGCGATATGGATCTTGTTGGTGGCCACCACGACCCGGGTGAAATCCATAAGCCAGATCCATTCCGATTTTGCCCAGGCTGCAAGGGTGAAGTTCTGGGTGGAACCTACGCCAACATAGGCGCCGCCAATATCACGTACATGAGGCTCCAACAGGTCCAACCGATCTTCGTTGGTGATGGTGGTATCTCCGGTATCCCAGATAGTGGGTTTGAGATCTTCCTGATTGGTTTGCTGAAACAGCTCCTTCTGCTTCTCGGGAGAGATGGCCTGGGTTTCTCCTCCCTGGCAGAGGGTGAGCAGTGGCGCAGCGAGCAGCATTACTATGGAAAAAAGGACAACTTTTCTGGTTCGAATCATTACGGAAAGACCAGGGGGCACCGTCCCTCCGTCGACCTTTTTTTCATCGTGCAGGCCCGGTTTGAACTTCTGAAAATGGTCCCCTGATCCAAGGCCGCGCTCCCCCCTGGAAACTCTTTCGAATCAGGGCTGTTGCTGCTCCGTGCAGTTCCCGGTCAATTTGCATCCAGCACCATAGCATCGCAGTGTCCGGTTCCAATTGCCAGCTATGGGCGCACCGTGTTCAAAGGTACACCAGGAGTATTGAGATTCTTTCGCCTTCTTCAAAAAAATGGGCCCCGGCAGAAAATGATCTCTAACTTGAGTTGACAATGATCATCATATATAACCGTATCAAAGCATAAACTTTAGTATGGATGAGAAGTTTCGCAACCGCTTCATACAGCGAATTGAGCAAGAAAAGTACGGCACCGCGCGGGACGAAGGGCTGAGGTCATCCGGAAACAGGTTTCGGAAGCAGTCCGAATCTATCGAGTCTTTCGCACCGGGACCGGGTCTCTTTGACAGAGCTGATCTGGCCTCTCTTTCGGTTCCGACCTACCGGAAGACATTTCATTTGCTCTATTTCCTCTTTTTCGGCGCTATTGCGGGCACCTTGGTACTCGGGCTTTCTGTTTCCTTGATCATACCTCTCTTCTTCCGGGGCACGTATGAGAACATTGCAGCGGCCTATGGTTGGTGGTAGATCACTTCTCTGGAGGTTACAATGGGTGCAGGACTACTGGTAGCAGCAACAGGCATGATGGACGATCGAACCCAGAACAAGATGCTTAGTAGCATCACCGCCTACGGCGCGCTAAAGACAGCCGAGCATACAGGCGAAACTGCTCGGAACACCCGGATGATGTCCCATCAGCTGGGTGCCATGCTCCAGGGGCAGGCCATCGCCAATGAGTTACTGCAGCTCAACGCTGAAATTGCCTACGATAGCAATGCTCAACTCAGGACAATGAATGAGACCCTGAACAAGGTGGGGCTTGTTCTCCAGGACATGCAATCTGAGCTTCAGCAGCAAACCCAATCTCTGCTGAGACAGGAAGAGTTACATCGGCAGCACTATGCCGACTTGAATAGAGAGAAAGGCCTCAAGGAAATCCTGTATGGCATGAAGAAATACCAGGAAAAGTTCATTGAAGTAGACGATGCAATTATGAAAGCCTATGCCTCTCGTCGAATGCTCGATCTCTTGCGCGCCCATAACATGAAGACCGAGGATTTAACAGATATCAAGGACAAGGAGTACTATGATGAAAGAGTAGAGGCCGCAGAAAAATTCATTGGCGCGCTAACACCGGAACAAATGCAACAGCTGTTGGACTTCGAGCATGTGTACGGACTCCACGTTGCGCTCAGCTCTATCCATAAATCGGCAATCTTCCCGGAGTATCAAGGGCCTGCCTTCGATGAAAGCGAATTCAAGATGCCCCAGGTTCACAAGAGACTGCAGCCTTACCTTGATAACCCTGAAATGCTTCAGAAACTGAAGGAGGAGACCGAGGTCGCCAGGAAGGCGAGGAAAACGGCGACATGGGCCTTGGTTGCCAATATTGGCATGTTTGTATCGTTTTTTCCTCTGGCCATTCTTTCTGCGATTCTCGAAAGTATCTTTCCTTCCGTTCAGTATTCGATCCGCGAAGCTGTACTATCGGTTGTTAAGTTTTTCTTTTTGCTTGGCTTCCCCTCCATCATTGGAACAATAATCTTCTGGAGGCGTAAGGGGGAGCGGCAAAGGCCCCTGAGTGCCCGCGGCTTTGTATCCATCTACGATGCCGAGCAGTCCTTGAAGCAAATTGAGAAGTTTCAGGCAGAAACGAGAGACCTGGAGAACAGGAAGAATGCGGCCTACTCTTCTTTCATGAGGGATCTGGAGGCGAAGCGAATTGATTTTGATGCCAGCCGGACCGACAGTCTCAAAGCTTACGAAGAATTGAAAAAAGATGCGGCCAGAATCGTGGAAGCCTTCTTTCAGGAACATCCGGGCGTAGCTCAGTTTGCAAAAGCCGAGGTGTCGCCCATTGAACTCGACAGAATTGCCAGCAAGTATAGAAAGGCTCTCTCAGCGGGGAACGAAGCAACAACGTAAGGGAACCTGAACAGAACTCTAGAATGAACCGGCCGGAGAGCGGTCCAGACCGAGTCTACCGATCATTTAGTCCATCCGGCTATGGTACGCTATTTTCTACCATGGCCGGCGTATTCCCGCCCCGGATGCAATTGCCCACTCCCAATACAACGGCTCCTGGAATCCTGCGAATCCGGCGGTTTCGGAAGCCATGGGCTGACAAAAAATAAAACTGACAGCCAGCTCCCTACGTCTGTACATTGGAAGCAGGATACCCATGACAAAGCCGATCTGGAAAAAAAGCTACATAGTTCTCTCTATTATTATCTCCGCCTGGATGATACCGGCCACCGGCCATGCCATCCCTGCCGACTTCAGCGGCCGGGACTTCAACCGGGTGGTCACCCATGCCCAGTTTCAGTATCTGGATCGCAAATCCATCGATCCGCAAAGGGGATACGTGGATGCGGCTCGGTCCGCCATCGGGGCCATGCCCGCGCCGCTGGAACTCCTGCCCAGCGCCTATCTGAAGAAGCGTGAGCAGTTCGCGCCCTATGGCGTTGTTATGCCCGGAAAGGTGCTGAAACTACCATGGACCGAGGATTACGTAATCTTTGAGATGGACGCTTCCAAACTGGAAGCGGTGCAGGATCAACGGGATGCACTACAGAAAAAGAAATGGGAATCCCTGAATCAGGAGCAGCGGGAAGAGGAAGCCAGAAAACTCAAAGAGCAGCAAAGGGAGCAAAGAAAGCTTCTGGATGATATGTGGGCTGCCACCGGATTTTCCGGTCAGGATTTCCACAGAATCATGGGCTGGATCCAGGAGAATCGAGTGCGGTTCGGCGCCAATCCGCTGAAAAAGCCCGACGGGAACGAAGAATCGGAAGAAGAAACCGGTAATGGCCCTCCTTCCATGAACTACTATTACTTCCAGGCGGCCAGGGGATATCTGAAAAGCTTCGATCCTCATGCCGACGTGCTGGATGAAAAGGTATGGGATAAGATTCGCAAAGAATCCGAAGATGCAACCTTCGAAGGCATTGGCGCCATTCTGCGAGGTGGCGATGATGACGATGTAATCGTAGAAACTCCATTCCCTGGCTCGCCGGCGCTCCGGTCCGGCCTGAAAGCCGGAGACATCATCCGGAAAGTAGACGGAAAGAGCATCACCAATCTATCCCTGCGAGAAGTGGTAAGCCGCATCCGCGGACCACGAGGGACAGTAGTATCCCTGGAGATCGACCGCCCCACCGATCTGACCACTCGAAAGATCGACATCGAAAGGGATGTCATCGAGAGGAAGGCCGTAGATTCTACTTACCTCAAAGAAGATAACGTCGGCATTATTCATATTCGTTCCTTTCTGTTCCACGAAACTCCTATAACGGAAATGGTGCGGGAAGCCTACGAGGACATCCGCAAGCAAGCTGGAGGGGATCCGGCCGGGCTCATCATCGACCTCAGAAATAATCCTGGCGGCGATCTTGGAGAAGCGGTCCGGGTCACCGGACTGTTCATGGAACAGGAAAAGGTGGTAACATCTTTGAAATCCAACAGCGGAGTAAGGGATCTGGAAAGCGAAGGATATCCCATTGTTCCGGACAGCATGCCTCTTCTGGTGCTGGTAGATGCCGGTTCGGCCAGCGCCAGCGAGATTATGGCATCTGCATTACAGGATCATGACAGAGCGCTGGTAGTGGGCGATCGCACCTTCGGCAAAGCCACGGTGCAGCAGATCCAGAAGCTAACAACCGGAGCCAGCAGCTATTTGATCAAGCTAACTATTGCTCGCTATTACGCCCCCATGGGCTACACTGTGCAGGTACATGGCGTGCAGCCGGATATTCGACTATCGGACCAGAAAGACGGAGAATTTCCCCTTCGTTTTCGCGAAGAAGACATGTGGCATCATCTGCCGGAATTGGCCGAAAAAGAGCCGAATCCCCGTCGCGATAAGTGGATCCAGGGACTCAAAGACCAGGTAGACCCGGCGAAGGCGGAGAAGTACCTGAAAGATCATGAGAACGATGCGGTCCGCCCGGACTACATGTTACAGAGAGCTCTACCTTATCTAAGAACCATGATGAAGGAAAAGAACTGACAGCCAGTGAGCATTCTGTGGACATACCCACAGAATGCTTCGCGGATTGCGCCGATTACACAGGTTCGAAAAACGCATCCTGGAAATCGCAAAGAAAAATGAAAAGCTTGTAAAGATCCATCAGTACGGATTCTCCCGCAAGACCTCCAATGGTTTTCGATTCCCTATCTATGCACTGAGTATTGGCAAACCCGCCGCCCTGAAAAAGAATCCGGTGGGCATTGTGGCAGGAGTCCATGGTCTGGAAACCATCGGCGTTCGGATCTTGCTGGATTTTCTTTACCATTGCCTGGACAATCCCGATTTCTTTCCAGAGCTGCATAAAGGAAAGCTGGGACTTCTTGCCATGCCTATGGTCAATCCAGGAGGAGTGGCGCTGCGAAGGAGGTCCAATCCGGCGGGAGTGGATCTTATGCGCAATTCCGGGGTGGAGGCTGTCCGTTCCATGCCTTTCTTCGGCGGCCATCGCGCCAGCAAACACCTGCCCTATTTCCGTGGCCAGGGGCTGGAGCCGGAATCCAGAACGTTGTATCGCTTTGTTTTTGAATCCTTTTTTCATGTTAAGAATAGCCTGGTGCCGGTGGTAGATGTGCACTCCGGCTTTGGCTCGGTAGATCACGTCTGGTGGCCCTATGCAGGTACAAAGGATCCGTGTCGGGATCATCAACTGTTTGAAGCCATGGGACGATTCTTCAAGATTCAGGCCGGTCACAGTTTGCTCAACTTTGGACCGCAGAGCGAATCCTACACCACACACGGCGATCTCTGGGATCTATTCTACGATCATTACTACAAATTGCATGAGCGCGAAAAAGCCTGGAAATCCAAATTCCTACCACTGACTCTTGAGGTAGGCACCTGGAGCGATCTCAAAGAGAGCCCCGGTAAGATCTTTGACCGAAAGAACATCTTTAATCCGGACGGAGAGCGCAAAAGAGAAACCATTCAAAGATATCGCAAATTCTTAAGGGACCTGTTTCGCGTAGCCCTGACAAAGGAAAAAGACTGGCAGGTTCAATAGTACTTTCCCGGGAGCTCTGCATCCACCATCAAGCCTGCATCAGACCAGGGGCTTGCGAGGAAAATTCCAGTAGCTGGAGGGCCGCGACGCCAAAGGCCGGAATGCCGACCCACATCATGCAAATGTCTGCAGGTAACGCCGCAGAAAATCCAGGGTGCCTTCCGGATCGTCGCTGGTAAGGTCGTGGCCGGCGAATGGGTGCACGAAGTAGTGTCCGGGCTGGCCGTATCTTTCATACAGGGCATCGCTACAGGAAGGATGCACCAGCCGATCCTGGCGCGAAACCAGAAATACTGGCTTTTGCGCATTGCCATTAACTGCATCCCGGGTCTGGCCGGACTGCCCTGACCCGTTTCTCGGCGCAGGAAAGGGCGCCGGCGCCTTGAACCGCATGGCTGCTTTCAGCTGGCGAAAGAAGTTCTTTAACGCCATAGGATGTTCCCTTTGTAATCGTACCCAGTGCTGCACTTTACCCTGCTCGTCCGGCTCATTGCAGGTCCATTGAAAGACGGTCTGCTCCAGGGCCTGCAAATCCCCCATGGCCGAGCCGCGGATAATGCCGCCCAGCAGTCCCAGGGCCGCCCGGGGCTGCATCCTTCTATAAAATGGGCTGAGTCCAGAGAGGCTGGAATTCACAATAAAGGAATGCTCAAAGTCGCCGGGATAGCGGTTGAGCCAGTCCAGCGCTACCATGCCTCCCAGCGAGATGGCAAAGAGGCAGTGCGGCTGGCCGGGCGGCAGGGTGGCCACCGTTCGGCTTCGCAGATCATCGGTGATTTCCTGGATAGTAGCGGGACTTGCGCGATGATTTTCAAGACCTGTACCCGGAAGATCCGGAAAAAGCAAAGAGCCATGAAAAGGACTTCGCCTGGCTCTCCGTTCCTTCTCCAGTAGCTCCCGGAAGCGAAACCAGTGGCCGCTCTGGCGGCCCAACCCGCGTAAGAAAATCCAGTTCATGCTATGGTCTGACCTCGATTGGGAAATTGCGAAATCACTCTGACCTACTGGAAAAATTTGCCCGCAAACACATCATCAAGATAGTTGCCCACTCGATCAATATACGCTTCTCGATCTTTGAAGTAGGCGCCACAATGATCCACATCGGCCTCGATCCAGAGCTCTTTGGGTTCTCCGGCGGCCTCAAAAAGGCGCAGAGTATCCTCCACCGGAATAATGCGATCCTTCTCTGCATGAATCAGCATGATGGGTCGTGGAGCGATTTTCTGAATCCAGCGAAGAGGACTCACCTCCTGCAGGCTGTATCCATAAATGGCGCGATTCAGATAATCGATGAAAGGCATGAGATAGTCGGATGGAATGTAGCGCTCTTTGAGCTTGTTCCGTACCAGCTCGTCAAGGCTGGCAAAGGGGCAATCCGCAACCACTGTTTCCACCTCCGGACGCAGGCAGGCCAGTTGCAGGGCGAGCACGGCGCCCATGGAATAGCCCAGCAAAGCCGGGCGGCAGCTGCCTTCTCGCTGCACCACACGATGCATTGCATAATCCAGAGCGGCTTCTGCATCGGCCTTCTCAAAATGACCGATAGATGCCGTGGCCTCTTCGCTTTCGCCTCGGCCCCGATAATCAAAAACCAGCACATTGTATTTGCGCTTCCAGAGTCCGGTGCCAATTCCGATGAGATCGTCTTTTCTACCATGCCGTCCGGTCATGGCCACCACTGTCTTATCGCTTCCGTCGGCTGCAAACCACCAACCCTTCAAAACCACACGATCCCTGGTAATGAAACGCACTTCTTCATGCGGAATATCCAGCTCAAATGGAGTAATGAAATAATCGTCCAGCAGGTCCTTTCGCCTCTTCTGATGAATGGAATGGACGGTCCAGCCGGCCACGGCTCCGGCCGCTGCCACACCAAGGCCGGCCAGCGCGGCCGCCGAGGAGAGTAGAGTACCGAGTATACTACGATTCTGCATTGCTTACTAATGTCCTTTTTGCGGTTTCCGCTCTCGACTCCAGTGCGGAGTCCAGTTTCGATTCTAGCCTTGAGGCAAACCAGAGAGTCCAGGCCCGCAGGCTGCGATGGACTTTACCCGAGAAAAGCAATCCGCCATCCCTCTGTAAATCAAGATAGAGTGTTTTTTCATCCAGGGCCTGGAGCCGCAGAACCAGGCCTTCCTGTTTCAATGTAACCATATCCGGGGCAAAGTCCCCTGCGCTTTCAGCGAAAGCAAAGTACAGAGCAGAGCCTGGTTTTCTTTCCCAGCTACCGGCCGCCCTGGAATCATGGTCCAGCGTATGCCCAAATTTCAGGCGCAGCAAGAGGCTGCTTTGTCGGACGAAGCCCAGAATACCTGCAGAGCGTCCGGAATACTCCGGGCGTCCATGCACCCCGGAGCCGGAGAAAGAAAACCGATACTGTTTCCATTCCGCCAGACTACAGAAATGTCGATACACCTCATTCAAGTTCTGGCTCCAGATTTAGATAATGGCTCAGAAGCACAGTGGCATAGGAGCCTGCCGGAAGAAAGAATTCGAATAGAACCTGGTCCGGCTCTTCCAGAGTCCATTGCAGGTTCTCCGGAAATACCAGACCGGCCCGCCGGGCGCCCGGCGCTTTCATACGAACAAAGTCCTGCCGGTCCCGCTTCAGAAACTCCAGGGCCCGGTCCTCAAGTTCCAGCGCAGGCCCTTCCGGACTTCGCATCTTCTTTCCAAACATGGGTCCTGTATATGTGATCTCTGCCTCTTCCAGTCGGGCCTGCTCCTGTGCGGCCCGGGGCACTTTGAAGATTCCCCCGGACTCCGCTTTCATAGCCAGATCTCCGTCCAACAAGGTGTGGAGTGCGCCCGCCTGCTGTCTGAAGCGAAGGTAATGATTGAATACATAGCTCTGCACGGCGGACAATCCAAGTTCCAGCATCCACTTCTTTGTCTTTCTGCCGTCCATGAATTGCAGGCCCTGCTCGAAGGTACTACCCCCATCGCCAAAGCGCTGTGCTCCAAACAGATTGGGCATACCGGAGGAACGGATTTGTTGAGTGGTCTGATTCAGCACCTTCTGCAGAGCATCC
>JAGRNE010000450.1 GCA_020440915.1 Leptospiraceae bacterium | reverse complement strand
AAGGCCGAAGCCACGTCGACACCTTCGATAACGTGTCCGGTTTCGTAGTGTCCCGGATAGCCATCGGCGGCCATCACCACGCAGATCGACGCCCGCGCGTCCCACTCGAGCGTCGTCGTCTCGAGCTGGCCCCGAGCCACCTCCATCGAAAGCTGAGCCAGATCGGAGCGTAGTCGAACCATCAGCGCCTGGGTTTCCGGATCGCCAAAACGGCAGTTGTACTCGAGCACGTGGGGTTCGCCATCGACCATCATCAAACCAACGTAGAGAACGCCGCGACAGGCGCGCCCCTCGGCGGCCATCCCATCGAGGGTCGGCTGCACGACGCGCTGCACGACCGTGCGTTCGAGCGCCTCGGTCAACACTGGCGCCGGTGAATACGCCCCCATTCCGCCCGTATTGAGTCCGCGATCGCCGTCGAGGGCGCGCTTGTGGTCCTGGCTACTGGCCAACAAGAGCCCACGTTCGCCGTCGCAAAGCGCAATGACCGAAACTTCTTC
>JAGRNE010000044.1 GCA_020440915.1 Leptospiraceae bacterium | reverse complement strand
CTTGCGGAATAAGAATGAAGGAAGCGCGGCACCTTTTCGAAGAATTGGAGCAGGAAATCCTGGCAAACATCAGGGTCGCGATTTAACCGCCGGTGAGCATATTGAAACATCCACATATAGGATTCGGAAAGAAATGTGTTAAGGCAGCGATTGTCATGATAGCGCCAGTATACTTCTTCCAGCGAATTGGGAGTCTGTTCCATATCTGGTTCATGTTTCCTACCTGCACAGCGTTCGATAGTAATTTGGCTTCGAGCGAAGACGGGCTGGAAAAAATGACTTTCTTTTTCGCTTTTTGTTGCCTTTGTGACAAAATGCGAAGTATTCCGTTTCGCAAGTTAGAAGCCACCGGTAACGACTACGTCTACTTTGGTCCCTTCCTGCATTCCGGCCGGGCGGATTTTGACCAGAGGCGTACTTCGGAAGTTCTGGAATGGCTCACCGACCATCGGATCCGAAAGCTGAGCGATAGGCACTTTGGAATCGGCGGCGATGGAGTTGTACTCATCGGTCCATCGGCGTTGCCAGGCGCACATGCGCGAATGCATATGTGGAATGCCGATGGAAGTCCTTCGGCCATGTGTGGCAATGCGCTGCGAAGCGTCGCTCTCTTGCTTGCGCGAGCCACTGGTCAGCGGAAATTCAGAATCCAGACCGGTGACCATACCTATGTATGCGAAGTCTCCGTTTCTGGCCAGGAAAGACCGGAACTACGGGATTCTGCAGAAGAGGAAATTCTAGAGGCAATGGTATCGGTGGACATGGGCCATGGAATGTTTGCTCCAGACATGGTTCCCTTTGCAGAGGTCAAAGCCACATTGCTTCAGTCGGAAGACGCCCAGCAACAAAAGCCCGCTCTGGTTGAAGTGCGGGATTCCGATGACCGTTGCTGGAAAGGTAGAATCATTTCCATGGGGAATCCTCATTTTGTGGTCGATATGGCCGAAAATGCGAGATCAGGAGAAGAGCTGGACACCCTGGATCTGGACAGCATTGGTCCGTTGCTGGAAAGCCATGCTGCTTTTCCCGAACGAGTCAATGTGGAATTCGTGGAGCGCACCGCAGACACCGAGATTCGCCAGAGGACTTTTGAACGTGGATCCGGGGAAACCTTGAGCTGCGGTAGCGGGGCTTGCGCTGCATTTCTTGCCAGTAGAGGGCCAGGCCAGAATGCACTTCGGATCCATTTGCGAGGCGGATCTCTGGATCTATCCCTGGACGGTGACGAAATCAAGATGAGGGGACCTGCACGTCTGGTTTTTGCAGGCGAAGTGATGGCGGATTTCTAAACCAGGCTCGGCTTGCTTCGCAAAGGAAGGTCTGAGCGCCGGAGACAGTCCTATACCTTTACATGCAGTATCTCATCCACAACCGAAGATGAATTCGCAGAAGGGCGAAGCAAAAAGGAATCGTGTATTTGATAGGAAAAGGCCGGAGACTGGCTCCGGCCTATGATTTATCGGCCTTTGCGAATAGTCCTTACCTGGTCTTTTGGAACGGTAAGGGTTTGTCCGCTGGGCTTGATGATGTTGATCACCGTTCCCTGAACGATAGTCTTTACGCCGCTATGGACGGTTCCATCGCGCATGATAACGGTATCGCTGAATCCTGGCGCAGGAGTATTGGTTCCTGGTTTTACTGTTGCATCGTCGCCTTTGACCACAGTGCACTGCCTGGAGTAGACAGTAAGTACGTTGAACTGTTCCAGGTCGACGGTGCTGATTCTGGTTACCCCGCCTTCCGCTGCGGCGTCGCTAACCTTTGCATCGCCCCAGGTGAAACCAATGGGAATTAAAGGAATCAGAATTCGGCTTGTGCAGGCTTTGCCAGTTCTTGTTACGGGAATACTGAGGTTGTTTCCGCTTGTGCCGACGGTGGTTTGCTGATAAAGAGCGCCGACGGGACCATTGCCCGCAAAGTGTCCAACAAACAAACACTGAGAGAGCACCGTGGCAGAGAGGACAACGATAGATAGTTTTTGTATCAAATTACTCATCATCGCCACCCCCTTACAACAGTGCAGTATTTGGCGGTAAAGCCCAGGACGCCTTCCGTAGTATGGCTTACGTTGGCGATTCTGGTGATTCCGCTTTGATTGCTGGCAGCACGAATGGAGGCGTCGCCGAAAGCAAACCATCCCAGAAAGCTGGTGGCGCAGGCAGTGCCGGTGATGAGGTCGTTGGATTCGGCGCTGCCCGAGCGTCCAACACTACCGTTATTGACGATGGTTACCGCCGCCGGAATGCCCCATTGTGTGGCAAAACACGATGGCAGGGTCAGGAGCATTATCGCTCCAAGAAATATGCTTGCGATTCGCATTAGTTCCCCCTGACAACAGTACATGCTTCGGCGTAAACCAGCAGGCTGAATACTTCAATGTCAATGGATTGAACCGCGGAAATGCCGCCGGCGGTGGCCGCAGCGCTTACGGAAGCGTCGCCAACAGCAACGAGACCCAGAAAGCTTTGAGCGCAGGCTTTGCCGGACTTGGCTCCATTGGGTGCAGTGCCATGGACCCCGATTTTCGTGCTGGTGAAAATGGCTCCTGAAGGGCCAAAGCCACCGGATGCACAATTGCCGATTGCAAACATCGATACTACTAGAATCAGAATAGAAAGTTTTTTCAAGATTCTCCTCCTTCCAGTCCTTTGTTTTGGCTTATTTTTGTATGGCCGTGGGACCGGAGTCCCGTCGTGGTAGTAAGCGCGCCAAATTGTAACAAGTATTTTTCTACTTGATCGCCGAATGTGAACATCTTATTTGAATCCAGGAGACTTTTTATGATAACCTACCGGAATACAATCTCTGGCATTCTCATCGCTCTATTGGCCCTGGTACTGACGTCCGGCTGCGGGCTTTTTGATTCCGCTGCCGGCCCCAAACCCGGCCAGGAACTACCGGTATCCGCCGTCATATTATTCTCCACCGGAAATGTGAGCGTCGATGGGCAGCCAGCAAGTTCCGGCACAGTAGTGAGCTCCGATCAAATCGTGCGCACCGGTAGCAACAGTTTTGCTGATTTGCAGGTCCGAAGTAGCGAATCCGGCGCCATGATTCGCATCAAGCAGAACTCCGAGTTCTCTTTGTCCGGACGGAAATTCGAAAAGAAGAAAGAGATCATAGCGGAGCTCAAGAAAGGCAATGCCATGTTCGATCTAAACAAGCTACCGCTGGACGAAGACTTCCGGGCCGCCTCTCCAACAGTGGTGGCGGCAGTGCGCGGAACGAAGTATTCGCTACAGGTTCAAGGGGATTCGACCAGGGTTGAGGTCTTCGACGGCTCTGTGGCGGCTCGCCCCAGAATCAAAGCTCTGGAAGATCTACCTCCGGAAGTGCGAGAAAGAAGTAAGGTGGTAAACGATACCCTCAATGAGCTGCAGAAGAAGGAACAGATTCTTGAAGCCGGAAAAGCCACCGACGTCAAAGCGGTGGAATTGAGTCCTGAAGTGAAGACGGCCGTAGAAGAAGCGGAAGCTGCCACCGGCCTGGAGGATCCTGCCAGAGCAGAGGAGGTGGCTCGCAAACTGGACACTGCTCTGGAAGAGAAAAAAGCGGCCATCGACGAAGGAATCCAGAAGTATTCGGCTCCTCCTGCAGAAAGCATCGCCGATCCGGAATTAAAGGAGAAGCTTGAAGAGTACAATGAATTGATCCGTCTGGAACAGGAAAAGCTAAAGGATGAGACCGTTAAAGAAGCGGTGCAGGAACGAAACGCTGAGAATAGCGGTCAGCTAATGCGAAGAATTGAAAAAGTGTTCAACAAATCTTCTGAAACCCTGGTGCTCAACAATGGTGCCCGAGTCTCCGGCGTTGTTATTCAGATTGGTTCTGTGTACTACGTGTATACAGTGAACGGACAGGTGGCCTATCCTGAAAGTCAGGTGTCCGGTATTGAATTCTAGAACTCATGTACTCTATCTGCCCTGCCAGAAACCATGTATGATTTAATCGTCATTGGTAGCGGGCCGGGCGGAGAAGGGGCTGCGATGAAGGGCACCAAGAGCGGCCTTCGTGTAGCCCTGGTGGATGCATATCCGGATCCCGGAGGAAACTGCACCCACAAAGGAACGATTCCCAGCAAAGCATTGCGGCAGCTGATGCACAATTATGTGGAATTTCGCCGCAACCCTCTCTTTCGCAATCATCTTGATCAATTCCATTTGCAGCTTCCTGATCTTCTAGGATCCGCGCGATCGGTTATGAGATCTCAGTCGGAAATGCGAAAAGATTTCTACGATCGTAACAATGTGGATCGCTTTACTGGACATGCTCGTTTTCTGGATGCTCATACCGTACAGGTCGAATCGCCGGATAGAGCGCCACGCGAATTGCAGGCCAAGAACTTTGTAATTGCCACGGGTTCCAGACCCTATCGGCCTGCAGATCTGGATTTCAGTCATCCTTTAATCCGGGACAGCGATACAATTCTGGAGATGGAAGAAACTCCCAGAACCATTACTATCTACGGAGCCGGTGTCATTGGCTGCGAATACGCTTCCATCTTTCGCAACATGGGTATGAAGGTTAATCTGATCAATACCAGAGATAAGCTGCTTTCCTTTCTGGATGATGAGATTATCGACGCTTTGAGCTATCATTTGCGGCAGCAGGGAGTATTGATTCGACACAACGAAGAATTTCAGGATGTGTCCGCGGAAAGGGATTCCGTAATGCTCAAGCTCAAGTCCGGCAAAGAGATTCGTGCAGATGTCCTTTTCTGGGCCAACGGCCGAAGCGGCAACACGCAGGAAATGGGCCTGGAAGATTTGAAGATGGACATCGATCATCGCGGCTACATCAAAACCAGCGAATACTACGTCAGTTCTTGCGACCATATTTATGCCGTGGGCGATGTTGTGGGGTATCCCAGCCTTGCCAGCGCTTCCTACGATCAGGGCCGGGCTGCAATTTCGCACCTGGTGGGTGAGAACCTTCCGCCACTACTGCCCGAGAAAATTCCCACGGGCATCTATACCAGTCCGGAGATCAGTTCTCTGGGTAAGACCGAGCGTGAGCTCACGGAGGATAAGGTACCCTACGAAGTGGGGCATGCATTTTTCAAGAGCCTGGCCCGCGCTCAGATCACCGGCTACGATGTGGGAATGCTTAAGATCCTATTCCATAGAGAGAATCTACAGATCCTGGGTATCCATTGCTTTGGCTATCAGGCTGCGGAGATTTTGCATATTGGCCAGGCTATCATGGAGCAGCCCGGGGAGGGCAATACCCTGGAGTATTTTATCCATACAACGTTCAATTATCCAACCATGGCCGAAGCATATCGAGTGGCCGCACTTAATGGACTGAATCGACTGTAATATGCCTCCATTGTGGCTTTCCATAGTTCCTGTACTGTTCCTTATTCTGGGACTGGTCAGCGCAGTCTGGATTGCTGGCGAAGACGCGACTTCCGGGCCTTCGCAGGTGATGCTCATTTTATCGGGAATATTCGCCTCCTTCCTCTCTTTGACTCATGGTTACTACTCTGCCCGCCGCAACAGGGTAGCCTTCTCATTTTCTGCATCATGGAAGAAGCTGGAATCTGCCATCCTATCTACGATTGCAGAAGTCATGCCAGCAGTACTGATTCTGCTGCTGATCGGCGCGCTGATCGGACTCTGGATCGTTTCCGGAGTGGTTCCGGCCCTCATTGTGTGGGGAATTGCTCTTCTGGATCCTACGATCTTCCTGTTTACTGCATGCATTCTTTCTGCGGTGGTCTCGCTGGTAACCGGAAGTTCCTGGTCCACCGCCGGTACCGTAGGAGTGGCCCTGGTAGGCGTGGGACATGCCCTGGGTATGGATCCCGGGATGACGGCCGGCGCTGTAGTGTCCGGCGCTTACTTTGGCGATAAGATGTCTCCGTTCTCGGAGACCACAAATCTGGCGGCCTCCATGGCTGGCGTGGAACTGTTTGATCACATTCGTCATATGATGTACACAACTATCCCTGGTCTGGTGATTTCGCTGGTCATCTTTCTGGGGATGGGCTATGGAATTACCGAATCCAGTTCTCCGGTAGAACTGGAAAAAACCGTCAATACCATTCAATCCGTATTCTGGATTCATCCCGCTCTGCTGGCAGTCCCTCTGTTTACATTTTTCCTTATTTACCGGCGGATTCCTGCAGTGCCT
This sequence comes from Leptospiraceae bacterium, assembly GCA_020440915.1. Classification (GTDB taxonomy): domain Bacteria; phylum Spirochaetota; class Leptospiria; order Leptospirales; family Leptonemataceae; genus UBA3465. Next base: position 11,583 of record JAGRNE010000044.1, on the reverse strand, counting down.
GCCATTCTCCTGGGTAGTCTTCTTGGCGCCGCTTTCGCAGCATTGTTTCAATCCGAAGCTCTGGCATTTGCTGATCAAAAAAACATGCCGGCCGCACTGCTACAATCCGCCAGCAATGGCCTGCACTTTGCCACCGGGCAGAGTAATGTGGATTCACTGCTTGGTCGCGGCGGCATGAGCTCTATGCTGACCACAATATGGCTAATCTTGTCGGCCATGTTCTTCGCCGGTATCATGGAAGGTTCAGGTATGATCCAATCCATCGCGACCAGCGTTCTGAAGCGGATTCATTCTACTGGAGGGCTGATTTCCGGGACTATTTTTGGCGGCCTGTTTGCAAACATTGTAACCTCGGAACAGTACCTTTCTATCGTTGTAAACGGTCGATTCTTCCGCGAGGCATACAAGCAGCGAGGTCTGTCTCCTCTGACGCTTTCGCGTTCTCTGGAAGACAGCGGTACTCTTACCTCTGCCCTGGTTCCCTGGAATACCTGCGGCGCCTTTATGGCGGCCACTCTCCAGACGCCTGTTTTCCTTTACGCTCCATTTGCTTTTTTGAACTGGATTACTCCTCTTATTGGCATCTTGTACGCCTGGACAGGCACTTTTTTAGCGCCTGCCGAACAGAAGCGCGGCGGAAAGAGCCTTGCATCCAGCGCTTCTCCATCCGATGCCGAGGGCTAAACCGATGTCCATGACCATTGCAGGCTCTTGAGAGAATCCACAGAAGCGCAAGCGGATCGCGAAGACGCGCAACTCTGAAATCTGCACCTGTGGATGCGAAGCACTGTGAACCCTGGAAGTGCTGTTTCTAAATTAAAAATCGCTTGCTATTTCCTTTTGCGCCCATAGATTTCGATGCCCCGGGAGGCGAAAATGAAGCAGATAACAGATGGGCAGAGAGCGTCGGTTGGAAATCAGGCCTTAGAAAATGGATGTAAGGGCGGGGGGCAAGTAAGGGCCAGAATTACGCCTTTCAGGGGCAGCCTCATCCTGCGCCTTGCGCTGATAGCAGTTCTGGGATCGTTTTTTCTGGCCAGTCCGGCCACCTTGCAGGCGGACGGATTTCAGGTGGGCGCCCCGGTGAAGTGCAAGTGGCAAAAGGTTGGCAATTATTATACAGGCAAAATCGCTCGCAGAAATGGTAACACAGTCTTCATCCAGTACGACGACGGAGATACAGAGACCACTGAGATTCAGTACTGCAAGCTAATCGATCCCAACCAGACCGTAACTCAAAACAATCAGCGTCCGCAGCCCTCCGGGGCAAACACTGGAATCCAGAAGCTGGAAGCCCGCTCCAGCGGCTCGGACAAATGGAAAGACTGGTCTATAAGCCTTGCCGGAGGAAAGGGCAGGCTTACGGCCGACGGTTTCGGCCAGCATATGACCTGGAGTATTGATCTGCCCGGGGAGGATGTAAAGGTACTTACCTGTATCCAGGGATCCCAGTGGTGGACCAAGTGGCAGTATCGATATGGAGGCAATCAGCTTATCGCAGAGGCGTCTTCGCTCACCGAATGGAAGATTGATTCTACCTACAATCGCCTGAAGGTGAGGACACGTTGGAGCGGCGATACCGATGAATGGATTGTATCTGGAAAGAAAGGGGAAATGAAGATCACCAGAAATGGAGGATCATGGCCGAGCTGGGAGATTCAGGATAATATGCCCGGCGAAGATTTTCATATGAAGATGGCCGCAATATTTGCCATCATTGTGGCCACAGAAATGCCGCACTGAGAATCCGAACTCCTAAAAGTAACTGACTATCGAAAAGGGGCCGCCAGCAATGGTTGCATGCGGTCCCCATTTTGCTTATCTCGCCTTTGCTCATCAACTACTTTGGACTCTGTATCTGTGTTGTCCGGCGACCGATCCTCGCAAACAGTTCGGCGGGACCACAAGACTTCCAAATCATTCCTGAAGGCGATGGGCAACGAACCCGGTTATCGCATATTTAGCATATCTCTCTTATTTCCTGTCTTCCGGGTCTCGCTCTCTGGCTTTCTTCTAGTATCCATTTGCTTTACTAACGTCGGATGCAACGGACCGGAAGCCCGGGAAGGCGGCTTCACCGAATGTCCGAAAAACATTCCTGCCGATATGTCCTGCATTCCAGGGGGGGAGTTCGTCTATGGCAGCGACGACCCGCACTGGAGGGACGAACATCCCGCGACTGCAGTCGAAGTATCTACGTTTCTCATAGAAAAGACCGAAGTAACAACGGCCGCCTATCAAGAATGCGTTAAAGCCGGCGCCTGCAAGAAGGCAATCTCCAACTATCTTCATATGAGAGCGCAGGATATGCCCCAGGTCAAAGTAAGCTGGTACGATGCCCGGGATTACTGCGCCTGGAAAGGGCGTCGATTGCCCACAGAGGCGGAGTTCGAAAAGGCCAGCCGGGGTACGGAAGGAAATATCTATCCCTGGGGAAATCAGAAGGCAACCTGCGAATTGGCGGTAATCAAAGAGAATGGTATTCGAGGCTGTACTGCGGATCACCAGCCTACAGGAAGTCCGAAAGTGCCGGCGACGCGACCGGCAGGAATTTATGGGCTTTTTGACATGTCCGGAAATGTCCATGAATGGGTCCAGGATTGGTACGCGGCCGATCGAAGCAAATGCGGCGTAGACTGTCTGGGGAAGGATCCGGCCGGGCCCTGCGGCGGAAAGTCTCCCTGCAAGGGTTACTCCGAAAAAGTGGTGAAGGGCGGTTCCTGGTATTGGGATGCGGATTGGGCCCGGGCGGCCAAACGAAGGGCGTACAGACCGGACAACAACCCTCCCCACCACTTCGGCTTTCGATGCGCGGCCTCGATTTCCGATTCGTAGATCGTCCCCATTAGATTGAGATTATTACTCAATCTAAACTATGCGGAGGCTTTTATAACGCTCTATTCCTGTAGCGCAGAATCGGTTAGAAAAAGTCTTCAATTTGCAGAACTTCTCAAAATCGCTTGCACTCGTAATCGCCTCTCTTTGGATTGCAAAGAGATGGAACAGAACCTCGATACCCTGGTAAATCGAATTTACGAAGACGGGCTCCAGAAAGCTCGAAAGGAGGCCGAGGACATCCTCTCCCAGGCCCATGCCCAGGCGGAGGAGATCGTCAAGAAAGCCAGGGGCGAAGCGGATTCTCTGGTATCCAAAGCAAAATCGGAATCCGACTACATGAAGCAATCCACGGAATCCGAACTGCAGCTGGCATCCACTCAGGCCCTCAGCCGGCTGCGAACCGAAATCATATCAATTCTATCAGAAAGGGTTCTTTCCGATTCCGTCAAGCAGGCGGCCCTGGATCCGCAGTTTATTCAGCAAATGGTGCTGGAGCTCGGGAAAAATTGGAAGGAGGACGGGCCAGTCAGCCTGGAGCTAACGTTGCCGGAAGCGCTGCGCTCCAGGGTGGATAGCGGATTCGAGGCAGCCATAAAGAAAGAGCTGGATGGCCTGAGCATTGATTTCCGGGATATCTCGGCGGGTTTTCAGGTTCAGAAAAAGGGAAGCAGCTTTCAGCTGGATTTCACCGATGAATCGCTGAAGTCCCTTCTGAAACCCTATCTGAGGAAGATAACCGTAGAGCGATTCTTTTCAAAGTCCGGCAACTAAAATGGCGGAACGATACCACTATCTTATCAGCGGACTTCCAGAGCTCTTTACCCCGGAACAGTCCGCAGAAAGGAACATGGCCGGTATCCAGGCCGAAATCCTGGAGTTGCTAAGCCCGGACGATGCTTCGCAGTTCCATTACCTTCTATACAGAAACGACAACAAGAACCTGCTGCGATTAATCCGAGATCGTCAAGGTGTTCAGGACGATTCCAATATTTCTTTTTTTCGGCCAGCCGCTTTTTCGCATCAGGACCTGGAAGAAGGCATCCTCGGCATTTTTGAGCTTCCGCAATACATGCAGACTTTTCTGGAGGAAACCGATCTTCAGAAACCACTCTCGCTTAGAACGGAGAATCGACTTATTGAATTGTATTTCGATGAAGCGATCGAGAGCACAGGACCCTTCCTTTCCGGCTACTTTTCTCATAAAAGGGACATTAAGAACATCTTGAGTGCCATCAATGCCAGAAGAGAAGGAAAAGAAATCCACGAAGTCCTGGTAGGCGATACGGATCTAAACCGGCAAATCGCAACCAGCAATCTGCCGGACCTGGGCCTTTCCGGCGCCTATCCATTTATTCCGGAGATGCGCGAATTGCTGGATGATCGACGGCTTAATGAACTGGAACGAAAAGTGGACCGATTGATACTGGATTACATCCACGAAAACTCGGAAGGTCACATTTTCGATGAGGTGGCTGTATTCGCTTACTTTCTGGAGCTAAGTCTGGCGCAGCGATGGCTGGATCGCAGCGCCGATGAAGGTCGGGATCGGCTTAGAGATATTGTGAAGAAGGTGCTATCTAATTCAGCCCTGCCGGAGCAGGTAAGCGCCGAAGAACTGGCATTATAAAAAGGGCAGAGTTACCACGGATGCCGTTTAAGGGCCGGCGGCGCTACTAGCCTGCGAAACGTTTGGAGAGGAATATGACTCGAGGAAAGATAACCGGAATTATTGCAAACCTGGTAACCATCGAATGCGACGGTCCGGTAGGTCAAAATGAAATCTGCTACATCCAGGATGGGCCTAGCCGACTTATGGCCGAAGTGATTCGTGTGCACGGAAGCACCGCCAGTGCGCAGGTTTTCGAATCTACCCGGGGTTTGCGGCCGGGTGTGGCAGTGGAGTTTTCCGGTCACATGCTGGAGATCGACCTCGGCCCAGGAATCCTCTCGCGCAAATATGATGGCCTTCAGTTGGACCTGGAAAAGGTAGACGGCGTTTTTCTCAAACGAGGCTTTGTGGCGGATTCGCTGGATCCGGATGCGAATTGGGATTTTGAGCCCCTGGTCAGCGTCGGGGATTCGGTCCTGGCCGCAGACTGGCTGGGTCGGGTTACCGAGAACTGGATCGACCACAAAGTCATGGTGCCTTTTTCTTTTAAAGGTCGATGGACCGTAAAATCCATCGCATCTGCAGGCAGCTACAAGGTAGATGATACGATCGCCGAGCTCCAGAACGAATCCGGTCAGACAGAAAAGGTGAGCATGCGGCAGAAATGGCCGGTAAAGGTGCCCATTACCCGGTATGCAAAAAAACCACGTCCCTTTCGGCTCATGGAAATGGGTATTCGTTCCATCGATACCTTGAATCCTATGCCTGAAGGAGGCACAGGATTTGTTCCCGGTCCTTTTGGTTGCGGAAAGACCGTATTGCAGCATGCAATGAGCAAGAATGCAGCGGCGGACATGATCATCATTACAGCCTGCGGCGAGCGAGCCAACGAAGTGGTGGAGATCTTCACCGAATTTCCCGAGCTGGAAGATCCGCGCTCCGGTCGCAAGCTTATGGAGCGAACCACCATTATCTGCAATACCTCCAACATGCCGGTGGCTGCCCGGGAGGCTTCGGTATACACGGGCATGACCATTGCCGAATACTATCGTAGCATGGGACTTCGGGTGCTTCTGCTTGCGGATTCCACGTCTCGATGGGCGCAGGCCCTTCGGGAAATGTCCAACCGTCTGGAAGAGCTACCCGGTCCCGATGCATTTCCCATGGACCTTTCGGCTATCATCTCCAACTTCTATGCCCGCGCTGGCTACGTAGAGCTGAATAACGGGCAGACCGGATCCATTACATTTGTGGGAACGGTTTCGCCCGCCGGCGGTAACTTGAAAGAGCCAGTAACCGAGAGTACGCGAAAGGCCGCACGATGCTTCTATGCACTTGCTCAGAAGCGCGCCGATTCCAAACGTTATCCCGCTATCGATCCTCTGGATTCTTACTCCAAGTATCTGGAGTATCCAGAGTTTCGCGAATACCTGGATGCAAACGTGCAGGAAGGCTGGGCTGCCATTGTGGACGAAGCCAGAGACATGCTCCGCCGCGGAACGGAAGCGGCCGATCAGATCAACATCCTGGGCGATGATTCGGTACCCATTGAGTACCATGAAGTGTTCTGGAAAGGCGAACTGATTGATTTCGTCATCTTGCAGCAGGATGCATTCGATGACATCGATGCCAATACTCCCATGGAGCGGCAAAAGTACATGTTAAACCTGGTAATGGATATAGGGAAGAAGCAGTTCAGCTTCGGTCATTACGAAGAGGTGAGCGGATTTTTCAAGCAGGTCATCAACGTTATGAAACAGATGAACTACAGCGAATACGAAACCGACTCATTTCATAGATACCGGAAGGACCTGGATGATTTAATTGCCGGTTCGAGCAAAGAAGCGGTGGCCTCTTGAGCCGAAGACCGTCGGCAATGAAGTAGAGGCGGAAGGCCGCACCAGGAATTTACGAATTAGTCGCCGTTGCGATTTTTTTATCCGGGGTCAGGCCCCCGGCAGAAGCGCAAAAGGCTTCTGGAGGATCTGAAAGATATGGAAACCACTGCATTTCAAAAGGTATATAAGAAGTTAAGCGACATCACCAAAGCCACGGTGACTCTGGAAGCCTCTGGAGTGGGCAATGAAGAAATGGCTTTCGTCGATGAGCGGCCGGCCCAGGTGGTAAAGATCCAGGGCGATAGGGTTACTCTGCAGGTCTTTTCCGGAACGGAAGGGATTTCCACGGATGCGAAGGTAATCTTTACAGGAAAATCGCCGACACTCCGCGTAGGACCGCAGCTGGCAGGAAGATATTTTAATGCCTATGGATATCCTATCGATGGCGGCCCGGAAATCGAAGGCGGAGAAGTGGAAATCGGCGGGCCCACGGTTAACCCGGTGCGCCGCGAGCAACCTTCGGAACTCATTGCTACTGGCATTGCAGGCATCGACCTGAACAATACCCTTGTAACCGGTCAGAAGATTCCTTTCTTTGCAGACCCGGATCAGCCTTACAACCAGGTAATGGCGGATGTGGCGCTGCGAGCCGAGGCCGACAAGATTATCCTGGGCGGTATGGGGCTTTCCAACGATGACTTTCTATATTATCGCAGCGTTTTTGATAACGCAGGAGTGCAGCATAAGATCATCTCTTTTATCAATACCACCGACAACCCGCCGGTGGAACGATTGCTTGTGCCGGATATGTGCCTGAGCGCTGCTGAATATTTTGCCACCGAACACAACGAAAAGGTGTTGGTACTACTCACCGACATGACCCTCTTTGCGGATGCCCTGGCCATCGTTTCTAATAAGATGGATCAGATTCCTTCGAAGGATAGCATGCCAGGATCACTCTACAGCGACCTGGCGCGAATCTATGAAAAAGCGGCCCAGTTCCCGGATGGCGGTTCCATTACGATTATTGCCGTTACCACTCTGAATGAGGGAGACATTACTCATGCTATTCCCGACAATACCGGATACATCACGGAAGGGCAGCTTTTCCTCCGTCGGGATACCACAGTAGGTAAAGTGATTGTGGATCCATTTAGATCGCTTTCGCGGCTAAAGCAAATCGTAATAGGCAAAAAGACCCGGGAGGACCATCCGCAGGTTATGAACTCTCTGGTCCGACTTTTCTCCGATGCAGCCAATGCGCGCACCAAAAAGGAAAACGGTTTTGACCTCACCAATTACGATACCCGGGCGCTGAAATTTGCGGAAGACTATTCGAAGCATCTGCTGGCGGTGGACATCAATATCGATACCAATGCGATGCTGGACAGAGGCTGGGAGTTGATGTCCCGACACTTCAAAAAAACCGAAGTGGGCATCAAAGATGAATTAGTGGAGAAATACTGGTCCAGGTGAAATACCAATTCAACAAAACGGCCATGCAGCGGCTGAACCGCGAACTCAATGTTCGCATCAAAGCGCTGCCCACATTGAAGGCCAAAGAGACGGCTTTGCGGCTCGAGGTGAAGAAGGCCCAGGAAAAGCTGGAGTCCATGAAGTCCGAGCTTGAGCAGTACATGGCTTCCATCGATGGAGCCTCATTGCTGTGGTCGGAATTTCCGGACCTGGTTCGCATTTCCAACACGGAGATCAATAGTCGCAATATTGCCGGGGTATCCCTTCCAGAGCTGGAAACCATTGAGTTTCATGTTCGCCCGCACTCCTATTTTGCCGGTCGGACCTGGGTTTCAGAAGGTGTTCGCATTGTAAAGAAGCTGAACGAGATCAATGTTCGTATTCAATTGATGGAGCAGACGGTGGAAATCCTGCACTACGCCAGAAAGAAGACCACTCAAAAAGTGAATCTCTACGAAAAGGTGCAGATCCCGGAATACAGAGATGCCATTCGAAAGATAAAGAGCTTTTTGGAAGACCAGGAGAACCTGAGTCGGGCGGCCCAGAAGATCGTCAAGTCCAGACATGAGGCGCGGCAAAAAGAAGAAGATCGTCTGCGCGCCGAACAGGCGGCGTCTGCGGAGGTAGCTTCATGATTCAGAAGATGAAGAAGGTAAACCTCTTTCTGCACTATTCGCAGAAAAAGAAAGTGCTGGGTCAGTTACAGCGTCTGGGCGTGATCCATCTTAACACGGTATCGCAAATCGATACGCAGAAGTATTCCAATTATAAGCGAACCAGGTCTCGTTACCAGGATATGATTGTGGCGCTGGCAGACCTGGAGAAGAAGCGTCAGAAAGAAAAGGAGAAGCATTCTGCGGAGCAGGGCGCCGACTACACAGCGCAGCTTGCCTCGCTGGAAAAGGCCTCGGCCAGGGAAAAGCTGCTCTATCTGGAAAAGAAATTTGATGAACTTCAGGCATTGAAGGCAGCGCAACAAGAACTGGAAGATAGTCGCGCAGAACTTCAGGCCTGGGGAGACTTTCCGGTGGACCGGTTGCAGGCTCTTCAGAGCAAAGGTGTGCGCATTCGCCTTTTTATTGGATCCGAGAAAGCTTTCGATCAGTTCGACTTTCAGAAGCTTTCCGAAGGGGAGGAGGCGCCCTACTATTATATTTCTGTCATCAACCGGTCTGGCGGTAAAGTCTACTTCGCTGTTCTTGAATTCTCCGGAAGAAGCCTGGTTATCCCTTTTGAAGAAGTAGCTCTACCTTCTCGCAGCCTGAATGAGATGTCCCGGGAAATCCAGCAGGTTCAGCGGAGGCTGGATTTGGTGGAGGGAGAGATTCTGGCCTGTCATCATTGGACGCATGCTCTGGAAAAAGCTATCCAGGTGCTGGAGTCCAGAATGGCTTTTGAAGCGGCCAAGCATAGCCTGGAGAGGAATTCACAAAACGCCATTTTCTATATTACAGGTTTCTACCCGGATTCCCGAGCTTCCGATGTGGAAGGATTTCTACAGCAACATGAGATCGCCTGCACAGTAGCTTATCCCGAGGCGGGGGACTCTGTGCCCATCGCGTTGAAGAACGGCTTCTTTGCCCGTATGTTTGAGCCCATTACAAAGCTCTTTTCGCTGCCGGACTATATGGAGCTGGATCCTACTCCATTCTTCGCTCCTTTCTTCGTCATTTTCTTTGGCATGTGTCTGGGCGACATTGGCTACGGCCTTGTAGTTTCCGCCATATCCGCTATCTTGCTTTTTGTAGTTCCGCGAAACTGGAAGCTACTGGCAGGTCTGGGCCTAACTCTGGGTCTGTCTACAACACTTGCCGGGCTGCTACTAAATACATTCTTCGGCGAAAACATGTTCTCGGTGCCCGGAGCGACTTCCAGCATTACCGGACAGACTTCGGACCTGACTTTATTTGCCAGTTACAGCAGCGAAGGTTCCACCGTTTTTCCTGCTATGACCCTGAGTCTTATGCTGGGCGTGGTGCAGTTGATACTGGGGATGCTGCTACAGGCGGTGAACTCATTTCGCATGAATGGCTTCATGTTCTCCATTAAACCCGCTGGCATGATTCTGGCCACTCTGGGCGGCCTGATCCTGGCCTGTCATACTAACTTCCTGAATCTTGGCTTTAATGAGAGTTTTTCCATTGGACCACTTGCCATAGGTCAGTGGCTGGTTGCCATTCCTCCAGTAGCAGGGCAAATCCTGGCCCTGGGCGGCCTGGGACTCTTCTTCTTGTTCAACAATCCAGATAAGAGTCTATTTCTGCGACCGCTTACAGGCCTCTGGGAATTCTACCAATTCATCACAGGCTTTCTGGGCGACTTCCTGTCCTATATTCGACTTTTTGCGTTGGGACTGGCCAGCGGTCTTCTGGGTAATGCATTCAATCAGATCGCTTTTATGATTTTGCCTGGCTATCCGGAGAACACCGACTTTCTGTCTCCGATGATTGCAATCTCCATCATTATTCTAGTCATAGGGCATACCTTGAACCTGGGTCTATCGCTTCTGGGTTCTTTTGTGCATCCTTTGCGTCTTACATTTGTGGAATTCTATAAGAATCTGGATTTTAAAGGGGGTGGGGTCCCCTACGAGCCTTTTCTGCTGAAGCAGAAGGCCCATGCCCCGGGTACTGATTTAAAGACAAGGTAAGGATTGGTAAAGTATATGGAACAGATACTGGCAAGTATTGGATTGGCGCTGATGATCGGACTATCCGGTTCAGGATCCGCCATCGGACTATCCATTGGCGGAACTTCCGTGATTGGAATGATCAAGAAAAAACCGGATGCATTCGGTAATGGACTGGTTCTTTCCGGTCTTCCTGCAACCCAGGGACTTTATGGATTCGTAGCTTTCATTCTCTACTCGGCGGATGTGAAGCCGGAGATGACTATGCTGCAAGCTGCTGTGATTCTTGGAGCGGGCATTGCCGTGGGGCTGGCAGCTTTCGTAAGCGCCATTCAGCAAGGACGTGTATGCGCAAGCGGTATTCATGCCATCGGCGCGGGTCACAATGCCTTTCCCAATACGATGATTCTGGCTGCTTTCCCGGAATTCTACGCAATTCTGGCCCTGGTAGCCGCCATATTGATGCGCGGACTGTTATAGTCTCCAGTTCGCAAATTCTGCAGCCTCAATTCAGGCTGCAGAATTCCAGCCATTTCTGCCGAGGCCCCGGCCCGGGCCCCCGGGGCAACGTTGCCGCGGTGGCGGTCCGTGGATTTTGGACGGCCGCCCGGACCGGCTGCATCTCTGCAAACCCTGGAATAGAGGGGCAGATCACTGATTTCCAGGTCCTTGAAAGCCGAAACTCTATGTAGCGTACTGCGGATGTCTACATGAGCCTGGAAGCTATACTACTGCATGCAGCAAATGCCATTGTACTTTTGGCCTTCCTCTTCAAGGACATTCTATGGCTTCGATTGATTATGGTGGTCTCCAGCGTCTTTATGATTGGCTACGGACGCTTCACCGATCAGGATCTGCTTGCAGGTTGGGAAGTGCTCTTTCTGGCCATAAATGCCTACCACATTGCGGTTCTCTTCAAAGAACGGGAACCCCTCAAACTGCAGGGCAAGCTGGGCGAGATTCATAAACAGGTATTCCATGAGTTTTCCGAGCGGGATTTCCTGAAGCTCTGGAATTTCGGGCAGGATCGAGTATATGAAGGCAACATAATAGTGCGCCAGGGCGAGGCTCCGGAATATTTGCTCTTCATTGTGGACGGTCATGCGAAAGTAGTCCGAGGTCGAAAAACCATCGTCGCTTTGAATTCCTTTGATTTTATCGCCGAGATGTCTTTTCTTACCGGTCAGGCGGCC
>JAGRNE010000449.1 GCA_020440915.1 Leptospiraceae bacterium | reverse complement strand
TGGACGGAGTGAGACGCATTCGCGTGACGTTGGCAGACCGTCGCACGTTCATCGCTCGGCTGATCAACCACGATCCGGTCACGGATCTGGCATTGATCAAGATCACCGCCAACGAACCGTTGCCGCTGGTCAAGATCGGTACGTCGAGCGACCTGCAGCCGGGCGAGACGGTGATAGCCGTGGGCAATGCCTACGGCTATCAACACACGGTCACGCAAGGCATTGTCAGCGCCTTGGATCGTAGTGTGCAAGTGACTGACGCGCAGAAATATGACGATCTGATTCAGACCGACGCCAGCATCAACCCGGGGAATTCGGGGGGGCCGTTGTTGAATATCAACGGCGAAATGATCGGGATCAACGTGGCGGTACGCGTTGGTGCGCAAGGTATCGGATTTGCTATTCCGGTCGATAAAGCGATGAACGTAGCCGCGGAGATGATGAAGTTGGAGCGACTCAGTGGTTACTGGCACGGCATGGAGGGGAATACGACCTTCGATGACGGCGGGCACTTTGT
>JAGRNE010000448.1 GCA_020440915.1 Leptospiraceae bacterium | reverse complement strand
ACAATCTCATCCCTGCATCTTGTCATCCCTGCATCCTATCATCCTGTCAAAAACGCGAGGAGCGAGCGTCATGGCACATCACTACGATCCGCAGGTGATCGAGGCCAAATGGCAACAAGCTTGGGCCGATCATCACGTCTTTCGTACACCGGAAGGCGCTGCGTTACCAAACAAACCGAAATTTTATGTCCTGGACATGTTCCCCTACCCATCCGGCGATGGGCTACATGTGGGCCATCCCAAGGGCTATACATCGTCCGATATCATCGCTCGCGTGCGCCGCATGCAGGGCTACAATGTGCTGCACCCCATGGGTTGGGATGCCTTTGGGCTCCCGGCAGAACGGGCCGCGGACCGAGCCGGCGTCCACCCCGCGGAGATTACCCAACGCAACATTGCCAACTTCCGGCGGCAGTTACAGCGGCTGGGCTTTTCCTATGATTGGTCCCGCGAAATTGATACGTCTTCCCCGGACTACTATCGTTGGACGCAATGGATCTTTCTGAAGTTGTTTGAGAAAGACC
>JAGRNE010000447.1 GCA_020440915.1 Leptospiraceae bacterium | reverse complement strand
TGGTGCGATCATCGAAATCGATGTAAAGGATCAGTATGTTGTAGATACAGGTTGCATTGTGGCCTTCACCGAAGGCCTGGATTACAGCATCACCAAGGTGGGTGGATACAAATCTTTGTTTCTGTCCGGTGAAGGTCTGGTTTGTCGTTTCTCCGGAAATGGCAAAGTGTGGATCCAGACCCGGCAGGTGTATCCTCTGGCCGGTTTTCTCAACGCCTATCGTCGGGTTCAGCGAAGCAGTTCCTGAGACCACGAATCGACATCGAGGAATTTGAAGAATGGATCGGGGCCCTGGCCCTGGTCTGTGGAGATCCCCCGGCGCCAGGACCAGGGGGCGCCTCCACTCTTTGAAGTTGCGTAGCGTCACGCCGACTCGCATTTCGCAGAAGGCCCGGAAATCCGGGCCTTTTTTTGTGGACTTTCCCGGCGGGTTCCCATGGTATTTCGCCACAGTGAACCGGAAGAATCCATCATTTAGAATCTATGATTTTCTATTCTTGATGGTTCTCCTATTGCTGGTTTCCTGCCATCCAGGCCGTC
>JAGRNE010000446.1 GCA_020440915.1 Leptospiraceae bacterium | reverse complement strand
TGATTTACGTCCTGGTCTTTTCTGGCCTGCTCATCGCCATATTTGGTTACCTGATCGTCGTCGTTTTCTTTCCGGGTTTCGATTTCCCTCCGGAAAAGCTGATTCTTCGCGGCCATGCTGCCCCTCCGGCTGACTCCCTTCCTTTTCGCGAAGATGTAGAATTTTTGGTGGATGGCCAGAGAGTCCGGGGTTGGTTCTATTGGTCATCCGGGTCATCCGGTCCCGTTGCCCCCTGCATAATTATGGCCACCGGACTGGGCGGGACGCGTCGCATGGGACTGGAGCACTATGCATTGTTCTATCGGGCCCGTGGCCTCCATTGTCTTACCTTTGATTACCGCAACTCCGGCGATAGCGAAGGACAGCCCAGAGGCCTGGTATGGCCGCGCATGCAGCTGGAGGATTTGCGGGGCGCCATGGAATGGGCCGCTGCCAGACCAGAAATCGATGGCGTATTCCTCTGGGGCGCCTCTGCGGCCGGATCCTACCCATTGATCCTGGCCGCCGAACAGGGGCAGGCTCTTGCCTCGGCTGCCAGGGCC
>JAGRNE010000445.1 GCA_020440915.1 Leptospiraceae bacterium | reverse complement strand
GACCACCGCCTCGATGGCCGCCAGTTCGTCGGCAGTCAGGGCGATTTCCGCCGCGGCGAGGTTCTCTTCGAGCCTTTCGAGCCTTCGGGTTCCCGGAATGGGTGTCACACCCGGACGGGACAGCAACCAGGCCAGCGCCAGTTGCGATGCGCTGCAACCCCGCGCGCTGGCCAGTGCGTGGACGCGGTCGACCAGTGCCAGGTTCTTCTGGAAGTTCTCGCCCATGAAACGGGGATTGCTGCGCCGCCAGTCGTTGGCGTCCAGATCATCCAGGCTGCGGTACTGGCCGCTCAGGAAGCCACGGCCCAGTGGGCTGTAGGCCACGAAACCGATGCCCAGTTCCTGACAGGTAGCCAGCAGGGCATCTTCCGGATCACGCGACCAGAGTGAATATTCGGTCTGGAGAGCCGTGATGGGATGCACGGCCATGGCACGCCGCAGAGTCTCGGGTGCGGCTTCCGACAGACCCAGACAGCGCACCTTGCCCTGTTCCACCAGGCGCGACATGGCGCCCACCGTGTCTTCGATGGGTGTGCCGGGATCCACCC
>JAGRNE010000444.1 GCA_020440915.1 Leptospiraceae bacterium | reverse complement strand
AAAGTGCTTGACGTATGTTCAGTATTGACTAATTTAAGAGAGACAATAAAGCGACATTATGACGGATTCTATTGTGCTATGCACCAAAATGTGACATAAACAAAATGGTCAAATATCCGTCAAATAGGTAAGCTGGGATTAAGACCCAGGACTTGGAAGAAAGGAGGCCCAAAATGATTGTTAGAAAACTGGAAACCCCTCTTTATCAGAAAAGGAAGCGGGAACCGCTGGCGGGGCAGGGCGTAGAACATGCCGCTGCAGCCAATGCGGAGAAGAGCTTTGATCAGTATTTGCTGGAAGCCTTCCAGGGCGAAGTTGTTCGCAAGGATGATAGCTTTCAGGGTAAGCTGAGCGATCTGCAGAGGGATAACATTATTCGACTGAGCCAGATTTAGGCGGCGCACTTTCCTTTTCTTGTAAGCGCCGCCGGATCTGCCCTGCTGTTGCACCGCCTCGGTGTGTTGGGCGTTTACATTATTTACGAAGAAATATAGTTTACAAAACTATTCCATCAGTGATTTTCTCTATTTCATCAGGGTAGGGATGATTAATGGTGCGAATTCAGATAG
>JAGRNE010000443.1 GCA_020440915.1 Leptospiraceae bacterium | reverse complement strand
ATTCCATTGAGATGGAACTGCGCGCCAGTTTCCCCTCGTTGCCGTTGCATGTGCGCTTGGTCGATGTCACCGATACCGCAGCGATTGAGAAGGTCTTCTCGGACTACAAACCCAATGTGGTGTTCCATGCAGCGGCATATAAGCATGTGCCCATGTTGCAGGATCAGGTGCGAGAAGCCGTGTTCAATAATGTCATCGGCACCCAGTGTGTTGCCTTGGCCGCAGACCGCCACGGGGTTGAATCTTTCGTCTTGATCTCCACAGATAAAGCGGTAAATCCAACCAATGTGATGGGCACAACCAAGCGTATTGGTGAGATTTTTAGCCAGAACTTTAACCGGCATTCGAAAACGGATTTCATCACCGTGCGTTTCGGCAACGTCTTGGGATCTGCGGGAAGTGTGGTGCCGTTGTTTAAGCGCCAGATCGCCAAGGGTGGGCCGGTCACCGTTACCCATCCAGAGGTGACCCGCTATTTCATGACCATTCCCGAAGCCGCGCAGTTGATCATGCAGGCTGCGGTCAATGGGCGCGGTGGGGAGATCTTTGTGCTCGACATGGGGGAACCGATCAAGACG
>JAGRNE010000442.1 GCA_020440915.1 Leptospiraceae bacterium | reverse complement strand
GAGTGCCCGACGGGAAAATGCTTCCATGCATTCTTCCCGTCGGGCCAGGAGTGCGGGCTACGCCCTATACAAACATCCTGTTTGTGCAAGATTTCTACGAAATCTTGCGGAGTGCCCGCCTGGAGAATACTTCCATGCATTCTTCCCGTCGGGCCAGGGGTGCGGCCGGTGGCCTAAGTGAACATCCTGTCTGCGGTGCTCTGCGTGCGCAGAGCACCAACTTTGCCGCCTGCGGCAATGAACTAAAGGGCGGCCCCCCTTAATCCGGCGGGTCCGGGCGAGCAGGCGCCAGGAGGGCGCCGTCCAAGCAATCGATACAAGAAGGGATCGCTTGCGCGACGAGCCCGGATCCGACGGATCCCGGTTTGCTACGAAAGCTTCGTTAGAGTGGCCGTCCGGAAAATACCTCCCTGTATTCTTCCCGACGGCCCAACTTTGCGGCCTTCGGCCTCGATAACCATCCTGGTTATCTACGAAAGCTTCGTGAAGAAGCTTTCGTAGGGGGCCATGCTGACTTTGATGGATTCTTTGCTGACGGTCCAGGGGATGAGCTGTCCGTCAAACAGGTCGGTGCGGCGCTTGAGGT
>JAGRNE010000441.1 GCA_020440915.1 Leptospiraceae bacterium | reverse complement strand
GAATTTGCCGGTCGGCACTATACCCTAGTTCCAGCCCTTTGCTGGTGGCCTTGGGTGTAATCAAATCCAGGGCATCCTCAATGCTTTGACGCAGGTCAAAAGGTTCTTCCTCTAGTTCCAACCGGCCTGCTTCAATTTTCGAGAAGTCCAGGATTGAATTGATGATTTCCAACAGCGCATCGCCGCTGGACTGAATGATCTGGCCATACTCTTGCTGCTCTTGATCTAGGGCTGTGCTTGATAGCAAGCCCGCAATACCAATGATGCCATTAAGCGGTGTGCGAATCTCATGGCTCATGTTGGCCAGGAATTCACTTTTTGCTTTTGTGGCTATCTGGGCTTCCTGGTTGGCCTGTTGCAGTTTTTCATTGCTAACCTGTAAATTTTTCAGCGCGGTTTCCAGTTGGTCTTGGTTCCTTTTGCGACCAGACTCAAAAAACAGGGCAATAATGGCCAAAGCCAACGTTCCCATTGCTGCCGCCATCGCCCGAAAATCGTCAAGCTGCTCGGTGGGGATTTCTATCAGCTCGACCACCCCCAACATTCGGAACCCAAAAATGGCTAACAATGAGAGAACCATCGTGAACAG
>JAGRNE010000440.1 GCA_020440915.1 Leptospiraceae bacterium | reverse complement strand
GTTTAGATCATGATTTATAGTGTACCGATGCGCCTGTTCTTCTCTCTCTTTACCGCCATGCTGTTTGTAAGCGCTCTTTCTGCGGAGGCCGAGCAAAAGTTGCAATGGCATTCCCTGTCCCGGGGCATGGAGCTGGCAAAGCAGCAGCATCGCATGATCTACGTCCAGGTTGTGACGGAATGGTGTGGTTACTGTCGCAAACTTCAGACGGAAGACTACAAAAAGTCTGCGGTACGAGAGCTTTTGTCTCGCTATGTCCTGGTTTCCATCGATGGCGACCATCAGGCAGATGTGGCCAACAGGTTTAACGTCCAGGGCTACCCGACGCTGCTTGTTCTGAGCCCCTCCGGAGACCTGCTGGTACGCATGGATGGTTATCCGGGAGCCCATCGCCTCAAACAGGTCCTGTCCAGTACACTGGAAAAGAACAAAATGGCCGAAGCGACATCGGGTAAGGACGAACGAACAACAGCGCCGGAAGCGCCAGAGGCTACACGGAAGTCCGTAGCTGGAGCCGGCGAAGAGCACGCCGTTGAAAAGGATTCCGGTGGCACGGATAGCGAAGCAAGTAGAAGTTCCCTTCATCCCCTGAATCGTGCACAGAAGGCAATGCA
>JAGRNE010000043.1 GCA_020440915.1 Leptospiraceae bacterium | reverse complement strand
TGGGGCCCCCCAGAGCTATGGTGCAGGCAGGATCGGCCTTCTTTTGTTTTTCAAGGAATTCCAGCACCTCCGTGACGGTGCCGATTTTGCCCCCCAGATACTTGCCTGGAACGGTGGTTCCTGCCACCAGCAGAATCAACTCATGATCATCGGTCAGGGTTTTTCCCTGGTTGCGCCACTGATCCACTGTCAGATACTGGATCTTTTCCTGTGGAATACCTCCTGCCACCAGGGCCCCGGCCGCATAGCGGCAATAGGGGGAGAGGTAAGGAGGAACGCCAAAACAGGCGGGCTCATCCACATAGAAATCGAGTATCAGCATAAGACAGTTCTACTTTACGGAAAGGGTAGTTCGAGAAATCAAGACCTTTCGGAGACAGGTGTGACGGCCCGGAACCCATTTCAACCACATAGTTCAGGGAACCAGAATCCGGTCTGGAGGGCCACTCTTCTGGCCCTATTTCTGTGCTCTCCTTTGCTGGGCCAGCCTGTTGATCGATCCGATCCTGCCGGGCCCAACCCAGCCGCCGAGAATTCCGGCATTCCCGCCGGTCTGAACGATGAGCAGGCGGAAAGGCTGCGCCGCTTCCAACAATTAATAAACGGAGAACAGGCCGCAAGGGAAAGGTCGGAACTGGAAAAAAGTCTGCTGGAATCCGGTCTGGAAAACCTCAGCGAAGAGCGGCTGGATGGATTACTGGAGGAGGCAGGTCTTTCCAGAGCTGGAAGTCTGGAACAGAAGAAAGATCGTCTCAAAGTGCATCTTGGATTGCAGGAGCCGCCGAACCTTTCCGAAGAAGGGCCTCCCGGCCGCATCATGATCGAAAATGCTGCCGAAGGAGAATACATTCGAGGAGAAGAGGATTCCCGGGGACTTCTGAAGCTTCGCGGTCGGATCAAAGTTCGGGTGGGGGATGGTTATTTCCTGGCGGATCTGGTTATTGTGGATTCCAATCGAAAAGAGGTCTACGCCGAAGGAAATGTAATCTATAAGAGCGACGATGCCTTGATCCGGGCCGAGCGAATTATCTACGACCAGAAACTGGGCGCCGGAATCATGTACAATGCATCCGGTTACAAAGATCCGGTGCATTTCTTCGGCAAGAATGTACGTCAGCTGGGAGAAGGTAAACTTAGCGTCAGTCACGTTTACTTCACTGGATGCGCGGCCGAACCGCCGCATTACAATTTTTACGCTCGTAAGGTCTGGCTCTATGAAGACGATTCAGTGGCCGCCGCCGGCGTTCTGTACTATGTAGGCGGCGTGCCGCTGCTTCCGCTTCCGTTTCTTTACGCTTCGGACTGGGGCACTGGAATCATTTCTCAATTTGGCCATAGCCAGGTGCAGGGATTCTTCTGGCAGAACACTTATCAGTTTAGCGTACCCGAGAACCTGACATCCAGTTTTCTGCCCATGGCCTACCGATTTACGGCGGACTACTACGAAAACACCGGCGAAGTATTTGGACTGGAGATGTTTCGCTTCAGTCCGAACTTGAACTACTACCTGGACTTCGAAGCCGCACGATACAAACGCTACGAAATCATTTCCGATTATCGCGAAAGAGATCAGATTCGCGTTACCAACCAGGTGCAGCATACCGATGGTACCTACGGCAAGGAATATTACAAATGGTACAAAGCCTTTGCCCTGGTAAACTGGAGAAATGCCGATTACCGCGAAAACTCCATTCAGACCCTTAACATTCGCTACGAAGACTATTCGCACAATACCTACGAATACGAGTTTGGTTCACGTTACCAGCCGGTGAGCACCATTCCGGCCCTTTATCAAAACTCCGAAGCGGGACGGGGGCTCATTCGAAACGATACGGACTGGAACCTGGTCTACAACGATCAACGGGACGATCTTTCCATACGAGTGCAGGCCTCCAGGCGAAGGATCTGGATTCAAGATGTTAAATTCGAGGATTCCCGTTACTATCCTGCCTACGACGTGGTTCCGGCCGTAGATCTGGAGAAGAATATCTTTCTGGGTCGGGATCCGTGGTTCGACCTTGCCTTCTACTGGGATCATGCCATTTCTACTGACCTGACGAAGCAGTACTCCAGCGGAGAAGTAAGCCAGAGTCTCAATCACAACGAATATCGTACCGCCTTTCGCACCTATATATCCTGGTATCCGATCTTTACCTTCCGACCTCTGGTAGGTTACGGAGCGCGAAAGACCACCCCTTATGGCAGCAATCCCACCGGCGAAGCCTATGAAGCGCTGGATACTCAGGCTCAAAAAGATAGCTATCAGTATTATTATACAGAAGACGAACTCACTCTGGGGCCTGATCTGCTCTTTTTGCGGGCCATCTATCGGAAGAAGGATTCCTTCAAGGAGGAATTGAAAGACCGGGGTACGCTGAACTTTACTGGATTCACCAACAATCAAAAGGTGAACGAAACGGAGCTTTCCCTGGAGTCTTATCCTGTGGAAGACGTTTCCTTTAGCGTAAGCACCATCTACGACCACAAGAAATACGAATACGATGTTAAGCCAAAAGAGCGCTGGTACTATCCGGTATTTCGCACCGACATCCTCATCGACTTCTTCAATCCATTCGGATTTGATCGGGATAATCTGCTCAGCCGAAGAAAAGGGCATTTTCTGGATCTTCATCTAACCAACGACTACGTATATGATCCTATCAATAAGAGGGATCATTCCAACGTCTTCGGGGCCAATTTCCAGACTGGCGGATTTGATCTCTGGCTGCTGGAGCGACTTCGGTATCTGGAAGTAGGCTTCTACTGGTATCACATCTACTACGATCGCTCCCTGGATCATATGCGATTCAATCTGAAACTGGATATTCAGCTCACCCGTACCATCTACTGGCAAATGGAATTGGAATCCCGGGCTACCGATCCGGCGCGCTACAACGCAGCCCACGATCCTAGATATGCCCTGGCCAATCAGAGTCTTTACACACCGGAATCCGAGCGTCCTGTGGATTTTACTACGGACATAGTAAATGGTAGTGGATTGGCAGGCGAACGAGCCCGCCAGAATGCAGTATTTAACGTCGGTTTCTTTGAAACGGCTTTGATTATGGATCTGCATGACTGGGAAATGCGCATAGGATATCGCTTGGAACAAAGAAGCATTCTGGGAGGTCTGAACACTGTGGAAGTCGTAAACTTCTACGACAACCGGGTCTTTTTCTCGCTTACCCTGCTGCGCTTCGATGTGGGCAACATTTCCTCCCGTCCTTCTCGCTTCATCCTGAATCGACAGAGAATCCGGCCTTCAGAAATTGGCCGCGGAGGCTACTCCACGGTAGGACCATGATTCGAGAAAGAAATCAGAGTATGAAACTGGGGCTGATTGTCCTGGACCTATTTCTGGCCGGACTGTCCTTCAGTCTGGCCACCATTGCGCATTTCTACGTAATCTTTCCGCATAAGAGGGCTTTTGTAGTGCCGGATTCGGAAGGAATCTTTGCTCCCGGAGGATTGTTCCCTCCGGAGTTCCCGGTGCTCGGCGCCTATTTCTTTCCAGGGTTGCTTTTTTCCCTTTCCCAGGTCCTGGTCTTCATTGTTACCGACATCTATCAACCGGCCAGGTCCAGACATCCGATCCGCGAGACCGTTCTAATAGGCCGGGGCGTTCTGCTGAACCTGGTGGTGGTGCTGGCATTCCTGTTTTTCTATCGTGGAGCCAGTCTCAGTCGATTGGTCATCGCCTATACTGCCATTCTGGCCGTGATTCTCCATGGAACGGGGCATTTTCTTTTTCGTCTGTATTTGATTCGCTTGCGAGAAAAAGGGATCTCCGTTCGCAACATCATGATCGTTGGAAGCGGCAATCTGGCCTTCCGTTTTTACGAAAAAGTCATGCGAAATCAGATCTACGGGTATCGCGTTCTCGGAGTGATCGGAACGAAAAAGGATTCCCACCCCGTTCTTGTGAACCATCTGCTGGGCCCTCTAAAGGAATTCGAAACCCTGGCGCGGCAAATGAATCCGGACATCGTGGTCTATGCCCTTTCAGAGGATCATAAGCGATTGCAGAAGGTAGTGGAGTTCTGCGATTCAGAAGGCTTCGATTGCAGAATTGTTCCGGACATGGTGGATTTGATCACCAGCCATGCGCGAATCGACGATATGGATGGCTTGCCCATCCTCACTTTGCGCGACATTCCGCTCAAGAACGGCTACAATCGGTTTCTCAAGCGCTCCTTTGACATCGCATTTTCCACTCTGGTCATTGTGCTAAGCTTTCCGGTATGGCTGGTGCTTGCCATTCTGGTTAAGCTTAGCTCCCCGGGTCCGGTACTCTTTGCCCAGGACCGGGTGGGGCTGGACCGAAATCTGTTTCGTTGTTACAAGTTCCGCACCATGGTGGTCCAGGATCAAAGCGTTTCCGATACCACCTGGGGCGGCCCCCAGGATCAGCGAGTCACCGCCATTGGCCGATTGCTTCGAAAAACGTCCCTGGATGAGCTTCCGCAATTCATCAATGTTCTCAAGGGCGAAATGTCTGTGGTTGGACCGAGACCGGAACGGCCCCACTTTGTGGAACAGTTCAAGACGCGCTACGATCACTATATGCGGCGCCACAGCGTCAAATCCGGAATCACCGGCTGGGCGCAGATCCAGGGGCTTCGTGGAGACACCTCCATAGAAAAGCGAGTGCGAGCCGATATCTACTACATCGAAAACTGGTCGCTACTTCTTGATGTAGTCATAGTTCTTCGCACCATCCCTTCGCTAATCAAGAGTCCCGGCGAATAGCAGCGAATAGCAAAGCAGCGCAGGTTCCGAACCATTATTCAGCTCTTGTGTGTCAGGGTTCTGCTATTGTTGATCGTCGGCCGCTCCGCGAATGGGCCACAGCTTTGCAGGTCCGGCTCAAAGATGCGGCGCGAGCGCCGAAGTTAGCCATTCAGACTACCGGAAAGATTCTCTTAAATACACTAAATACATGTCTTTTATCGTCGGCGTTGTGGTCCTCTCGAAGGAGGGCTACCAGAGCTATGAACCAGAACAAGAACACCGGTGTTGCCGTTTTCAAGAAGGCCACCATCGGGCGCCATTCCAGGACTGCTGGAAAAGCGTACATGAGTTTCTCCAGCAAATAGATCGGAGGCAGTAGAATCATGGCCAGGGACCGTACCCATGCCCCGACGCTGGAGAAAAAATGTCCCTGTAGAATGCAGCGTCCCCGGTCGGCAATAATGCGTCCCCCGAAAAATCCCGGGGATTCGAATCCCAGTAATTGAAGGATGTTATCGGTGGGCGGCCAGACGACGAAGAAATCCCCGAGCACAAATCCGCTGAGCCTTGAAGGCCTCTGGCCCGCCCTCGCGCTGTGAGTCCGGGTTGGCGATGCTATTACTCTTCGAATGGAGCGTAGCGCCGTGGCCCTGGAGATGGACAGCGTAGCTTTCAACTGATTCTTGCTTCCTGCGTGGATTTCCTGGAATAGGATGACTTTACTGCCTTGCGCGCCCAGATACCAAAAGGTATGCCCAGCACAATGCAGGGAGACGTTAGCGGAATCAGGGCCCAGAAGGCAGATTTCTCAAGATCAAACCGATTCCCGGTGCGAAGATAGCGCAGGAGAGCCGAGGTATGCAGAAGATGAGGAAAAATGAGAAAGCTTAGCAATGCCAGCAAAAGAATGGTCCTGGTCTGCTGGCGGCTCTGCATTCCTTCAGCCTGACCTGCGCAACGGACCATGTCCAATTCGCTGGATCCTTGATTTGCGCATCTCTCAAAGATCTCGGAACGGCTTGCATTTGAAAAACCATCGCCCAGAGTAACCCGATACCAACCCAGGGCAGCCCATCCGCCAAAGAGCAGTAGACCGATAATTGAAAGCGAAAGTAGTAGAAAGGCGCTGGCTTTCATAGAAAATAAATGTATATGGAATACTCTACCGTCAACAATTTCCAGGCAGGTCCCTTCCTGCTCCCGGGATCCCTGTAGTCGTCGGTAGTGCCTGAGGTTTCTTTCGTTTGTGCTCGCTCCGGGCTGCGGTCTGCAGTTTCCGTTCTCCAGTATCCGCCGTTTCCAGCCTGGCTGCAGGACTGGCAGAGGACTGGTAGTAAGGTCTATACAACCGGATAAAACTCATCACTCTGTAACAATGCTCATTCGTTTCCGCTTGGTTACAGGGCCTGCTGCCGAAAAGTGTTCATCGAATGCGGTCCGCTCTTCTGGAATTGCACCTGGCCAATCTGCTACTGAGCATGACCTTGCTCTTTACTCGTTTTATCGATTGGCCTGTACCTGTGCTGATCTGTGCCCGCGCATTGCTGGGGGCCGCCGGTCTCTGGTTCTATTTGAAAGTGATGGGCTGGCGAAGCGGCTCACGCCAGGCAGAGCCAGACGGCGAGACGGAAGCGGCCTCTGCTCCGACAAAGGCAACATCCTCAGAGGCAACAAAAGGAAGGATGCTCTTCTGGCTGATCCTTTCTGGAATGCTACTGGCGGCGCACTGGATGACCTTCTTTCAGGCAGGTCGACTTTCGACCATCGCTCTGGCCATGGTGGCCATGTACACCTATCCTCTGATGACGGCACTGGTGGAACCATTCCTGGAAGGCAGGGTGGATTTTCGCCGGTCCGGAGTGGATGTGGCCCTTGCTGCGCTGGCCACTGCAGGAATTGCCATCATAGGATTGTCGGCGGCCAGCCTTGATCGCATGGGTTTGCTCTTCGGTTTAATCTCTGCCGCCCTGCTTACGGCACGCAACTTGATTATCCGGCGAAGATTGCATACGCAGAACGGATCTCGAATTATGATGATTCAACTTACGGCCGCCGGCGCGCTGCTTTTGCCCGCCCTGGTATTTATGCCTTTTTCGGTGAAGCCGGGGGATGCGCTAAATCTGATCCTACTTGGACTGGTATTTACGGCGTTTTCGCACACTTTGCTGGTCCGCGCCATTCTGAGGATGTCTGCCAGGACTGCCAGCATCATCGCTTCTATTCAACCTGTGTACAGCGCAATCTTTGCCTTTCTGATCTTGAAAGAAAGTCCTACCCTGGCCACAGCCCTGGGAGGTTCCATAGTTGTATTGTGTGCCATTCTGGAGTCGGCACGCCAGAAGCATCGCGAAGCGTAGTGGAGTCCAGGCCAGCCAGCATCCATACCAGATCCAGAAGATTCAAATGCAAACCACACCGTCGATGCGAAACAATAAAGAATCATTCCCTGGAAAGGAGTCCTTCCAATGAAAAAAGCAAACCAGGGGCCTAACAATGAGCAGATTTACATGGTGGATGCCAGCGCACCCTTCTTTGTGCGACACAAACATGCCAGCACAACAAACTGGTCCAAAGCTCCCACTCATGAACTGAATCGTGGCGGCAAAGTAAAAAAGAAAACTCACCGAAAGATCCGAGAAAACTTCCTGCAGTACGTAAAGCGGGTGCGCAAGATTGGGTACAATTCTCTTTCCATAGATGAAGCGGGCTATCTGATCTATCCCGGGCCGCAATCCCGGAAAGCGGAACCTTCCTGGACCAGCATCAGCGCCTCCACGCAGCCGGCGCCAAGCGGCGCTGAACCGGCTACGAGCTCCGCTCCGGTTTCAGATGTCACAACCCTATCTTCAAATGCGGAGCTGGAACCATTCATTCGACGGTACCGTAAGTATTACAGGAGATTGTTTCGCATCTCCCTCGATCATTCCATGACTCCTTATCTTACAGCAGATGTATGGTACGGAATTCACACTCCTTCGGGAGTAACAGGCGATGGGCTTTATTCGCACATCGCATCATGTATAGGACAGCTTCTGGACGATTTTCCTGAACTTGGCGGAATCATCTTTCGGATCGGGGAATCCGACGGCGTGGACGTCAGCAGTCCCTTTCGCAGTGGACTTGTGCTCAAGAAGCCGGCGCAGCTTCGCAGGTTTATCGAGTTGGTTCTGCCGGAATTCGAATCGCGCAAGAAAGTCATGGTTCTTCGCACCTGGACTCTGGGTTCCGGACCTCTGGGAGACCTACTGTGGAATCGAAAAACCCTGCTTTCCAGCATTCCTGCGGGGCTCGAGCAGAACCCTTCTTTTTTGCTCTCCTACAAGTTCTCCCAATCTGACTTTATTCGACATCAAGAGCTCAATCCGTATGCTCTGGCTAGCCCGGCGCCTTTCCTTCTGGAGCTTCAGGCCAGACGGGAATACGAAGGATTCGGAGAATTCCCCTGTTTTGTAGGCTTTGACTAT
Source organism: Leptospiraceae bacterium (assembly GCA_020440915.1). Classification (GTDB taxonomy): domain Bacteria; phylum Spirochaetota; class Leptospiria; order Leptospirales; family Leptonemataceae; genus UBA3465. The sequence continues at coordinate 9,795 of JAGRNE010000043.1, read as the reverse complement.
GCGCAGTATTTTCGCCAGCTACGGTCTGTTCGCAACATGCGAGGCATTCATGTCTGGTGCCAGACCGGAGGCTGGTCCCGGTTTCGCAACATTAGCTTTTTGAAGCGACGATCCTACTGGAATGAATTGAATACACGCATCACTCTGCAGCTCTATTTGAGCGATGGCGATTTGCACGGTAGTCTGGCCAACAGCAGCGAATTCAAAGGACTTCAGCTGGCTCGCTTTCTACGATTCCTGCAGCTTTCCGACGATTTGATCAAGAACGTGCTTTACCTTCCCGGGTTTGCGCGCAAGACGCTTTTTCTGCACCGATCCAGGATTCCGGCCCTTATTCATGTTCTCTGGGATCGAGTTGTGATTTCTCCCTTCCTGTCTTTTGTAATTCGTCGATTCAGCCCCAACCCTCTGGAGGATCTGAGGATTGCCGAATCAGCCATGATGGGCCTTTCGGAAATGGAGAGGATCCAGAAGGAGCTGAAGCTGGAATACGATGGCCGATTCCACAGAGAAACCTTTGAGATATTTCATCTGGCCGGCCAGATCCTGCTTTCCAGCAATAGCGATCCTTCGCTGGCCGAAAAGCTGAGCGAGATGGAAAAGAGGCGAAAGGATTATGAGGCACGCTATCCCAGGGCCTACAGAGTGCAGATTAACTGGAAAGAGCGATCCGGGATGGAGCCGCTGCTTCGCATCTTTTCCGGCCTTCTAATTCGCAACCGGTCGGAATATCGCCTCTACGATTATTTGATCCTACCGGCGCTTCGGCGAATGATTCTAATTCTATGGCCATTGATTCGCAAACAGTTGCCGGACTCGCTCAATGAGCAGGCCATGCCCATTGACGAGCTGCTGGGTTAGTCGGCCAGATCCGGGGCTCACCGTCAAAGCTTAGCTTCCAGCTGTACTGAAAAGAAGCCATGGGCACCTGGCGCAGTCCGCGAATTTCCAGTTCTTTGAGATTCCGCTCCTGCAAATCTTGCTGTATTCGATAGCCCTGGAACAGACCTGCCGCAGTAAGACCTGCATGCAATGCCAGGGAAAGATGGTAATAGTTTTGGGATCGGCCCGCACGATTCTGCAGATCCTGACTGCTCAAGAAGTCTCCGCTGTATGGATCCGCATATTCCAGGCCAGGACCGTAGTAGATGTCCGCCAGTCGGGCGGCCCGGGCAGCGCTTTCGTAGTTAATGTATCGAGCATGATAATAGTAGGCGCTGTACGCAGTCAGGATTCTTCCAATTAGCAGAAAGGAGCCGCTTATGTAGGATTCGTTGCGAAAAGCATTGTAACCAGGAAGGAAAACCTCTGGCCAGATCGAATACTGTTCTGAAGACTCTGTCGAGGACTCCCGGGCCTGAGCAGGCATGGGACACAGCGCGAAGGACAGAAGAACAAGAGCGAGAAGAAAAGCCAGCGGGTCGATGGTGTGGCGAATCCCCGGGGCAGGGCCGGACCAGGTTGATTCGCCCGCTTTATTGCTGAAGGAAGGACGTACAGAAAATAGGGCGAAAAAAAATACCGGGAATATCAAAGGCTAATCTCCGCGAAGTTGCTGGGAAGGGACTCGGATCCTCTTTCATAGGCGGTCACGGCGAAGTAGATGGTTCCGTTAAAGGGATCTGAATCGATAGAGTAATATGTGCGGTTGCTGCTGGCCAGGCGGTAGCGATCGAGATAGATGTTGGCCGGCGGAGCGCCCAGAAAATAGTAGATGCGATAATCGTTCCAGACAGCGCCAGTATCCGGATCCACCGATGGCTGCCATTGCAAAAAGATGCTACGAGAAGCCAGGTCGTAGCTGGCGCTTAGATTGGTGGGGGCAGAGGGGCGGTTGATTCCTGCGATGAGAATGGGCGAAAGCAGATAATACTCCTCGCCCACTGGATCTGTGCCCTGGCAGCTTGCGATACAAATCATCAGCGCCAGTAGAAGGCTACTGCTTCGCCGGGCCTGCCCCGGAATGGTCGTGCTCCGGTTGCGCGCCAGTGGACTGCCTGGCCCCTGGCAGAGAGCGAAAACCGACCCCGGGACTCCGGTCCTTGCTGCTTTCCCATTGCTGATCTGCGGTCTGCAAAACGGATCCGAATCTCTGGCTGTGTTGCCGACCATGGACGGAAAGCATTCAAGGATCAGGGAATCTGGAAAGCAAGATTTTCAGATTCCGTTCAATGGTTTCATTGTTGGGGCACATTGAATGGGCCCTCCAGAGCAGTCCCAGCGCCCCGGAAGAATCGTCCTGAAGCATTCGCAGAAGCCCACGGTTGTTGAGTAGCAGACAGAGCTCTTTTTCAGTCTCTGCCTCCTGGGCCAGAGCTTTCAGGGAATTCTCGGCGCCTGCATAATCTCCGGCCAGGGCCAATTCCACAGCCGCTCCTGGTTCAGACTGTGTTGTCAGAAAATAGAGAGAATGGTAGCAGTCTTTGCAATTGGTAGCAGGATCCATTACTTTGAATCCATGGCTATAGGGGCTACAGCCGGCCAGTAGCAGGGCAAAACAGCCCAGGACGGCAGCCCTGGACACGATATACCCTTGAATGCAGACAGAGCCGGGCATTCTCAGGCGGGCCCTGGCCTCGGGGCCCGGAAGACCGCTGGAAGAGGAAAAATCCTTGCCACTATATACCCATACCAGGTATTGGTATATAGTGGAGATGGCTCGAGTCATGAAGGCGCGGGATAATTTCCAGGAAAATAAGGATTGTAGATACATAGGCAATTCTGGAATTGGTGGGACATGGGCCGAATCGCAATTATTCTTCTGGTTTTCATAGCTATTCTGTCAGCTGGACAGTGCAAGAAAGATCCGGATACGACAACAGAGGCCCTGGTAGAGTATCTGGTGCTCTGTCCTACGGGCATCGATGCCTGCTACGATACCTGCAGCACTTCCACTGGCTATCCCGGCGACGGATCGGACTTCAGAGCCTTCCAGACCTGTACAGCAGAATGTGATACCAGATGCAGCACATCTGCGCTCTTTCTATCCATTAGCGACTAATAAACCGCTTCCGATTCTGCACTTCGCGAATCGCGGAATGGGATACGTTAGCCCTTCCCAACCTGGGTTTCAGTCTTCCCATCGGAGGAAGTGGGCGGTCGGCCCCGCACACATGAACGATTCTACTTTGCCGGGCAGGCATTTAGCGATTACAGCGGCCTTCCGATCCAGAGAATTACTGCCTCGGAAGTAATCCCATGGCATAGAGGCTCCACTCCGGGAATCCTGAACTAGCGAATTCGCTGCAATTCTGTAATCTCTGCGTTCAGATCTCCCAGGCTGTAATAGACCTGTGGTAGCTGGGAGTCATACACAGACTTCTCCTGAAGGGCCAGCGACTGGAATTGCATCAATCCCTGGATCAGCCTCTCCTGCAGCTCTTCTTTTTTGGACTCTGGAATGCGGAGATACTGGATCTGGTTCCAGGCCCGGACAATAAACATACGCACCTCGATGTAAGTTCTCTGGCGCTGCAAAGTCGGGATGCGAAAGAAAATCTTCTCTTTCTGAATCAGCCCCAGAAACTGCTCTAGATTGCGGCTGGCCTGTTGAACATGAAACTGGCTTTGCGGACTGTACCGGGCATTACCACTGATCCAGAGAAAGCAGGGCAACACTGTAAGAAGCAGCGCCCGCCGGAGCCATAAGAGCTGAAAGGGCTCTTCGCGCACAAAGATCCGCAGATAAAGAAATACATGGAGGGGCCCGTGATAAAAGGAAAAGAGATCCCAGTCTGCCGGAAATCCAATAACAGGATTCCAGATGAAGCTATGACCCAGAAAGCATAGGAAGACGGACAGCGCAAAGGCTTCCGAAGGATGCTGTCTGGCATACTGGAGCAACCGGCCAAATACCTTTAGATGCAGCCTGGCTCCAGAGGATTCATCGTGGCTCTGGACTGCATTGGCCTTCTGGCCGGAACTGTTTTCAGAGCTTTCGTCGCCGGTCAAGCTTTGTGCGTAGCCGGATTTGCTTTCTTCGCTTCGGTTGTAATTGGAGCTATCGCTTTGCCCTTCCCTGGCGTTTTCGTCCTCGTCATTCCTTACTGCTGAAGCGGCTTTCTTCCTGGAATTTTGCATCCGGATTACCAGGGCAACCATACTTGCTTTGCACTTCGCGTAGAGCATCGATGGTCCTGGAAAATACACCGAGATCAGACCAATGGCGGCTGGAGCCACAAGTACCAGAATGTTCAATCCTTCCTTCAGATGTTGCCAGGAGATTAATCGCTTTAAAGGGTAGATGGCGGGCTGAAAGGCGAAGGACTTGTGTAGCTCGATAGGATTGGAAATCACAAAGAAGAAATAATACCAGACAATTCCTAGAATGATCAGCCCGGTGGCCGTCGCTCGGGCTCCCAGCTTCAGAAAGTCTTTCCAGACGAAGGCTCCGGATTTTCGATTCGTAGAAAGGATAAATACAAGCAACATCAGCGCCGGCAGAGAAAATACCACCACCATATGATGGGCGGCTCCCAGCGCCGCAAAGAAGGCCGGCACCTCGGGATACAACGGCCGGTTCGCTTTCCATCGTTCCAGCTGCACAATGCCCGAGACCACGACCAGAAATACAAACATGGATGCAAAACTGTAGTTTTCAACGTAGCCGGCATAAAGCTGAAGGGCAGGCACAAAGAAAAGCAGCGCAAAGGCTGCCAGTCGACGAACAGGATGCAGTCGCGCTGTTATAAGAAAGACCGCAACGCCGTGCAGTGTGCCTGCCACACAGCTAATGATACCTATGGCATCGGCCGCGGACATTCCGGTGCTCTGATTCAGCCACAGATAGGCTCTGGATCTCCAGAACAGGGCAAGAATTTCATCGAATGTGCCCAGGTATCCGAACTGGATGGCATGGGCCGGTACATGTTCCAGAAGAAGCAGACTATCGCCCAGTCCATCCGGAGGCGGCAAAAAGCGTCGCATGCGCAAAACCCATAGTCCCCAGAAAAGCAAGGGAGCCAGAACCGGAACCCAGAGAATGCTGTTAAGGGAGGGCCGCGTGAAAGGAAAATGAAGGGGGTAGGGAGTGCTGCTCCACTCTTCCAGCTTCTTTACAAATTTTGTATTGCGAAGATAGGGCTCAAAGGGAATGGCCAGCGGCAGCAGAATGAGAATCAGCGCCGCATGGCCGTGGAAATGCTTCAGTCCAAAGCCCAGATGTCCTGGAGTGGTAAAGGATAGTGCGGCCAGAAATACGAGAAAGAAAAAAGCAATCATTCAGGACGGGGCTCCAGGCTTACCGGCTCGTTGTGATTCAGGAATCGCTCCCTCTTCTCATTCCAGTCCTTCTCAAAGCCCATCATGATCTTTCGAGCGGGCCAGGCTTCCAGCAAATCGCGCATTCTTCGATTCTGTTCCAACAGCGTTTCTACCTTTTTGCGGCTGATCTTCTGTCCCGGCTTGAGTGGAAATCCAGATCGGCGGTCCTGCTTACTATCGGATGGGCCAGCATCCGAAGAAGGACTGCTTTGGTCCGAAATGCTATCTGCCAGAGAAGGGACTGGCCCGTACAAATCCTGAACACTATTCATCAATCCGCTCCCATTGCATGAATCGAGGACGGAATCCCAGGCCGGACTGGATTCTCTCAAACCTGGTCTCCGGAATTCCCGCCGGTCGCTCCAGAACATAACCCGGGGCCGGCATCCTGCTTCTCCAAAGATCGGGATATTTCCGGAATCTCTGGAGGATTCGTCGACTGTAAGGGCCGTGATCCGTGGCAATATGCAGCAGTGCGCCGGGCCTGGCCAGAGTATGGACGATTTCTGGAAAGTCCGGCTGCACCAGTCTGTGTTTCCAATGTCTGCGTTTGGGCCAGGGATCCGGAAAATTGATGATGATGGTATCGAAGCAATGCGCCGGAAAGAGCTCTAGAAGAAACCAGGAAAAATTAACCGGCAGAATCCTCAGATTGGACAGGCGCCGGGAGTCGATTTTCTTTAGCGTGGCCGTAATCCTTTCCGGTTTTATCTCCATGGCCACAATATCCTGTTCCGGATGCAGTTGAGCCCATTGCACAGCAAATTCTCCCCAACCGCTACCAAGCTCCAGGGTTCTACCAGAATGGTCTCGGCCAAAGAGCTCCGCATGCTCCAGGGCTCGAAATTCCTTCCAGGGGATCACCGCCGGGTGAGCGAAATAGCTGCGACTGCGGGAAGCAATTCTAAATAGCTTTTGTTGTAGTGTGGCAGAAGCCATGAATTCTTTTTTACCTGTTACAGAGTAGATCGACCGAAAATAATACAGTACGCCTGCTCAAAAACACTGCTCTATGAGGATGAATCGGTGCAAATAAAATTATGGGGTGTCCGGGGCTCCCTTCCTTCTCCCATGGATCCCAGGGACTATCGTAGCCGGGTACATGAAATACTGAAATCGGCGCAATCTCTGTGGAAAGGAAATCCGGACCTTTCTGTAGACCAGATCTATGAAAAGCTTTCAGCGCCTCTGGCCGGAATGGTGGGCGGGGACACTACCTGTGTGGAAGTACGCAGTGGCGAGGATCAGCTTATTTTCGACATGGGCACCGGAGCTCGTCGATTGGGCTATGATATGATGGCTCGGGGGCACAAGGGAGCGCTTCACATCCTCATGACGCATACTCACTGGGACCACATTCAGGGCTGGCCATTTTTTGCGCCGGGCTACATTCCGGGAAACCATGTTCATTTTCATTCTTGCATTCCGGATTGCGAGGAGCGATTCACAAAGCAGCAACAATTCGAGTTCTTTCCCCTGGGCTTTCAGGATATGCAGTCCGAGAAAACCTTTCATACCTACGATCAGGGCGATAGCTTCAGGGTAGGAGACTTTGAAATTACCACCGAGGCGCTGATTCATCCAGGCGGCAGCACTTCTTATCGAGTGGATAAAGAAGGCAAGCGCTTCATTTTTGCCACGGACACCGAATTCTATGGCCCGGATCTGGAAGGGTTGATCGAAAAGAAAAAGCCCTTCTTCAAAGATGCGGATCTACTCATAATGGACGCTCAGTATTCGCTCAAGGAGAGCGAGCAGAAAATTGGATGGGGACACACGGCCATGGTTATCGCCGTGGACTGCGCCATCGAATGGGGCGTTAAGCGACTGGCCCTGACCCACCATGAGCCGGCCCACGATGACTTCACCACCTACAAGCTTTTCGAAGAAGCAGTCGAGCATAATCGGAAGTACGGCGATAAGCTGGAGCTGCTTCTGGCCCGGCAGGGCGATACCATCGAACTTTAGAATTTTAGCGGTAACCGGCATTTCTGCATTGTGAAATGTGCAGACCGCCCCTTCCGTTGAGCCCGTTCTATGCGTTGGCAATGCGCCAGCGAATCATCAAATGCTCCTCTGTAGGACTGTTACTTTTGCCTGTGGCGAATTATCCCGCAAGATGCGGGTTCTAACTGTACTTCGTCCAACAGCGACGCCAGATGCCGCTATTCGTAACTGCCTTCCGGATCTTTGATGTCTTCGTAGGACCCTTCCGGAGTCTTCAGAAGATCGTCCCTGCCTTCCAGGGTCTGCTCTTCCTCTTGCTGCTTTTCCTTCTTTTCCTCTTCCAGGCTATCTTCCACTTCTTTCTTGAGCGAAATCTTGAAGTACCTGGGCTCGCCCAGCAGCCTCCATTCGCGGTAGAAAACTCGGCTTCCTGTGCGAGCAACGTTGGAATACTCCTGGAATTTATTTCCGCCAGGAGTCAGAGCGTCGGTATAGCGATCATGGGTATCTCTTTTGTTGAGTTCACCGATTTCATCCTTGATGGCCTGTCTGTAATAGTCCGGAGTTTTTTTGAGCTCGAAGCGAAACGGGCCCCTTTCGTAATTCTTATACCGATCAATGATTTCCTGGATTACATCCCGGTTATCGGTTTCCACTTCGCGAAAAACCATTTTCTGAGCCCTGGGACAGGCCCCGGCTTCCACCGAGCTGCACAATTCCTGCAGCACAGGGTCCACAAGACTAATTTCTACATATACCGAAATATGTTGCCCTGGCTCGGGAACGCTGGTCAGTACAATGGACTGTGGAATTCGATCGTCTTCGCTGAATGTACGAAGCGAATAGGATCGACGAACTGTTTCCCGACCTTCGGTGGCATCCTCCAGAGGCACGCTGGTATTTTCGTCGGTTACCAGAATATCCTGTTCGTCCTTCTGAATTCGCGTTCGTGTAACCTTCACCGCCTGAAAGTTGATTGGGCTACTGCCGATGACTCGACCTCTGGAGTCTCGAACAACAATCTTATGCTCCAGAATGCGACCGGTGCGGATGGCATCCACAATGTGCAGTCCGGCCCCCTGAAAAGAAAGATTGAGCAGTATGTAGTTCTGTCCTTCCCGGGTTTTTCGCACCACAACTTCTGGCTCTCCGGTGGCCTTCTTCTCCATGGGTTCCAGCACCACCCGGTTCAGGTTGATGAGCGGATTGGGCTTCTGTACAGGCGCCATGGTCACAGCCGTGTTGCAAAGTGAGGAAATCATGGGCATTGCCAGAAGCGCTGCCACTGTCATTGCTGTACGCAATCTTCTTGCGCCGGAACCTGCAGACCAGACCTTCCCGGTCTCAGGTTTCTTCGGAATGTTGGAGGCAACGGAAGAGCTCGAAGTAGTCATGGGCGAAAATCCTTCCAGGTGAAGTTTCGGTTCAGGAAGTAGTTGGAGACTGTGGCGGCAGCAATACCGGCCGCCAGCGAAGGATACTTTGTGTACTCCGGGGCCACCCATCCTTCCATGAAACCGTTGGTTTGCAAAAGCTGGAAAACGCTTACCTGGACCAGCAGACCCAGAACGGAGATTATCTCAAAGTACAGAAGCCCCTTGAGCAAATCAAAGCCCCGGTGCCTGACTTCGCTGAAGGTGACGTAGTTGTTGAGCAAGTAGTTGGATAAAATGGCAAGCTGATAACCGAAAGGAACAGAAAGCCAAAGAGGATCCAGCATATCCGAAAGACCGGTATTGATTTTGGGTAAACCCAGGCCTTCGCCGAGCTGAAATCCAATGAAATTTACTATAATGCCGGAGGCTCCCACGGATACATAGAGGAAGAAGGTAGGAGAGATGTATTTTCCAAAGCGAAGATCAAAGAGAGCCACCAGGTAGTTGCGCACCACCGATCCGCTGAGCTTGGTTTCCCCATGTTGCCGGTTGCGAAAATGATATCCCAGTTCTTTCATCTTCAGGCCAGGAGTGCGGCCAATGAACTCAAGCAGTATCTTGAATCCGCGGGGATTGATTACATTGGCGGACTTCTCAAACACTTCGCGCTTGAGAGCAAAAAAGCCGCTCATAGGGTCCTTGATTTCCAGAGGCAGAAAAGTGCGGGCCAGGAATGTGGCCACCCAGCTAATAAAACGTCTTCGTCTGGACCATTCGCCGTAGCTTCCGCCTTCTTCGGCCCGGGAACCTACAACAAGATCGAAGTCTTCGTCCACCAGGGCTTTGACCATTCTCGGCAGTAGATTTTCGTCGTGCTGCAGATCCGCATCCATGACAGCAAATACATCTCCCTCCGCCACTTCCATTCCCGTGATGACGGCGCTGGAAAGTCCCCGGTCCGTGATTCTGCGAATCACGCGAATGCTATCGTCTTTTTGTGCAATGTCTTCTGCAATTTCCCAGGTGCGATCCGGGCTATTGTCGTCCACGACCAGGATTTCGTGGTCAATTTCTGACAGCGTCGTTTTCAGATTTCCCAGGAGTATGGGTAGATTGGTAGATTCGTTGTAAGTGGGAAGAATAACGGATAGAGTGGGGCGTTTCCTGGTCATCTGGTCCTGGTCTTTCGAGTTTAATTGCGCTTTTTTTT
>JAGRNE010000439.1 GCA_020440915.1 Leptospiraceae bacterium | reverse complement strand
AGGATGGTAAATGGCACGGCGAGATCTGGAATCGCCGCAAAAACGGCGAGGTATACCCTGAACTGCTCTCCATCAGCGCGGTGAAGGACCAGGCCGGTTGCCTCACCCACTATGTCGGCGTTTTCACCGACATCACGGCGATCAAGGACTTCGAGCGGCAACTCATTTTCCTCGCCCATCACGATCCGTTGACCGAACTACCGAACCGGATCCTGTTCAACGACCGCCTGACTCAGGGCATTCTGCACGCGGCCCGCCACAATACCCGCCTGGCCGTGCTGTTCATCGATCTGGACCACTTCAAGAATATCAACGATACCTTGGGCCATCAGCTTGGCGATCAACTACTGAAAATGGTGGCCGAGGAATTACGTAAGACGATTCGCGCCTGCGACACGCTGGCACGGCTGGGCGGCGATGAGTTCATCCTGCTGATCGAGGATCTCGGCGGCAATCAGGATGCCACCATGGTGGCTTGCAAGCTGCTGGCCGTCTTCGAAAAAGCGTTTTTCCTCGCGGAACACGAAATCCATATCTCCGCCAGCATTGGCATCAGCTATTACCCGGCCGACGGCCAGGATTGCGACGAGTTGGTGAAAAACGCCGACGCCGCCATGTAT
>JAGRNE010000438.1 GCA_020440915.1 Leptospiraceae bacterium | reverse complement strand
AGCGCACGCTGCTCTGCATAGGTGAGGTTCACGGCAAGCACATCGCGTTTCGTATCGAGTCGAATCATCTTCATCAGTGCATCGGCGCGCGCATTGGCGTCATGCAGATTCGCTAGAAATTTCAGAAAGGTGTATTTGTAGCCCAGGCTCCAGAGCACGCCGCAGCGCAAGTTTTCAAACACGCTGAGCTTGGGAAAGATGTTGGTGATTTGAAAACTGCGCGACAGACCAAGGCGATTGATCTCGAACGGCCGTTTGCCATTGATACGATGCCCGTTCAGCAGCACGTCGCCACTGGTGGGTTCAAAGCGGCCACTGATCAGATTGAACAGCGTGGACTTGCCGGCGCCATTGGGCCCGATGATGGCGACGCGCTCACCAGCCCTGACGGCAAGGTTGACGCCGCGGATGATTTCGGTCTTGCCAAAGCGCTTGCGCAGGTTTTTGAGTTCAAGTGCGTAATTGGCCTGTGCGTGCGCGGCTTGTGCCGCGCCACTGCCACTGCCCGTGGGAAGCAGGTTCGCACGGTGGGTGAGATTTGGCGCCGTATCCATGTTACAGAGCCCCCCGCCCTTTGGTTTGTTCTTCAATGTATTCCTGCGCAGCGCTCCATTGGCGTAC
>JAGRNE010000437.1 GCA_020440915.1 Leptospiraceae bacterium | reverse complement strand
GAACATGGATAAACATTTTGTGCCTAGCCAGCACGACAGCAGATGGAACGCTTCCAAGCATCGATGACATGGCATTTAGGTTGAGGATGTCATCACAGGACATAGAGCAGCATCTGTCTGATCTGATACTGGCTGGCCTCATTGACATCACACCAGACGGGCGCGTGCCACATAATTGGAATCGGCGCCAATTTGTTTCCGACCGCTCCACTGAGCGTGTCAGAAAACACAGGAAACGCAAGGCTGAAACGCCATGTAACGTTTCAGGAACGGCCGATGAAACGCCCCCAGAGCAGAGCAGAGCAGAAGCAGAGCAGAGCAGAGCAGAACAGACAGAACGCGCAGATGCGCGCGATCGACCGCCCGACGATCAAAATTTTTCAGATTGCAAATTTGCTTTCAACGGTTCCACCGAGGCGATGTTGAGCGAGGTCATGGCTGCCATGCAGCCCTACGGCGACCGCAAAGGTGCCAGCCAATGGCTTGCCACGACGCTGCGCACAAACGGCGCTGAGCCCACGGCCCAGGCCTTCCAGATGCTCGCTAACGCCCGGGCTGAGGGGCAGGTGATTGCCCGCATCCTGCCGTGGTGGTCGAAGACTGCCGCCAGCCTGAAAGCCAAT
>JAGRNE010000436.1 GCA_020440915.1 Leptospiraceae bacterium | reverse complement strand
ATCCATCAATGGGCCTTCGATCACATGCAGAGGCTCATCAAACTGAAGGCGAGCCTCTTCTGTATCTGCATCGATATAATCTATAATTCCATTTACCAGGGCATAGGTAAGGCGCTCACCAACGGGTTTTTCTCTCCATTCAAGGTTGACAACCCGTTTTTGTCCGCTGTTTTTTACTGTCTCTGCAAATTCTACAAGTCTTTCCGTCGCGTCTTCCCGGCGGTTAAGAACGACATCTTCAACCCTTTCCAGGAGTTCTTTGGGTACATCTTCATACACCTGGAGCATGCCTGCATTCACGATTCCCATATCCATTCCTGCGCGGATGGCATGGTAAAGGAAAACTGCATGAATGGCCTCTCTGACCGCATCATTGCCTCTAAAAGCAAAGGATACATTACTGACACCTCCACTGACGAGAGCATGAGGAAGGTTGTCTTTTATCCAGCGGGTTGCTTCAATAAAATCTACTGCGTAATTATTATGATCGTCAATTCCTGTAGCTACTGCAAAAATGTTGGGGTCAAAAATAATGTCCCAGGGTTTCATTCCCACTTCTTCAGTGAGGATTTTATAAGCTCTGGAGCAGATTGCTATTTTCCTTTCATACGTATCAGCCTGCCCCTCTTCATCG
>JAGRNE010000435.1 GCA_020440915.1 Leptospiraceae bacterium | reverse complement strand
TCTTTTTTGCCCCTGAAGTATTCATCCTTGGTCAGTATGACTTCTTCTCCTGTTTCCGTATCGTGGAAGCGGGCTATAATGAACTTCTCGGGCTGAGCCAGGACTTCTGTCAGACGTTCCTTTCGCCAGGAATTTGCCAGCTTGTTTGCCAGAATGCCGCCCGCGATCAGGGCAGGCAGGCCCAGTCCCAGTGTCACGGAACCAGCCAGAGGCATATCTGAGAAAATCAACATCATCGCGCCGGAAAAACACCCGCCTATACTTAGAATCTGGAGCAACCCAACAAGGTGACCCTGGAAATTGTAGCTGCGTCTGGTTGTCATGGTTGGAGAAAATGGCGGTGAAGGTCGCTGCCTGCAATTTATCCGGAAGGGTCATCCGCGATGCAGTCAAATCAAATTCGCAACTCCGGGATGGCACCCGGCTGATCGCGGGTTTCGAGAGTTCGCCTTCATTCCATGGCAATCGGATTGCTACCGGATCAATGGATATTTCCCGATTGTGCGTCGCACCTACAACCGTGAGTTCAAATGGAGGACATATACGAGCTGTTTGCATTGTTGGAATTTGTATGGACTGCGGCAGAAATAAGAGACACCCCATATGACTAGCGTGTTTGCTAAAAGATCAAACGAAGAAAATGAG
>JAGRNE010000434.1 GCA_020440915.1 Leptospiraceae bacterium | reverse complement strand
TTGGACTCATCGTCCAGGCCTTCGGCGAAGACCGGATCTTCATGATTGGCCCGGGCGTACTTTCGGCATCGCTCCAGATAGATCAACGACGCCTTGTCCTCTGGCACATCTTCGTAAATTTTCAGGAAGGTGGCTTCCGCTTCATCGAAACGCCGCTTGTGGTATAGCATGACGCCTCTTTCGAACGCATCCTTTCGATTAGCCTTCTTCTCTACAAGTTCGTCGGCATCGCCGTCGATGATTTCGTATACGGGCACAGAACGAGTTTTGCCTTTGACTCGAACCTTGCCCATGAATCGATAGTTGACCTGAACGTCCTCCAGCGCCTGACGAAGAGTGTCTTCGCTTACGATGATATGAGCCCCCATTTTCTTGGTCAGCCCTTCCAGACGACTGGCCAGGTTCACCGCATCCGCAATGACGGTGCTCTCCATCCTTTCCTCTTCGCCGATGGTTCCCAGCATCAAGACCCCGGTATGCATTCCCACTCCAATGTCGATGGGAATATATCCGTTCTCCAGACGGTACTTGTTGAATTCCAGCAGTTCTCGCCGCATGTTAATCGCGGCTTCCACGGCGTTGCGAGGACTGTCCGGAAACAGCGCCATAATAGCGTCGCCAATGTACTTATCAATGAATCCCCGGGAATTGCGGATTACCGGTCCCACACGTTTGAGATAAGAATTCAGGAAGTTGAAATTCTCGCTGGGTTTTAACGATTCGGAAATGGTCGTAAAGGAACGGATGTCCGAAAAAAGCACGGTCATTTCTTTCTGGATCTGATCGCCCAGGCGAATGTTTAGAATGCTTTCCTGACCAAGATGCTGCAAGAATTCTCGAGGAACAAAGCGATAGTAGGAAGCGTTGAGGGCCTGAAGATAATCGGAGTATGCACGAATCTCCTCTACCATGCTGTTGAAGGTGTCCGCCAGAACGCCCAGCTCGTCGTTCGTTTTTACGTCTACGCGGGTTTCATAATCGCGGTCCTTCACACGCAGGGCTCCATCCTGCAATTTACCGATGGGTCGGGACATCA
>JAGRNE010000433.1 GCA_020440915.1 Leptospiraceae bacterium | reverse complement strand
GACGAAGAGAGGAACCAGAAAGCGTCAGGAAAAGGTCGTAAGCAACGATCTCGACTTTTACACAAACATCAAGAAGATGATTGTGTACATAAGCCGCAAAGGTTTGAACCTGGCCAAATCCGGAAAAATCAAGCAGGTGGACTTGAAGGAAACTGAGAATCGCCTGCTGCGTCCCGACATTTCCCTCTTTCTCGAGAAGAGTCAAATCTATCAGATCGAGCTCCTTCTTCCTGTAATGCGACTCCTGGACATTGTCCGCGTCAAAAAGGACGATGCCGTTCTGCGAAACAACTACGAAGATGTCCTGAAAAAGGACCTGTTCGAATTGATGAAACAGGTTATCCAGGAAATCGGTCAGTCCCGCAATCGTGTCGTTCGGTACGAAGACGTATTCGAATCCCTCTATGTGCCCTTCTTTCTGAAGCCAGTATTTGACGAATGTGTTGAATTTATCAAGAGGCGAAACCGCGTAATGTACACGGTGGTCATGGCTTCCTTGATTCGCGAAAAGCTTGTACTTTCCAAGAAATTCAAGATCAAGGATTTCCAGCAGGACCTTATCGAGCTGCGAAAAGAGCTGACTTCAGCCCTGTTTTTTCTGCAGCTTCTGGGGCTGATGCGAGTGGAATACCCGGATCGCTGGGTGGAGATCTCTGATCTGGGCCGGCATTACTTCAACGGCGATCAGCTCAAGGAGCAGGACGATCCTGGCGGGATAATCATCAACCCGGACCTGAGCTTGATCGCGATTCCGGAGCAAATCACTCTGGAAAGCTTATCGCTTCTGAAGATGTTTGCAGAGCTCAAGAGCTTCGATAACGTTTACACCTTCCAGATAACCCGGGAATCGTTTCAGGAAGGTCTTCTTCTGAAAGCAAAGAAGGAAGACTTCCTGGATTTCCTCAATCGTGCCTCGGCCAACGATCTTCCCCAGAACCTTTTGTTCTCCATCGAAGACTGGTCCAACAATCTTCCTCTCGTAACCATCACCGACGAATGCGTCGTGGTTCAGACCGAAGACCCCAATCATATGGAGTTGCTACTCGGACAGATCAGCGGAAAGAAAATCGTTCTTCAAAAGATCAGTTCCACCACCGTACTCATCGATCCTGAAAAGATCTACGAAACCATTGGCTACGCAGAGAAGCTCAATCTCATTGTAAGACTGATTCGCTGATCGCTCCGGGTATTACAAAGCGGCCCTTGCCCCGGTCAGAAACCGATTGAACGGGGAC
>JAGRNE010000432.1 GCA_020440915.1 Leptospiraceae bacterium | reverse complement strand
CATTCGAGCCAGATTTCCGGCTTACGTACGAGCCAGGTATACCGGCGCCAGAGCCCGGTCTGCAGTTCTCATGAGTCGAAGAAACTAAAGACAGCTCTGTATCACGGACAGACCGTACTTGATACTCAAATAGCATTCTACGCCTTCCCGATCTTGCGCGGACAAGGCTTCCGTAAAGAGAAGCACTTCGGCCATCTCGCCTCCGAACCTGTGAGTTCCTGCCGTGGATGCACCGTGCCGCCCCAGATAGAAGGGAGTGTTGGAATTGTAGACGTTTCCGGGATAGGGACCGGTGCTGGACTGAAGAGCCCCGTTCCGGTAAAGCGTCGCGTACTGGCCATCAAAGGTGGCAGAAAGGATGTACCATTCGTTCTGCTGCACATTTCCAGTGCCAACGTAGAACATAGGCGTTCCATCGTCGATTTTCGTCCGCAGAGATATTGTGGCCTGCCCGGCTCCGGAAACTTCAGCCCAGTTGAAATACAGAGCGGTACTGGCGTTGGGAAAATCATCGTTCTGGGCCAGGATATTCATACGATGACCGAAAGTACCCCAGCCGGGATTCCATGCTTTGGTAAATTGCACCACGGCAATGTAGGTTACCGTCTGGTATTCCACGTCCGAAGAGACCAGAAAGTCGTTCACGCCGTCAAAGCTCACAACGGGGCGCCCATTAAGGAATGCCGTGCGAAAAAGCGGTTGCTCGGCCGCCGTACCATTGGCTGCATGAAAACTATTGGGAGAGGAATCCGGCCAGCTACTCAATGGAGTACCATCCGCCGCAGAAATGGAATCCGCACGAAACCATAAGCCTACAGAGGACAGATCCGCCGGGCTTGTGCCTTTCCGCACTGGAGTGGTGTCCAGAAGATCCAGCAGATATACTTCGTTTGCGTTGCTTTGAGGAAAGTCTCGAACGCAACCGGCGCAAAACAGAAAAAACATCAGAAAGCAAAGTGGGAGAAGGATCTGGCCCCGGGCCGCCGGTACGACGACTCCTGTTCTTGCTTCTTTACTGGCCTCGAGATTCGTGTCTCCATTGGCATCTCTGTTGGCTCTTTGAAAATCCATAGTGCAGCCATCCGGCAGGATAACTGCAATTATCTACTATTCTCGGGAATCCATCGACCTGCCTTGCAAGGATGACCTCTTTTTTTCCCGACCGGACCGGGCCCACCGGGCTGCACCAGGTCGTGCCGGTGCGTCCCCTTACCGCCATAGGGCCTGATTCGCGATGCCACGGGATTCGCGATGCCACGGGATGCTTTACTGCATTTCTTTGAACAGACGCATCATGCC
>JAGRNE010000431.1 GCA_020440915.1 Leptospiraceae bacterium | reverse complement strand
TCGTCAATTCGATGCCATGCTTCAAGAGCTTCAAAGCCTGGAACAACAGCATCCCGAATTCAAGGAGCCGGACTCCCCCACAGAACTTGTGGGTTCAGATCTGGAAGCAGGCTTTGAAAAGTTCGAACATACGGTTCCCATTCTTTCCCTTGGAAACACCTACTCCACCGAAGAAGCCCTGGCCTGGGCGGAGAAGACTCTAAGTCCCGGTCAAAAAATCAATCTGCAATGGAAGGTGGATGGCGCCACGCTGGTACTTTATTACGAAAAGGGAAAGCTTATCCGCGCCGTCACACGGGGCAGCGGCCAGGTGGGCGATGTGGTTACCAATAACGCACGCACCATTCGAAGCATTCCCCATCAATTGCGCGAACCCGAAGATCTGGTGGCCCGGGGCGAAGTATATATGACCTTCGCGGATTTTGAGAAGTTCAACGAAGAATCGGAAAACATCTACGCCAATCCAAGAAACCTGGCCGCCGGTTCTCTCAAGCATAAGAAATCCAGGGAAACCGCTCGCAGACCTCTTCGCTGGGTTGCATTCGATCTGCATCTTGCCTCCGATCCGGAACGCTTTGCATCGGATTCCGAACTCCTGAACTATGCCCGCTCCCTGGGACTACCTGTATTCGAAGACAACAGAACCATAGAGTTTCATGGTCCCGGGGATCTGCAAAAGGCAATTGAAGGCTTCGAAAAGGTCCGCGAAGAAGTAGCCTTTCCTGTGGACGGCCTGGTTCTCAAACTGGACGATCGCTTTCGCCGGCTGGACCTGGGCTTCACCGCCGCGGTACCAAGATGGGCCACGGCCCTGAAATTTGAACCGGATCTGGCGGAGACCGTAGTCCAGGAAATCGAAGTATTTGTAGGACGCACGGGCCGAGTCACTCCCCGTGCTCGCCTGGAGCCCGTGCAACTTGCCGGCACCACCGTAACCTACGCCACATTACATAATGCAGACTTCATTGAGCGCCTGGGTGTTCGAGTAGGATCTACAGTTAAAGTCAGTAAGCGAGGCGAAATCATTCCTGCCGTGGAAGAGGTTGTGGACCCCGGTAAAGGCCAGCCTTTCCAATTCCCTTCACAGTGTCCCTCCTGTCAGAGCAAATTGGTCCGACCGGATGACATGGTGGACTGGCTTTGCCCGAATCCGCAATGTCAGGAAAAGGAAATCAATGCTTTGATCTTCTTCTGTCAGCGCAAGCAGATGGATATTGCGGGTCTGGGCGAAAAGACCATACGATTGCTCTACGAGAAAGGTTTTCTAAAGAAGATCGAAGATATTTATACGCTCGCAGA
>JAGRNE010000430.1 GCA_020440915.1 Leptospiraceae bacterium | reverse complement strand
TGAGATCGGACACCTGGATGTGAAGAAGGACCGGACCTTCATTCTAAATAACAAAGATGTGATCGCGCGAAGCCTTGCTGTGGGTATCTATTCCCTGTTTGCCGGACTGGAATTAAAGTCGTACGATGGACCTTACAGGCCAGCCAGCAAACCGCTGGACTTCAAGAAATACGAAGAGTACGAAAAGGGGAACTATTTCAAGATTGTAACGGACTGAGGTTGCAGCCTTTTCCCGATGCCATGCCAGAGCTGAAGAAAGAAAAGCCGGAGTCCACGGGATCCAGCCGCCTCCGTTTCATTCTCTGGCCCCTGCTTCAGCCCTGGGCTCTGGTGGATTTTTCCTGGGGTATCTTTCAAAGCCTGGCAGGCCTTGTTCTGGCCGTTCTCTCAGGCTTGCTGGGCGCCCGGCTCATTCCCATTCCAGGCCATTGCCTGATCGTGGCCAGTTCAAGATTAATGCCCGCCCATTCCGGCATGTCCCAGGGGCCCTATTTGCTGGGCGGACCGGGTTTCGATTTCTGGACGCATGAATACGGCCACACCTATCAGAGCCGGCTTCTGGGTCCCTTCTATCTTCTGATCATCGGAATCCCCAGTCTGCTGAGCGCAAGTTTGCGACCCTCCCGCCATGGCGCGGTCTACACCGAACGCTGGGCAGACGCCTGGGCTGCGAAAGGAGAGGTGGCCCTCCGTATGAAGCAAGCGGCGCGAAATCAGAGCGCCTGATGGCTCCGGAAAATCGGCGCCAGGCGGCATCACGGCCCCTTCCCTTTCCTTTCGTAGCTTTCGCGTAGAGTTCTATTCGTAGATGATCTCGTAGGTGAGATCGGCTGTCTTTTTCAGCATCGAAGACACGCCACAATACTGATCCTGGGAGAGCTTTACGGCTCTTTCCACCTTTTCGGGATCCGCTCCTTTGCTAAAGATATACTTCATCTTGATGTTCTTGAAGACCTTGGGATGATCATCAGTCTGATCCGCTTCCACCTCGATTCGCATGGAATCTACGTCGATTCGCATCTTTCGCAGAATTCCAATAATGTCCATGGCGGTACAGCCGGCCAGACCGCTAAGCACGGCTTCTTTAGGTGTCTGAGCGCTGTCTTCGCCCCCCGATTTTTCGTAGGTGTCCATTTCCAGGGCATGCCCCCGGTCATTGGTAGCCACCATTTTCATTTTGCCTTTGTAATCTAGCGTAACCTGCATGGCACGAATTTCCTCCCGGGATCTTTCCGGTCAACAGCATCGAAGGTCCGCCCCTGGCTGCGTTCCGGATTTTGATGCGACCCTCTGTCCGAAATATACAAAGTCCTGCGATTTCGCCCA
>JAGRNE010000042.1 GCA_020440915.1 Leptospiraceae bacterium | reverse complement strand
CCTGTAACTGGACTTCCACTACAGCGCGATTCTCCTTTTCTTCGATGCTGCGAACAGCGTACCTGCAGTCGCGACCGCCTTTTCCCTTTTCAATCTGCTCCCTTAGCTTTTGTCGGAGGCCACTTTCCATTTTCTCCCGATTTTTTTCGTAGTAGGAATAGTCGGGGCTTTCGGGATCCAGGCCATCTTTCTCCATCATCCTCTTCAGAGAATTCTCAACAACGGCCCGATGATCCAGAAAACGCATAAATTCATCGGCATCCCCGGCGCAGGCAGCATCCTGAATCCTTCTCGCTGTTTCCAGAGGAGTTGTCGGATCTGTGCCCCAGGATTTTTTCCTGGTATCCTGTCCTCCGGCTCCGGCGCTTTTTGCCGCGCGGGCATTGGAAGAACTCTCCTGACTCATATCCAGATGAACAACAAGCCATCGCCCACGATGATCCCTTTCCAGATCGATGTAGCGATCGCCTTTTTCTGGAAGGCGACTGATCACCCTGGCGCGATTGCCGTCCTTGCGAACCAGTAAAGCCTCGGCGGTACAGTTCCGGGAATAATCCTCATATTTGAACGATGACTTCAATTCGGTCTTAATATGGGATACAATCTGAGCTATCCTTCGTTTCCTTTCGCTTTCCGAAAGATCCAGATCTTCGATTTCTGCGGCGGCCACTTCGCCAAACGTGCGGTCCATGTCCACGACTGAGGAAAAGGTTTCGAAGTCTCCCTTGCAGAGAGCGGCGTGCATGGTGCGTACCGCTTCTTCCGGCCCGCCGTTTCCTTTTAGCGCTTCTTTGGAGCTGGACCCCGGGCTCTCAAGAGGCAACAGATCCGCGGATCCGTCTTCGGAAAAAGATTGCGAGCCACTGGACCGGCCGGCGCTCTTCGCCTGCGACATGGCTCTCTGTTCCGAATCCATGCCGGATCGCGTGGCTGTGCGCATTCCCTCCGGCGTGCTGCATTGCCCCAGAAACACAAGGAGCGCCATTACGATAAATGGAATGGGTTTACTTCGATTCACTGTGGCCTCCAGGAGTACTTCTAGATCGGGTAGAGCAGATGCGGGCCCCGGAACCTGAAGGATAGTTGTCCGAATTATATTCGTCAACAGGTTTCGTGCAGGAATTTGATTATGCCGGCAAATGCGCCCGCACATTAGACGCGGTTCTAAATAGAGAAGTTCAGTTTCTCCATAAGCCGGAGCAGGTTCAAAATGCGGTTTAGCGTTCAAGGGCTGCGCTTCATTTGAAGCGGGTTGGAGATCTGCAATGGCCGCTTCGCCTACAACGGAGATGTCAGGGCTTTCTGTTTCTGCAGTTCGAGCGATTGCGCGGTATTCATTGGATCAGAGGCATGCGTCGGGGAATAGCCCCCGACGCCGGGAAGGTACTATCGGTCCATTGCTTTGGCAATGTCGTCGAAGAATACCACTCTCCATTTTCCATCTTCCCCTTTTTCCAGTTCCAGGGTCTTCTTTTCCTCGCCGCTTCCAGTAATGGAAACTTTGGCAGTATTGCCTTCCTCGGAAATTAGTTCCACAGAGGAATCGCAATCAGGTCCGCCTTTGCTCTGAGCCAGGCTCTTTTCCATTTGCGCAACCATTTGCTCTTTCATTTGAGGCTTCTGAGCGTCTATCATCGCTTTAAGCTGAGCATTGTCTTGCATGCCGCGAGATTTCATCATGTAGTCCACGGAACGATCAACGATAGCGTCCATGTCCATATGCTTGCGAAACTCTTCGAAATTGCCATCGCAGGCAGCATCCTGAAGGGATTCCACGGCGCCAACAGGGCCGGAACCGCCTTTACAATATGCCAGAGAAGCGATGACGAAAATCGACAGAAATATGCTAATTCGTTTCAATTTCTTTCTCCTTTTTTCCTTTCCGGTTCGCATGCTGCAAACCAGCGTCGGACTCTATCCGGGACCTTTCAGAAGTCAACCAGAATAGGCGCATCGAAAACCCGGTTCCGGGTACGCCCATTATTCGGTCTCCTCGTCCTCGTCTCTGTTGAAGGCTTCCTTTATGGCATCAAAGAAGACCACCCTCCAGAGTCCGTCCTCGCCGCGCTCCAGTTCAAGGAGCTGTGCTTCGCCCTCTTGATTGAGAATTCGAATCGTAGCAATTCCGCCCCAGCGGCTTACCAGCTCCACCTGGGTGCTGCAATCCGCACCTCCTCCGCCATCGGCGACGTTTTGCGAAATAAAGGTATCCAATCTTTGCCGAAGCATGGGCTTCATTTCCCGGACAGATTGAATTTCCGCTGGATCCTGCAGATTTCGCGACTTGATGAGGTAATCGATGGTATTTTCCGCAATCTTTTCTGTATCCATGTATCGCGCAAATTCTACAGCATCGCCCCGGCAGGATGCATCCTGGAGGTTTTGCACCGCCTCTACCACCGCCCGGTCCTGCCTGTGAATCTCGTCCACAATGTCGCTTGTGAAAACGATCTTCCATTCGCCGTCGGCCTTCCTCTCCAGATCCATGACGGTAGGTTCCATTCCCGGATTGAAGATTGTCACCCGGGCCTTTTCATCTCTCTTGAAGATGAGTTCTGTTCGACCCTGGCAGTCCGGGCCTCCAGGGTTCTGACTGATTTCTTGCACAACTTTGTCCTCAAAGGCCTTTCGCATAGCCGGACGATGCTCCTTGAGTCCCTGCAACAGCCAGTTTTCGTTCGAAAGGTTGCGGATTCTGGCGTATTCAATGATGGTTCTTTCCAGAATCGCATCCGAATCCAGAAACTGGAGGAATGCTTTTGCGTCTCCCCTGCAGGCGGCTTCCTGGGCTCGATTCACAATATCGTCCGGGCCTGGTTTGAAGAAGTCCAGCGGCAGAGATGCACATTGAAAAAGAATGATGCAAGGCAAAAAGAGGATGATTCGTTTCTTGAAATTCATCTATTTATCCAGAAATCGGGTTCCGCAACTGTTCTGTTTTTCAGGAGGAAGTCAAATGATTTCATCTCTATCCTATCACAATCGTGACTACCATGAATTTACAAAAGGATGGCTTCATGATGCTTCTCTGCAGGCGGCTCGGTAGATTTCTAACGGTAGGCTTTCTTCTTGCAATTGCCTTTCGCATGGAAGCGGAAACCCTGGGACCCGTACGAAACAGTCATTCCCGGGCCAGGTTGCATACAGCCCTTCCCGAAAACACAAAGAGTGGAGGCAATATAATCCTGCTGGAGATTGAACTGGATCCAGGGTGGCATACCTATTGGATCAACCCGGGGGACTCTGGGGCTGCATTGCAGGCCAACTGGCGCTTGCCGGCTGGGGCGACCGAGCCTGAAATTCTATGGCCCCCACCCATTCGTATCGCATCCGGGCCCCTTATGACGTATGGCTATGAGGGTAGAGTATTCTTTGGATTCCTCTTTGAAGGATCCGCACCGCCAGAAGCCTTTGGTCTGGAATTGGAATGGCTGGAATGCGCGGACATTTGCATTCCTGCGAAGGCACGCTTTCAAAGAGATTCATCCACTGCGACGCAGAACCGAATGAAAGAACGAAGGCCAGATTTACTTCGGGCGCTACAGAGTCTAAATCGAGAATCGCCCCGGCATTTACTGGCGCTGACGGATGGGCAATACCTGGAACTGAAATCTCTGGCAACTTCCCAACCTCTTCGAGCGGAATACGCTTTTTTTGAAGATGAATTGCTGGTAGAGCATGCGGCTCCCCAGACTTCAAGGGCAGATAGGATCCGGGTTCCGCTTCAGGCCGGAGCACAGATTCCCGATGAAGTTCGCGGTCTGTTGAAGAGCGGTGAGCAGTACTATTCTTTTGTGGCCACAGTAACCAGAGTGGATGATCTGGACGAATCCATGCTAATGCTAGAGTTGCTCACCTTTTCCGGACTGGCTTTTCTGGGCGGTATCATCCTGAACCTGATGCCCTGCGTTCTGCCGGTACTCTCTCTCAAAATCTTCCATCTAATGAGCCTTTCCGGAGAGAGCCGCAAGAAACTGTTCCTGTACACAGGCAGCTATTCTGCTGGAGTCATTCTTTCTTTTCTGGCCTTATCGGGACTTCTCATTGCTCTTCGCGCTGCCGGCGAACAACTGGGCTGGGGATTCCATCTTCAATCCAGCGGATTTCTGGTTTTCATGATTCTATTTCTTTCTGTTTTCGCATTAAATCTTCTGGGCGTTTTCGAAATCGGCCTTTCCCTTACCTCCATTTCCGCGCCGGAGATCCGGACCGACCACGGTCTTCGCGCCGTGGGCTCCGCTTTCTTGAGCGGTATTCTGGCCACTGTGGTGGCGTCGCCCTGTACCGCGCCGTTTATGGGAAGCGCCATTGGCTTTGCCCTTTCCAGGAGCGCTTTTATTACTCTTACTGTATTTTTCTTTCTGGGACTGGGATTGGCCTTCCCCTTTCTGCTGGCAGGAGTATTTCCTTCGGTTTTGAAAGTCTTTCCTCGTCCCGGCGCCTGGATGGTGCGATTCAAGCAACTACTGGCTTTCCCTTTGTTGGCTACAGTGGCCTGGCTTCTGTGGGTCCTGGGAAACCAAACCTCGGTGGATGGGATGACTCTTGGTCTATTTGCTGTCATCCTGCTGGCCGTGGCTGCCTATCTCTACGGTAGTTTTGTACAGCCCTTTTCACATAAGATTTCAACTTACATTGCTTCCGTAATCGCTGTGTTTTTTCTCGTGGTTGCGACATTCGCGGCCTACCTTGCTTCAAGTTCTTCCAGCGAAGCGACGCCGCGAATCAGCCATACAGGGACGGAACTTCCAGAATACACCCCGGGGCAATGGATAGACTTTGATCCGGCCCTGGTTCAAAAATTCAGAGAGGCGGGGGTGCCGGTATTTGTAGACTTCACGGCGGACTGGTGTTTGAGCTGCAAAGTGAACGAAAAGACGGTGCTCTCCACGGATCGAGTGCAAACCTTGTTTCGGCGGGGTAATGTGGCAACTTTCAAAGCCGATTGGACCGAGGAAGACCCGGTGATTTCCCGAGAACTGGAAAGACTGGGGAGAAACGGCGTTCCTACCTACGCTCTCTATATTCCAGGAGAATCTGAGGCAAGACTCTTGCCGGAACTACTGACCGTGGATATCATGGAGAAAGCCCTTTCCACTCTGGCAAATGCCAGCGAGGGAGAGCCGGAAGAGAACAAAGACAGCAAAGGAGTTCCCGAATGAAGATCGTCGCGACCAGGCTGTATCAACTCCCTGTGCTTTTATCGCTGCTGAGCCTGGCTTACCTGGCTCAGTGCTCGGAGGAGTCCGCATCCGCTCCGGTGGCCGGACAGTCAGCTCCGGATTTTACGCTGGTCGACGTGCATGGGCAGAGCCATACGCTTTCGCAATACAAAGGTAAGCACGTTGTCCTGGAATGGATTAACTTCGATTGCCCCTACGTGCGAAAGCATTACCAATCCGGCAATATGCAGAAGCTACAGAGAGAATACACGGACCGCGGCATTATCTGGCTGGCCATCAATTCCAGCGCTCCAGGAAAACAGGGTCACTTCTCCACACAGGAAATCGAAAAACGCAGCCAGGCCCATGAAGCCAGCTTCACCGCCTATCTCCTGGACGAAAAGGGTCAGGTTGGCCGACTCTACTCTGCCCGGACCACACCTCATATGTACGTCATCGATCCGGAAGGAAAACTGGTCTATTCAGGAGCTATCGACGACCGGCCCACTTCCAATCTCAAAGATGTAGAAGGCGCCACCAACTATGTTCAAGAAGCTCTGGAAGCTTCGATCAAAGGCAAGAAGGTAAAAAACGGGCGGACCCGGCCGTACGGCTGTTCGGTAAAATACGGAGAATAGCTACCCGGTAGCCAGCGTTACGTAGCGGTAACTCCTTGTATATCCAGCTACGTAGCAGTACAATGGATCATGGAAGGCCAGCCGCACTTCTTTCCCGTATTCCTAAAACTTGAAGGGGCGCAGACAGCCTGCCTGGGTACAGGCAAGGAAATTCAAGATCGTATCGAACGATTGCTAGAATGCAAAAGCACGGTCTATCATGCGACCATATCCGAGGAGGGGCCCGACGTTGTTCAGCGTTTTCATCCAGGGCCGCCAGAAACCACCGGTTCGGAACCGGATTTTCGAAATCTCCACTGGGTTCGGGAAATGCGGATGGTAATTGTGGAACCCTCCTATCTGGTTTCTCAGAAGCACTGGTCCGGACAGGATCTACTCACAACCTGTAACAGGCACAATACCTTGCTTTGCGTTCTGGATAGGCCATTGCTTTCCAATTACATCTCCCCTGCAGTAATCCGCAGAGATCCCTTTCAGGTGGCCATTAGCTCCTCTGGTATCAGCCCTTCACTGTCCGTTTATATGAAGGAGCGCATTCGAGAAGATTTGCTCACCGAAGAAATGGCCCGCCTGGCTTATTTCTTTAAGAAGTACAGAAACATTGTTAAAGAAAAGATTCCGGCCCTGGAAGATAGGCGTAAATTCTATGTTTCGTTGCTGGAAAGCGATCTGGGCTCCACCATAGCCCTTTCCGAATCCGCTGCTCTGGAACGCTTCAAGGAGATGCTTGAATCCCACCTTTCAAGGAAAGCCCGCCGGAAACGCACCAGCATCAGTCAGGATGCGTACAATGCCTACGACGGCGCTGAGCCAGAACAGGATTAGGGCCGCCGCTCCAGCAGGACGATTCTCCAGAACTCTTCCGTTCAGATAGAAGCCGCAAACCAGAAGCAGAAAAAAAGCGCTGCGAATCCACCAGTCCAACGCTACAAAGGTCTTTAGAAAAAGGACGGAGATGGCCAGGAGCAAGACAAACTGGAAAAAAGCCAGACGTGCTTGATGGGATTCGATGGGAAGACGAAACTCGTTGCGCGCGATCTGCTCGTATCGCATGGTAGAATCCACTGGATAACTGGACGGTTTCTTCCAGATATGATTCAGGCTTCGCCATCGCCGGTCCTTCCAGTCATGGCGAATATTTGCGAAGATGTCCATGAAGACGTGTACATTTGCATAGAGTGGATTGTAGGACCGAAGTCTTTTTACGGTGCCGTACACCGGCTCCTCCGTTTCCGCTTGAAATGTGCGAAACAAACGATCCCACAGAATAAACATACCTCCATAATTACGATCAATGTAAGGAGTATTCACCGCATGATGCACTCTATGATGAGATGGAGTTACGAATATTTTCGAAAACCAGCCCGGAATGGAAGAATCGGAAATAAACTTTGTGTGCACCCAGAACTGGTAGAGCCGGTTAAGCGCATCCACGGTTAGAAAGACCACCCAGGGCAGCCCGAGAATGGCCAGTGGCAGATAAAAAACACAGGTAATGGCGTTTCGAAGGGCCGATTGGCGAAGAGCTACGCTGAGGTTATACTCCTCGCTGGAATGATGAACTACATGCGAAGCCCAGAGGATGTTTACTTCATGGGAAATCCGGTGGGACCAGTAGAACAAGAAATCCAGGGCCACGAAGGCGAAGAGCCAGGACATGGCGCTCCTTAGGCCACTACCGGGGGCCGAGAAATCCAGGAAGTAGCCCTGAAGCTGCGAAAGGGAGTATCGCTGCTGAACGCTGGCATACAGTGCGTAAATGGCCAGAAGCACAAAAGCATCTGTCAGGCGGCTTAGCATTCCCAGACTCATGTCGGTGATGCTATCGGAAAGGAAGTAATGATTCTTCTTCTGCCAGCGATTCCAGAGAAGCTCAATTCCAATCAGAATCAGAAAAACCGGAATCAATGCTTCTATGATCTGCATGCTTCAGTACAAATGTACAGGAAGGACTGACAAGCAAAAACTGACGCTGTGTCACACTCAAATGCGCATTACTCATTACCCGAGGATGGGCTTTGGATTTCCGGCTGGATCTCTTCTTTGTAGGCACGACCCGCAATGGGAAATTCAGCGATGGGTCCCCAGAAGAGGAAACCGCTGGCCCCTCCGTCCAGGCTGCCCTGCATCTGCTGAATCATATAGTCATGGCCGTAACCCCAGATCTGGTTCATCATGGGAAAAGCCTGAAGCCAGGGGCGAAGCGAAAACAGCCCCCGGGACATTCGCAAAGGCCGCTCCGTGCCCAGCTGCAGAAGCCTATGCACTCTCTCGCTTCTGGGGTAGCTGTTCAAATAATGGGTTCCGAAGTGCGAAGAATAATGCATGGGAGAAACGAAATCCACCGCAGATCCCATTTCCAGAACATCCTGCCCAATTACGGCCCCGGCTCTATAAATGGCATTGTAGCCGAAGATATCGATGCTGATGGGCGCATTGAGCGAAAAGCGCGCGCGGCGAAGAAAGGACTCGATTGCTTCTGTGCGATAAGCTCCGTCCGGCGCATGAGAAAAATAGCATTGATAGATGGGCCCGTCGGAAGGAAAGCGAATATAATCGAACTGGATCTCGTCGAATCCAAGATCCAGCACCTCTCTGGCAACGGCCAGATTGTAGGTCTGCACTTCGGCCGAGAATGGATCGGTCCATTGCTCATCTCCTTCAACGGTCCAGGGTCCTCCGGAATAGCGATTCTTGATCGCGTTGCGATGCCCTTTGTATCGATGCATTCGCAGGTCTTTGAAGACAACCTGCCGGGCAATAGTGTAGATTCCCCTCTCTTTTAGCTTTTTCACCAGCTGGCGCACCGGGGCGATTTCCCGGGTGTTGTTCATTTCTACGGCCATGGGAAGATTGCTGCCGTAGGTTAGCCTTCCAAAGTCATCCTTAACGTCGACAACCGCCGCATTAAAGCCGTACCGGTCGATGAGATGGAAAACCAGAGATTGTTTCAGTCGGGCAGAAGTAGGAGAGATGTAGAAAGCGTTGAGCACTTTCGGTCTCTTCACTTCTGTGGATGGCTCGGATTGATGCGAAAGAGAAGGCCCTGTGTGGTTCAGATAAGGGCCGCGAACGGTAGCCACAAAGTCCTCAACTGCAGGATGACCCGGTCTTTCCACTGGCTTTGCCTGCGGCGAAGCATGGGCCGCATCGCCAGAGGTTGACTGCCTCTCGCCTTCCCCTTCTGAAGCTGCATCCAGAACGATGGCAGGACCAAAGCGATCCGGGGACTCCATGGGAAAAAAGAAGGCGCTTCGGCTGGAACTTACAATGCAGCCTTTGCTGTTACAGTCCACGGATTCGTTGACCGTATCTGTGGCTGCGTCCGGCAGGCGAACGAATCGAAACTCTGCTCCTTCTTTCTGCGTTGAGAGTATGGCCAGTCCCGGATCAAAAAGCGTGGCAGCAACCAGGCTTCCGGTTTCCGGGATCCATCGTAGATCCAGGATATGCTCGTAGAATACCACACCGGGCTCATGTAGCAATCCGGGCAGCCCCCGATTCAGATCTTTTACGTTTGCGGAGAATGCCCGCCCGTTTTCCCAGTAGGCGGTTAGCTCGGATTGAGAGATGCCAAGGCTCTTTATTCCGTTGTACGCCGTGCCAAGATAGATGCGATTGATCTGGCCGCCTTCCAGGCTGGCCGCCACGGAAGCGAAGATGTTTCTGGATTTCAAGTTAGACAGGCCGCGGAAATCGACAGCACGAAATGTGCGTCCT
Organism: Leptospiraceae bacterium; assembly: GCA_020440915.1. Lineage (GTDB taxonomy): Bacteria > Spirochaetota > Leptospiria > Leptospirales > Leptonemataceae > UBA3465. The sequence continues at coordinate 8,668 of JAGRNE010000042.1, read as the reverse complement.
CCATCCATTGAAAGAAGTAGGTCCTGGATGTTAACCGCAAGAACTACTCGCGAATCCTGTGGGTGCTGCCACAGGCCCACGATATCGCGATAAAGCTCGGGATCACAGCTTGCTTCCTTTTCGCCCACAAACCTTCGGGGCACCTCTGCGCGACGGAAAGAATTTCCGCCGTCATCAGAAATCAGCATTCCAGCATTTCGAAAGGAAAGAAAAATTCTACGGAACTCCTGCCCCTCCGGCGGGAGGTTTAGAGGGGCGGCGCTTTCATTTTCCTCCCCGGAAAGTCCCTTTTGCCTATTGCCTGCCCCGGAGCCCTCCTGGGCGTCGACTCTTCGGCTTCGGGTTTCCTTCCAGCGAAAGAAAATCGGATAACTTCTGCGCGCCCAGTACTGCCGCGAAGCAAAACCATTGCAATCTTCCGGGGACTGATGTAGCCAGGAACCGTAATCTGGTATATCGCGGGAGGATGGCACAAAGAGTCCAGAATCCGTCCGGCGTAACCGCGAGTCCCCGGATAAACCCTCCTGCCAGATTAGAACTCTTTCTGAACTTGATCTCTGGATTTCGCCGGGCTCCAGCGCTTGTTCGCGGATGGCCCCACCGGCGCAATGAGTGAACAATAAGAGAGATAGGGCCAGGGACAGTCTTTTCAGCATGCTAGAGGTTTCCTCGCAGGACTACGCAGATTTCGCCCGGCCTGAACTGCATGCAACCAGGAAAAATCCAGGCAATCTCAGGCGGCGAAACGCACCCGCCTGGATCACTTCTGAAGAATGGTCTCCCTGGCTCTTCCGCTCATATCTTTGAATTGCTCAAAGGTATAGATCTGATACTCGTAGCCCTGCTCGGTCAGGAATAGCTGCCTGTTCTGTCCAAATCTCTCTTCCGTTGTATCCCGACTCACCACCGAGTAGAAAAAAGCCATGTTCTCATCTTCTTTGGGACGAAGGACACGACCCAGACGCTGAGCCTCTTCCTGGCGAGAGCCAAAGGTGCCGCTCACCTGAATGGCAACGCTGGCATCGGGCAGGTCAATAGAGAAGTTGGCTACCCTGGACACAATCAAACAGGTGATTTCTCCGTTGCGGAAGGCAGAATAGAGCCTTTCCCGCTCAAGCAAAGGAGTCTTACCGGTAATGATAGGAAAATCAAAATGCTTGGAGATTTCTTCGAGCTGGTTCAGGTATTGCCCAATGATAAGAACATTATTTCTTCCATGCTCTTCCAGGACTCTTTCAATAACATCGAGCTTCGCCGGATTCTCGGAAGCCAGTCGATACTTCTCCCGATCATCGGAAAGGGAGTACTTCATGCGAAGCTCCTCATCCATGTCCACGCGAATCTCAATACACTTGGCATTGGCAATCCAGGACTGCTTCTCCAGCTCCTTCCAGGGCACGTCGTATTTTTTGGGTCCAATCAAAGAGAATACATCCTCTTCCAGACCGTCCTCTCTTACCAGAGTGGCGGTCAGACCCAGACGACGTTTGGCCTGCAATTCGGAGGTCATTCGAAATACCGGCGCAGGAAGGAGGTGTACCTCATCATAGACAATCAGCCCCCAGTTGTTGGCGCTGAACAGATTGAAATGAGTGAATTCGCCGCCTTTCTTCTTACGGTGGGTAATGATGTTGTAAGTGGCAATGGTAATAGGCTTGATCTCTTTCTTTTCGCCGGAGTATTCGCCTATATCTTCTTCCGGGATTGTAGTCTTATCCAGAATCTCATTTTTCCATTGTCGAATGGAAAGGGTGTTGGTCACCAGGATCAATGTCTGGGCGCCAACAATCTGCATTACGCCAATTCCTACGATGGTCTTGCCGGCGCCGCAAGGAAGCACTATAACGCCGGAGCCCCCTTCCCGGGATCCTCCTGCATGAAAGACTTCTACAGACTGACGCTGATAATCGCGCATCGTAAACTCGCGTCCGGACAGCGTGGTGGGCCGCAAGTTAAAACTGTAGGCCACTCCCTCATCGTAACCTGCCAGATCCTGCACGGGATATCCAATGCGAATTAGTGCCTGTTTGATGTGGCCGCGGTAATCTTTGTTTACCAGGATACGCCCATCTTCCACCTGTTCGATGTAAGGTTGAACATTGCGGTGGTGCGCGATTTCATTGAGAAAAGGCTTTTCGTCTGACGCGATGTAGAGTGAGCCATCGTCTTCGCGCACAAGCCTGACTTTGCCGTAGCGCGAAATCTGCTCTCTTATTTCATTCTCTATGTTTTTGGGGACCGGATATTTTGAATATTTGTCCAGAGCCTCGATGATTTCCTCGGCCGTCATTTTGCTGGAGGCCGCATTCCATAGAGACAGTGGAGTAATGCGATAGGTATGAATGTGTTCGGGACTCTTCTCCAGTTCCGCAAAGCGGCTAACCTGACTTCTACACTCTTCGAACTTCTCATTGTCGACCTGGAGAAGCATGGTCCGGTCGGACTGTACGATTAGTGGATTGGAAATATCCGGCATAAAAAACCTCAAACCCTAAGGCGCAAGAACCTCCCTGATGTCAAGGGATTCCGGCATGTGCGCTGTACTTTTCGTCGGTTGATCCTTACTCACAATTTATGTAGTAAGACCGAAACCGCATAGACCGCTTGTCCACGCGGAGAAAAAAAGAGGAATCCAACAGACATGAAAAATACTGGACGATTTCGGCGAATATTATTAGGGAAATTCATGCGAGAAAAAGGGGTTGCCCCCATCCTATTGCGCGGCCGGGCGGCGCTTTTGAGCCTGGCTTTGTTTTTCCTTTCATCGATCAGCGCGGAAAACATTCCCGGACTGGATCCCGCATTTCCGCCGAAGCTCATTCCCGAAACCCACTCCATCCTGCGAGCGGCCAGCGGAGATCTGAACGGCGATGGCATGGCCGACCAGATCCTGGTAATCGCAAACAACAAAGAGCAGAAAAGCGGGGACATCAATGAATCCTGGCGCGAACTTCGCATCTATTTGCGACAGAAGGGCAAGAATGCCTGGAAACCAGTGCTGGAAAATGAGCGGGCCGTGCTCTGTCGCAATTGCGGCGGCATGATGGGCGATCCCCTGGGAGATCTGCGAATCGAAAACGGCACCTTCTTGATTCAGCACTCCGGAGGTTCCCGCTGGCGATGGGCGTATACTCATCGCTTTCGATGGCAACAGGGGGGCTGGGCCCTTATTGGAGAGACCAGCGAGTCTTACGATGCAATGAACAGCGAGTCCAGAGTTAAGGATCACAACCTGATTACCGGTAAGTATCATCTGGATACCGAGAAGGATGGCAAAAAGACGCGAAAGGTGGGTTACGAAAAGAAAGGTCTGAAATTCCTGCGAAATTTTGATATCTACAAAGAGATGGAGGAATGATCGCTGAAACCCGATTTCAAAGATCATTTTTCGATTCACTCCAGGAACTACGCGCTGTACAGACCCGGCTATCCTGAAGGACTCTTTGGGTGGCTGGCCGATGTTTGCGAAGATAGAGAACTGGCTCTTGATTGCGGCACAGGATCCGGTCAATGCGCTCTGCAGCTATCGCCCTATTTTAAAAAGATCCTGGGCATTGATCCCAGCGAAGCCCAGATCGTTGAAGCAAGGAAGGCGCAGCAGAATCCTTCTTTCAGAAACGTCGAATTTGAGGTAAGTCCTGCCGAAAAAACCCCTTGCGGCGATGGTTCCGTCAGTCTGATTTCCGTCGCCCAGGCGATTCACTGGTTTGACCATGCACGATTCTTTCAGGAAGCGTTCAGGATATTGAAGCCGGGCGGAGTTCTGGCCGCCTGGGGCTATGGCCACCATTCGGTAAGCGGATGCGAAGAGACCATGGAACGATTCTACCATGAGGTGGTAGGCCCTTACTGGCCGCCAGAGCGAGAGAGCATTGAGAATCGATACCAGGATATTGAACGACCTTCCTGGGTCCGTCAAAACGAAATCCCACCGCCGGACCTGAGGATGGAGGCAAACTGGAACCGCCATCAACTGCTCGGCTATATTTCCACATGGTCGGCGATAGAGAAGTATCGCAGCGCAAAGGGCACCGATCCGGTGCAACTTCTGGAGGAATCCCTGGAACAATGCTGGCCCCATGCGACGGAGGTTCGCCTGGTTCGCTGGCCCATTTTCTTCATCGCAGCTCGCAAATCTTGATGAGCTAGCCTGCCTGTACCAATCCCTTGCCGCCGACCGTGAAGGTTGCGTGTAATGGAGCCAGAGAATCCTTTTTGCCAACCATTCTCGGGATAGACTTTTTTTGCAACCTGGCGCCTCAAGGTTGGTCCCATTCTGTATGAACGGTACACTCCCCCGGGCCAGAGGAAAGAAACGAGCGCTGCTAGTGGAAGGCGGCGGCATGAAAGGGGCATTTGCCGGTGGCGCATTACATGCATTGCACAATTTCAGATCGGCGCAAGAGTACGATTTGATTCTGGCCGTGTCTTCCGGCGCCTGCTCTGCAGCTTACTACGCCACAACCCCTCCCCATGAAGGCAAACATCTGGAGAAAAACATTCGAATATGGAGAGAAGACCTCACCGGATGGAAGATGATCTCACCGCTGAATCCTATCATTGGCAGACCATTTCTGGACCAGGGCTATTTGATCGATTATCTATTCACGCATAAATATCCCATAAATCGCGATTGGCTGCTCCACGAAAAGAGCACTCCTTTCTACATAGCCGTTACGAGCATGGAAAGGCACCGGGTGGAGTTTCTTCGAGCCCAACCGGACAATCTGAACGATCTACTCAAAGCGGCCACTTCTCTTCCTGTGGCCACCTTTGGAAAACATGAACTGGGGGGAGAACAATACTCCGACGCCGCAATCCTGAATCCTCTTCCTGTAGAAGAGCTAATTCGCGCAGGCTACAAGGACATCACAGTTGTACTGAACTCTCCGCTTTCGAATCAGTCTCCTCCGGTGCCACGCTGGCTTTCCGCACTTGCATTTCCCGGGCATGCCATGGCCGACCTGATGCACCGAAACCACCACGTAGGTTACAACCGGGGCAGAGAGATTATCGCGAACCCGCCGCGTGGAGTTCGGTTTCATCTGGCGGCGCCGCAGCAGGGTCTGGCTGTGGGCCTTACCGGAACCTCGAGGGCCGATCTGAATGCTGCTGTCGACCTTGGCTATCTGATGGGGCTGGAGGCCTTCGAAAAATTCAAAAGCAGCCACAGAACCACACGCTCCTTGCGAGCTGGTCGCAGCGCCCGTAAAAAGAGCGAAGCCCGAAAATCCCGAAAGTAAGCCTTTCTTGCGGCAGCAAGGAATGTAATTCAGGCTGGATGCCCGGGGCCCATGGCGGAAACCCTGGATCATTAGACCCTTCGGCAGAACCTTTCTCTATATCTGGACGGGGGACAGGACTAAAGGCAACCCATGAAGGGTTCAAAAGGACCGATGCTATGAAAGGTGTCCGCACCGGGTCTGGCGCGCATGTCCGCATCCGGCCGCACAACAAGTGTGTAAGTGATGGGATCAGTGCCCCCCTGGGCCACGCTGCACGGCGAGTTGGCTGAATAATAGAAATTCCCGTTGCTAGCATCCTGAAACGCCGGGTCCTGGGAAAGGTTGTCCACTGTGCCCCCATTAATGTACTCGGTAACGCAGGTTGCGGTGCCGAATGTACCACGGGCTGCAGGGGTGCCCGCACTGCAGATCGTGGTGAGCGGAATACCGCCGCTGTTCTCCATCAAGGCAGTGATGCATCCATAAAGATTGTTTCCATCCAGATGCACGGTTGCAGGCAGACCAAGTGCATCGCGCATACAAAAGGACTGAACGCTGAGAGGACTGCCAATAATCATGTTGTTCAGGACCCGCCCGTTGGTAGGGCCGGCTACGAAATGGATTCCTGCAGAAGCGCCGCCGGTGGCTTGATCGGCAAGAATCAGATTATGAACAATATCATAGCTTCCGGCAAAATTGATGGCGATACCAGTCACCACAGGCGCTATACCTGTATAGATGCCATTCGTATGTATATTTCCGCCGCCCCCCAGAAGAACAATAGCCTCGGCCGCCATGGTGGCTCCGCCTGTAAGGATCTGATTTCTATAGAGATCTACACTTCCGGAGTTAAGCACAATGGCCCGCGCCGTAAGCGCTCCGTTGTCGCCGGTTTCAATGCGATTGCCAGTTACCAGACTTATGGCCGCCCCGGAAAGATTCAAAGCCACTCGCAGTACGGTCCCGTTACCGGCCTGGATATGATTGTTGGTTAATCGGATTGATCCATTCACCTGGATGCCAGAAGAGTTGGCGGCCCCACTTTCATCTCCAACAATCGTAAACCCTTCCAACAGAGTAAGACTGGAGACGGAGCCCGGCACAAGAATGTGGCAACTGAGCCCGGAACATGGCCCTCCATTGCCGGTAAGAATGGTGGTTCGAGAATTGACATTGCGAGAAGTGAAGTCCTGAGAAAAGCTTCCCAGCAAAGAAATCCGATTCGCCATAGAAATGGCATTGCCGGCCATGTCGTAAGTAGCTCGGAAGTGCGGCGGCGATGAGTTAACAGGTCCCTCCGCCACCAGTACAGCGCAGTCTATAGCCCCATTGCATCCAAAGTTTACCTGCAACTGGTTGATGGCGTAATTAACAGTTGCGCATGCGCCGGCCACAGTATTGCACATTCCGGCATCGACGCCAGAGGTTGAGACGTAAGCTGCGTTACCGGTGACGATGTAGTTCAGGTTAATTGCCATTGAAACGGTGCTGTCCGCAGACTGGCAGCCATTCAGGAAAAGGAACTTCAGAGTACCGGTGCTCCAGGTGGTGGAAGGAATGAACTCCAGCGTATCGTTGGCAACATTTGTGGTCAGCAGGTTTACGGTTCCCACCTGCGTACCCAGGTTGGAAGCGGGTGGAGTCGTGGTGGTATCAATAGCGCATCCGGTCATGGATCGAGTAAATACTACTCGAATAGGCTGAGCAGGACCAAGCACCGTAGTATCGTCCGGAGTGATTGTAGCCCAGCGAAGGCAATCCACACGAACATTGCTGACATCAGCGGACAGAGTTCCACTGGTATTCGTGGCATTGCACTGATAGCCGGCCGGCACCGACTGAAGAATTACGTTGTAGCTGGAACCTTTTACGAATGTGTCCGGAAAAGCGAATGTTCCGGAAGAATTGAGAGCCAGGGTGCTGCTGCCATTGACCAGCACCAGGCCGGAGTCCTGCAATCCTTCGACTGTCACCGACAGTGAGTAGCGATCTGTACCTGCAGCTGCCAGGGCGGCCAGAGGTTGGTCCGGGTATTCCTTCACACAGCCGCTGGCAAACAGAGACAGAGAAAGCAAAAATGAAACCGAAAAAAACTGCGTGAAGATACTGTTCATTCTAACCGGCCTCCCCCGTGCGAGAGCTTCTGCGATCAATCTACAACAGTCCGTAGGGGCAGTCCAGAGAGACAAGCCCTATTGAGAGTATCGACCAATACATTTCGGTAACACATCGTACTCTGTTTCCTTCCTTACAATGTAACAATCAGTCAGCGAATACTTGCGCAATTAAACCAGAATGTCTTGCCCCGGTGGCGAAAAGCCCGGACCGTACCAAGGAACAGATGCGAAAAAAGCGCGTGGAATGCGCAAAAAAGCTGGCCAGGCTACAACCGGATGGTAGAGTCTGCCGTCCAATTAGGGCATTTGGGACCCCCGGGTCCCTTGTAGAATACCCATGGGGAGTGACATATGAAACTGAGAGTACTTGGAGTGCTGTTTGGCCTCGCTTTTCTGCCCGTTGCAGCTTTTGCAGATACATCAATCTATTTCTGCGAAGAGACTGGAGCCTACGGAGCTAGCTGGGGACAAGCAGACAATCACGGTGTTGCGCTACAGCAATGCGAAAAGTACGGTGGAACAGCCTGCGCCGAGCTGATCAGCTGTGGAACAGGGTTTGCCGCCATCGCTACCAGCAACAATCAAGTAATCGGTGCCTCCTGCGGAGCGAGCAGCCAGGGCGAAGCTAACAGCGCAGCTCTGGAAGCATGTCGCGACAGTGGCGGAACCGGATGCGCCATCAAACACAAGTGGAAAGGATAATAGAAGTATCTAACCCCTATTCTACGAACCTGGCGTAAACAGGATTTGGGGCCGGCCCTGGGGTCGGCCCATTTCTTTTTTCAGGGCCCGCCGCCTCCCTTTCGCTCCGCATCTGTGCAATTTTTAACACTCTTCCCGATCTATCCGAATTCCTGATCTTCCCGGGCTTCAGGACGATTCAGATGGCATGTTGGCCAGATACTTCTCGATCAGATGAACGAAGTCCGGACCGGCGCGCCTGGGCCGTCGACGCGACAAAGAAACGATTAATTGCTCCTCTATATTACTGAAGACGGGGTTGCCGGATTGGTCCACAACGTCGGAGCGGAGAAAACAACGGATTTTCTCCAGCCTGTCCACCCATGTATGAATGGTGAGTAACTCCCCGGCCACCGGCTGACGGAAGATGCGAAAGGTTCCGGATGTGAAAAAAGTCACCGTGTCCAGTTCCATGATCATCTTCTGATCCAGGCCAATGGCATCTGAAAAACCCCATCGGCCTTCTTCTATGATCCTCCAGAAGGTAGCAGGCCCATAGTCAAAGAAAGGCGTTCTTTCGGAATACCCCACCCGGACCTGGGTGCGCACTGTTTCGCAGTTGTCAGGTGCCTGAAAGTCGCCGGG
>JAGRNE010000429.1 GCA_020440915.1 Leptospiraceae bacterium | reverse complement strand
ACCCGAGGTGGCAGGCCGCACAGGCCAGGTTCGTGCCGGAGTCGTAGAAAACGATGAACAATATCGCACGTACCTGATTTCTGAGCTCAGCCGCATCCCTTTCATTGCTTCCGGGATTCGCTCCTGGTCGTCTGCCGAACAATTCCTGCACGAGGAGAATCGGAAGGACCTGGACCTCCTGCTTCTGGATATTGATCTTTCTGGCATCAGCGGCGTGCAATTGGCGGGCATTCTCGCGCTACAGCAACCGGAATTACCCATTGTCATTCTCAGCAACCTCACCTCCGACGAAGCTATCTTCGAAGCTATCAAGAATGGAGTAAAAGGGTATCTACTAAAGTCGGAGCTGTCCAGCCTGGAAGACGCCATCCATGTAGTGATGGGAGGAGGGGCCATGATAACGCCTACCATTGCTCTGCGTGTAATGTCTTCTTTTCAAAAGGTGCCTGCATCGGGACCGGATCTTACCGACCGGGAGCGCCAGATCCTGGAGCTGATGGTTCGCGGAAAGACAATCAAGTCGGTGGCGGACTTCTTGATGCTGAGCCCTCATACTGTGCATGATCATGTGAAACGAATCTATAAGAAGCTGGAAGTACACAATCGGGCGGAACTTGTTCGTAAGGTTCAGGATCTGCAGTTGATTTAAAGTTCAGATCCAGGGTTCTGATCAATGCCCGTTTGCCATGACCCGTAATGGATCATGCCCGATGGAACTCGGACCCCGATCACGACCGGGTGCATTCCCTGCAAGATATGAAAAATAAAACCGGGTTACCAGCCCTCACGGTCTCTTTCGACTTCGGACAGGGGTCTGGCTCCAGAACGCTTTCTGCGATCCAGGCTTTCTTCGCCCGGTCTTTCGGAGACCTCTGATCCCGAACCTCCATCTTCCTGGGCGGTCACTCCGTTGCTTTCTCTGGAATCTGCCTTTTCTTCCAAATCCAGATCTAGATTCGTTCGCGCCATCTCGAACATCGCATTGGGCAGCAGGCCTTCTTCGTCGGCGGACAGTTCGGGACGGATTCTATGCACAAAGTACATGTCGAGCTCGCCTTTCCCTTTGGCCTTCACTTTGCCTCTGTATTCGCATTCGAACAGATCTTTGACCAGTTCATAGGTGGCGCCGGAAATGTTCACTGTGCCCGGTGCGCCGGAAGATTCCATGCGACTGGCTGTGTTTACCGTATCTCCCCAGATATCGTAGGCAAACTTGTTCTGTCCAATAACGCCTGCGGTTACAGGGCCGGAATGAATGCCAATGCGAATCTGCCAGAATTCGAAACCCAGTTGCCCTTTCACTTCCGCCATCTGTTTCATAAAGGAGCGAAATTCCAGAGCTGTGAGGCAGGCATCGATGGCATGTCCGTCGTCCGGCACCGGCAGGCCGGCGGCGCA
>JAGRNE010000428.1 GCA_020440915.1 Leptospiraceae bacterium | reverse complement strand
AGGTCCTCTACCTGCGCATTCGTGCGAAAGGCCACCGTTGCCCCGGTAATCAACAGAATCACTCCGAACAGAAAACAGGGCGCCGCCACACCCCAGGCGAATCCGCCGCTCTCCGCTTTCAATGCCACGATGCCAAAGCCCAGCAGCGCAAGGCCAACGGGCATAATGAAAAAGGCCGCTTCCAGCTTTTCCCCTCGAAAGTAGTCCTCGAGAATTTGCATAAAGTCCATAGGCAGACGAGACAACCCGGCCGAAAAGACGGCAATCCCTTTCCTGTCCAAAAAGGAATTCTTCTACAAACAGCGATTCACGGCGATTCGAAGCCAGTGACGGCCATGCATAGCGATTCAAGGCGACCGAGGGCACATCAACTCAATTCTGCCTTTCCCTTCCTTGTCCCGCCTACTGAGGCGCTCCGCGGTAATAATGCCAGAGAAAGAGACAGCCCGCCGTTCGATGGGGCGACCAGTGCAGTACGGCCTTACGCGCTTCCGTAGCGCTGAACTGCTTTCGCTTTCTCTTGAGTCGGGAAAGGGCAATCCGAAGAGCAAGATCATCGGCGGCAAAAACATCGGTGCGGCCCTGTCCGAACATCATGAAGATCTCGGCAGACCAGCGGCCAAGTCCGCGAATACCAGAGATGGCCGCCAGCACATCCTCTTCCGGCGCCTTCTTCAATTTCTGAAAATCCAGATCTCCGCTTTGCACCGCCTGCGCCAGGGATTTCGCATATTCTACTTTTCGCGCCGACATTCCGGCCGCCCGAAGACGATCCGGAGGGATACGCAGTACGGCGTCCGGGCGAATTCCCTCCAGGGTAGCATCCACTCTGGACCAGATGGATGCGGCGGCCTCTTTTGAAATCTGTTGACTGACAATGATGCGAAACAGAGCTTCAAAGCCTTCGCGAATCGGCCGGGGTTCCGGAAATCCGTATTCTTCCAGTCCCCGGGCCAGATCGGTATCTTTCAGGGCCAGCGTCTTCAGATGTTTGATCAATGTGCTCCGGGTCATGGTCTTTGATTCTGCAAAAGCCAGGCTTTTTGGTCCATCCAATTCCTGAAGAATGTCCAGGATTTCCCCGATGTTACAGGTTCGAGCCCGCCAATCTCCTTCCCTCCAGGCCCCCCGGACCTCAGGCGCCGATCGCTATGGCCAGTCGTTCCAGCATAGCTTCAAAGGGCCGGCGACGAATTTGCTCCCAGAAATAGCGCTTCAAAGCCAGGTAATGCTCGTCCGAGATGTCCAGGACCTGTTGTAATTCATAGGAGGATACGATGTGGGCGGACCATTCATCCACTATCCGATGACTTGCATAATAGTATGCATACAGTTGATAAATCTCTTCCCTTCGCTGCGAACCTACAGAGTTCCAGCAATCATTGATTAAGCTTCGGTATGCTGGATCCATCCAATA
>JAGRNE010000427.1 GCA_020440915.1 Leptospiraceae bacterium | reverse complement strand
TGGCAAGCCCCTTCGATTCTTGCGGAGCTTCTGACTCCCTGGTTGGCCCATTTCTTTCCGTTGACATTAGACCCCCGACCCAGAAAATAGGATATCAAGATAAATTGATGCCTTTCTCAGGCACAAGTCAACAGGGGTATTACATGTCATTGAAAAATTTCCTATTTACGTCCGAATCCGTATCGGAAGGTCATCCTGACAAGGTTTCTGACCAGATTTCCGATGCCATTCTGGACGCTTACCTGGCCGGAGATCCTAAAAGCCGTGTGGCTTGCGAGACTCTGACCACTACAGATTTCATCTGCATCGCCGGCGAGGTTACCTCGCAGAGCAACGTGGATGTAGAGAAGATCGCTCGGGAAGTAACCCGGGATATCGGATACACGCATAAAGACATTGGCTTTAATTGCGACACGGCAGAAGTCCTGGTCAAACTGCATGCGCAGTCTCCGGACATTTCTCAGGGCGTTTCCGAAGGCGAAGGACTGCACCTGGACCAGGGAGCTGGCGACCAGGGGCTGATGTTCGGTTTTGCCTGCAAGGAAACCCCCAGCCTCATGCCCATGCCCATCGATCTTTCCCACAAGCTGGTGAAGTATCTGGCAGAGCTACGACACAACGGAACCATTAAAGAAGTACTGCCGGACTCCAAAAGCCAGGTAACAGTTGAGTACAGGGACGGAAAGCCCCATAAGATCAACACCGTGGTAATCTCCACCCAGCACATGGCGGATGTAACCCATAAGCAGTTGGAAGAAATGATGATCGAACTGGTAATCAAGAAGGTTCTTCCTGCAGAAATGATCGGAAGCGATACCAAATATCTGATCAATCCCACCGGTCGATTCGTAATCGGCGGCCCCCATGGAGACTGCGGTCTTACAGGTCGAAAGATCATCGTCGATACCTACGGCGGATATGGACGACATGGCGGCGGGGCCTTCTCCGGAAAGGACCCATCCAAAGTGGACCGCTCCGCAGCCTATGTAGCTCGCTATGCAGCCAAGAACGTTGTGGCAGCCGGTCTGGCCGAGCGATGTGAAGTACAGCTTTCCTACGCCATCGGTTACCCGGAACCAACATCCGTACTGGTAGATACCTTCGGCACAGGAACCATGGACGACGATAAGATCGCCCAAAAGGTAAGAGATGCTTTCGACTTCCGCCCGGGTGGAATTGTGAAAGAACTGGAACTGCTGGATCCGTCCGCTCGCAAGTACCGAGATACGGCCGCTTACGGTCACTTTGGCCGTGAAGGGAAAACGTTTACCTGGGAAAAAACGGACCGGGTAGACGCTCTGAAAGGCTGAGAACCGAAAGCGACGTCAGCGGCGACCTTTTTCCAGGATCGCCGGGACGATCGCAAAGGCGCTTCTTTCCAAAAAGGATGGGAGCGCCTTTTTTTGTTTCGACGCCAGATGCGGATTCAGAAGCTTAGCTGATAGGCTCATCCCCGTTGCAGAGGAATAGAATTGGAAA
>JAGRNE010000426.1 GCA_020440915.1 Leptospiraceae bacterium | reverse complement strand
GGCAGGTACGTTGAACGTTTCAAATAGCATTTGTACGATCCGCTCGCGATCCGACCTTCGACTGAAGCTGGATTCGATTATTAGCACTCCCTGGTCCTCGGGAGCCACGCGAAGTTCGTTGTAGAATGTATGATGCAGTATTTTCTCCAGATCGTCCATGTTTTGCACAAATCCATTGCGAATCGGATAGTTCAATGTTAGAGTGGATCTTCGTGCCAGAGCTTCTTTGCCGATGTAAGCGTCTTTCTGACCCATTCCGACCATGACCCCGGTACGTTTTGGACGGCCTACCACGGCCGGAAAAGATACCCGGGGACTGGATTCGCCGGCGAATCCGGCATAAATGGTGCTGTCCTCCAGTTGGATCACAACGGTGCGCGCAAAGGCATCGGCCGGGAAGAGCATGGCAAAAAGCAAAAAGGATGTGGCGAATACCGCAACCCGACCAATGAACTGCGAGAATGCGGTTTCGGTCGGCCGCTCTGGCTGCTTCTGATTGGTGGAACTGAGAAGAAAGATACCTGGCATGATTGAAATCCTCCGGATGACTATATGGACGATTTTCCCTGGCCTATGCACAGCGCTTTTTTTGCAGAAATGGCTAAATTTTGCCGAACGAACGTTAGAATTGGTCGAGATTGACCGGTCTCATCGGCGAAACGTGGGCCACATGGCCCGGAGATCGCTGCGCGGCCGCCGGATCACTGCGTTACCGACGGGGCCGCCAGGAGGGTTCAACGTCTACCGGTATCTGTATCCAGTCCGCGCCGCAACAATTGAACCATCAACCCGACGTAACTTTCAATTTCCTGTTTTCGCTTTTTCGGCCTGTTTTTCTCTATTTGCTCCAGAGGGTTCTGTCCGGAAATCTGTAGCATGACGAATCCATGCATGGTTCCCCAGACATGAAAGGCGATGATAATGGGCTTTCGCTTGCGAAACAATCCGGCTTTCTGACAAACTTCTATGGACTCTAGCAGGCAGGAAAAGGCAGACTGACCCGCTTCCTGCAATTCCGGAAATCGACGATGATTTGGAATAATGCCTCCAAACATCAACTCATAATGCCTGGGTCGGGAAAGGGCCAGGTCGATGTAAGCCTGTACGCATTGTCGAAAGAAGATTCGCGCATCCACCACTGGTTCGGCCAGGTTCCTTTTAAGGGCCGCTTCCAGCATGCGAAAGCCCTGAGCCCCGATGGCCGCCAGAAGATGTTCTTTGGATTCATAATGCCTGTAAACTGCGGCGGAGCTCACTCCTTGCTTTCGGGCCACCTCTTTCAGTGTCAGACCCTGAAGTCCCTGTTTCTGAATTATGGCAACGCCGCTCTCCATCAACGATTCCTTCAGGTCTCCATGATGATAGCCCCTCTCTTTTGTGGATTTCTGGCTCATAGATCATGGTGACTTGCTTTCTTTAGTTGTCATCAAAAAATGTTGTCGGGGTTAACATCGCGCGCCGCAGAGATTACAGGATGGTTCATCTGGAATCCTTTTTTGGATAATTCATCGGTGATTGGAGGGGCGGTTCCGGTCTGGCCGGGAGGCCTGGTTTCTCTCTGCGAAAATGAGTCAATAATAAAGGCGCCGGCCCGGGGTTCGTCTTATGGCATGCTACAGATC
>JAGRNE010000425.1 GCA_020440915.1 Leptospiraceae bacterium | reverse complement strand
AGGATCCGGGTTATTCGCGTCGGCCTGGCAGAAAGCATCGATGTTTTCGATGGGCGTTCCACCAAAAGGAAGGACCGAAAAATCGCCGAGCGTGGTACTTTGAGTAATGAATAAGCGCTTGGATCCAGCCTCCGCTGTGCTTTGAGCGGGAGAAGGTTGGATTAACATCAAGGCCAGAAGCCCGGCTTCCGACTCCCAGGCAAAAGAATCTTCGGAGAGGTCCTGCACCAGCGGATGAGCAATGCATTGCATAAGGCCAGAACTCAGTAGAATCGTGAGAAGGGCCCGAAGAACCGGCATCGACGGTTGCGACGGTTGCGACGGTTGCGACGGTTGCGACGGTTGCGACGGATGAATGCCGGCGGACCGGACTCTCCACAAATCCCGGCGTTGCAAGCCACCGGCTCTTTCGGGAGCTATACCGCCCATGGTCCCGCGCTCATTTTCCGGTCTGCTGCAGAACATAGATCCCGGCAAATCCTTTCCGGAAGCCGGCCATCGGTCAAGAGAACTTCTTGCGGGATCATTGTAGAATTCGGATCAACTCCTCTCTGCTTATGGTGGAGGTAGCGCTGGATTCCTCTGTAAAGAGGCTGTTGAACAGAGCCTTCTTCTTTGTCTGAAGTTCCAGCACCCTTTCTTCCACTGTATCTTTCGAATACAGTCGATATACAAACAGATTCCTGGTCTGGCCAATTCGATGGGCCCGGTCCGTTGCCTGACTCTGGGCAGCCGGATTCCACCAGGGATCTAGATGGATCACCCGGTCCGCCCGGTGCAGAGTAAGAGCCGTTCCGCCGGCCTTGAGGCTGATCAGGAAGAAAGAGCGTTCCCCGGATTGAAAGAGATGCACCTGCTTCTCTCTCTGGGGGCGAGAAGTAGAACCATCGATGCGAAAAAAGGGAAATCCCAGGGAATCCAGCAGTTTTCCGGCAATGTCCAGAACATCGGTGAACTGGCTAAAGATTAGAGCTGCCGAATCTCCGCTTTCGATTTCCATCAGAAGCTCTTTGAGATATCCGAATTTTCCGGAATCCAACGGATCGCAGTCGGTATTGCCCGTATCCGGATGACAGGCAATACGCCGAAGCCGCATCAAGTACGGTAGCATTCGCATCAGGTATTCTTTGCCCGCTTCCTTCAGTCGCTCCACCGCCTCTTCCCGCACCGATTCATAGATAATTGCCTGCCTTCTTTCCATGGGAAGAAAGGATTCTATCTCTGTCTTCCTGGGAAGCTCCTTGATTACACGGTCCTTGGTGCGCCGAAGCAGAAATGGACTGGTGAGCTTTCGAAGTAAAGCGATGCGATCTGGATTACTATCAAATCGCCTTAAGAAGGATTGTCTTGTTCCCAGTAATCCAGGT
Organism: Leptospiraceae bacterium; assembly: GCA_020440915.1. GTDB lineage: Bacteria > Spirochaetota > Leptospiria > Leptospirales > Leptonemataceae > UBA3465. The sequence continues at coordinate 292 of JAGRNE010000425.1, read as the reverse complement.
ACAGAAAGATCCATCAAAGCCCAGAAATCCACAAGATGATTTTCCAGGGGCGTACCGGTAAGGCAAAAAACGCTTCTTGCATGCATCTGATGCAGAGCGCGGGCTACAGCGGTCCTTGCATTTCGCACATTTTGCGCCTCGTCCACAAGGATTACCAAATACTCCAGGCTGCCCAGTATTCTGGTGTCCCGACCGAGCAAAGCGTAGGTTGTCAATATCAGTCCGCTCTTTGGAATCTCTTTGTTTCTTCGGCCCGGTCCATGCCAGACAGTCAGCGGAAGAGAAGGGCAAA
>JAGRNE010000424.1 GCA_020440915.1 Leptospiraceae bacterium | reverse complement strand
AGGTAGAGATTGCGATCCCGCGGAACTCGCAGGCCAATGACGCTCCGTCTCTGGCGCTCCGCTTCCAGGACTTGCTCTAAATCTTGCAACCGTCCGGAGAAAAGAGCGCCAGACTCGTCCGCGGTTTTTTCAGAAAGAAATACGAAACAAGGGAGAAGAACAATGAACAGAAAATCAGAACCAAACATAGGAGAACGTCCCACGGAGAAAGCTGGTCCGGATTCCATGGCCATTCGCCAGGTTTATGGAAGGCCTCTTCCGCTGCCCGGCAACGACATCGACACCGATCAAATCATCCCTGCCCGATTCATGCGAGCTCTCACGTTTGAAGGCATAGAGAAGCATCTTTTCGAAGATGTGCGAAGCAGGCGAAAGAATCAGAAACACCCTCATCCTCTGGATGACCCGCATTTCTCGGGAGGAAGCATACTTATCGTAGACGATAACTTCGGCTGCGGTAGCTCCCGAGAACATGCAGCGCAATGCCTGCAGCGGTGGGGCATCCAGGCAATCATCGGACTTTCCTTTGCAGAAATCTTCCATGGAAATAGCGTTTCGGTGGGCATGCCTTGCTTCGTCGTCAGTCCGGAAGATCATGAGAACTTGAAGCGATGCGTACACAACGCGCCCGGCGAAAGGATGGTCCTGGATCTGGAATGCGAAACCCTGACATTCCAGGACTTTCAATGTCCTATCTCCATGCCTGCAGGAATGAAGGGTCGTTTCGTAAACGGCAGCTGGAATTCGCTGGCAAGACTCCTGGAAGCGCCAGACCGCATTCAAGAATGCGCCCGATCTTTACCATATATTCAATGGACCACAACTGGATAAAAACTTATTGATACTAACCTGGAGCGATGCTACCCTGAAGGGGTAGTTTCACTTCAGGGAGGTACAATGCTAACTGTGCTCAATACGATTGTAGCAGGCCTTGTGGCCACACTGGGCATGTCCACGGTAATGTATGGAATTCATGCCACCGGGCTCACCAATGCGGACATGGTGCGAGCGATTGGCAGTCTTCTGACGAAGAATAAGCGAAAGGCTATGTCCGCCGGTTTCGTAACCCATATCATTTCCGGAATCATGTTCGCCTTTCCCTATGCCATCATTATTAGCGCTTTTCCTGAATCGGATGTACTGGCTCCTGTTTCGCTGGGAGCATTGCTGGGATTATTCCATGGCTTCGTCTTTAGTTTTGTGATGATTGCCATGGTTGCGGAAAACCATCCCCTGGAAGAGTATAAGAAGGCCGGCGTTTCGGTGGCCATTGCCCACATTGCCGGACACGTAGTGTACGGCATCATTGTAGGTTTGATGGTTTTTGCCCTGCCTATCAGCTACGGCTTTCGCATGAATATTCAGTAGGACTCCGGGCCTTCCACAGCCCGGAGTGTCCTGAGACGGGAGTGTCCTTCGAATTTCTGGCATCAAGCCCATGCCGCTTAGCGCTCATGACCGTAAATCAACCGCACCTCCGGGAATCGGGCCGAAAATTCGCGTAGCCGGGCCAGGCTCTTCTGCGCCGTGGATCGATCATCCGTCCAACCTGGCTCCACTCCCTTCTCGAATCCCAGACGGGTGTGCGAGGCATCGCCGGTCAGAAGAACGGGCCCCCCGGGCGTGCGAATCAGATACGATAGATGGGCGCTGGAATGACCGGGCGTCGGAATGGCCCA
>JAGRNE010000423.1 GCA_020440915.1 Leptospiraceae bacterium | reverse complement strand
GTCGTGCCTGGTGCCATTGCTGGATCAATTCCTCCCTTCTCTGAAACAGGGAACAATCCGGCGATAGCCTGCGAGCTGGATCGAATTGCAGAGATCGGAGGTCGGCGAGGACCTCTTCCGGCTCCCTGGATTCTACCGGCAGATCTGCGCGGGGCTCCATGGCCAGGCTTGCGCTCGCAACAACGTAGGGGGCGGCATCGCATTCGAAGAAGTCCTTTATTAGATTCTCTGTAATCCGATCGTAGCGTCCGCCTCCGGTGCCATGAATAAAGAGATCGCAGAAGAAAAGGCGAAAAAAGAGACTGGTGGTGATGGCCCGGGGATAGATTTCTCCTTTTCCGGTCTGGACCGCTTCCATGCATGCTCCGAAGGTTTTGTCGGTCATCGGCTCTCGCATTCCATCCTCGATGTACCAGAATGGCAATTCGCCGGAAGCATCATCCAGATCGGGAAGGGGCTGCGCCAGGTTTTTGATTCTTCGTTCTTCCCTGTACGCATGCAATTCTTCATTGTAGCGCTGACGAAACAGGGAGGATCGATCGGCAACAAACCTGGCAAAATAATGAAAAGCGGAGCTTCGAAACATTTTTGAGGCCCGGACGTCCCGAATGGAAATTCCCAGAGCGCGATGAGCCATTGCACGAAGAGCCATGGAAGGCTCGGCAATATCAGTACAGTTTCGAATATTTTCTTCGAACTCGGTAATCAGGGATCTGGTTTCCGGACGAGCGCCGGGATTCAAAACCAGGTGCAGACCTTTTTTCGCCTCCTCGCAGGCCAGCAGCAGATTGCTGCGATCTTTCTCGGTAAAAGCCACCGTGCCCACGATACGGCGAGGGTTTCCATAAGGCACAATGTGTTTTCTTACCGGCCAGTTTGCTCCCGATGCTATGGTGCTCGAATAATCCAGTTCCAGAAGACCGGGATAGGAGAATTGCAGATCCACTTCATCGGTATCCAGAACAATATTGTAAGCAACGCCGTTGTAGCGTCGGGCCAGGGCATCGGCCAGTATATCCTTCATCAGAAGTCCTGGATGATACAGAACCGGCTGGTGGCCGGCGGCGATGAGAAGGCCGCAATCGGCAGTCCAGCCCAGATCTTCGCGCAGTTTTTTGGCCTCATCCTTAAGGGTTTCCGGGCAAAGGATGCCGGCTTTACATTTTTCCAGACGACTGTGGAGAATCCGGTCCAGGCTGTCCATGTTCTCGGGAAGAAGGGTGCTCATTGGTAGCCCTCGGGCCAGTTCTTGAATAACGGAATCTCTCTCTGGAGAAAGGGCTCTGCAGCCTAAACTCCTGCCTGAAATCCCCAGTAACGATTTTCGTTCAAGACGCTTTCGATGATGTGTTCCTTCTTCCCCGCTCTGAACTGGGATTCATAACATTCTATGGCTTTTCTCTTCGTTTCAAGATGAGCGGAAACATCAAAGACATAAGATGGTTCGATCCTGAGGCGAATATGCACTGGAAAGTAATAGATGACGCGCCTCGGAAAGTAGGGCTCGCCGGGAATATCTGATTTCGTAAGCTTGGAGTAGAAGCGCGACGACTCCGCCAGGTTGCCCGCTGCAATGTGATCGGGATGGGCGTCCACCGGGTAGGGGGCAAAAATGTATTCCGGTTTGAATTCGCGTAACACGGCCGCTATCGTTTTGCGATTCTCAATGGTTTCTTCCAGAT
>JAGRNE010000422.1 GCA_020440915.1 Leptospiraceae bacterium | reverse complement strand
CAAATACCTGATTCGTAACAGCAATATCAGACCGCGCTATGGAGACGCAAAGACCAGTCCCATTATGCTTCTGGCCCACAGGTTCTACGGTGATGACACAATAATCAGACTGCTCATTCAAGAAGGAGAGGACCCTCATGAAACAGACCAGGACGGCGCCACTGCATTCGATTATTGTCCATCCATGGAATGCCGCCAGGCCCTGCTAAACGCTGCGCCAGGTCCCTCCGAAGATGGCAGCTCCATCGAGAGCCAACCGTCTTCCCTTCCTTCAGGGTTCTGCACACAGGAATTCGAAAAGAGCGACAGAGTGGAAAGGAAGCCTGCGGCTCTACTCCGCGCTTTCCTGAGCGCCAGCGGAGGATACATTCGCACCGAAGAAGGCATTCAATGTCTGCAGCTTCTCGTAAGCAGGCTAAAGGATCCAGTAAGCCAGTCCCTATCGAATGAAATCTGGGCTCATATCGATTTCAGGCCGGATTCTCGTTCGTACCATCCACGAGCCTACAGCGAAGAGTTTGATAAAGAGGACGTAATAACGCAGCACCCTCTCCTAGACCTGCTTCTAAGCAAAAACATTGTTGGCTACCCCCTGGGGGCCGAATGTACGGATGCCCTGGACCGATATCTGAACAAAGGACTTAACCCGGTGGCGCCTCCTCACCAGGGTTACCGCAGCTACCGACTTTCCCTGATATCAGGTATCTGGATCTGTCCGGATGCGAAAGCGCGACTCCATCGACTCCTGGATGCTGGCGCTGCGCATCCGGACATGATGAAAGAAATCTACACTGACCTGATCCGCGAAGACCTGCTAAACGAAAAAGTTCTGAGGAAGCTATCCGAGAGCGGACTGAATCCCAACCGGGGATTCCGGGATTACTCCAGTAAGCCGTTATGCCTGGCGATTTCTATGGGAAAGCCCGACGCCGTGCGCCTGCTACTGAAACATACAGATGATCCATTTTGTCCTGGCTACTACCAATCCATTCTCTCTCCCCGGGTGTATGCGCTCCGTCTGCCGCAGAAATTCAGATCGGAGAAAATCCTGGCCATGCTGCCGGAGTCGGACCAGAGCCATCTGGAAGAGCTCCTGGACTCTGGAAACCCGGACTCGGTCGCCACCTTCCTTCGAAAAAATCCGGCACTGAACATAGATCTGGTTCAACTGGAAAAGATACAGAAAATGGACGAAAATCTGGCTTCCGAGATGGTTCATCGATTGGACGGAACAGGGGATCTGATAGAGTACGCCGGGCAGAAATCCAACGCGGCGCTGGCAAGGATGGCCATCGAACAGGATGCAATTCTGCAGACCCACCTCCTGACTGTGGCCTCCCACTTTCCCGATTTATTGCCACAGGTTTTGAAGCGTAGATCAGAGTGGCCTTCGCATCAGCTAGATTCTTCACTTATTGCGGTGGTGCGAGAAGGGAATCTGGAAGCAGCCCGGGTCCTGATACAGGTAGGCGCCAATATCCAGGTGCGCTACGCCCACAGTTACAGCCTGCTCAATCTGGCCGTCGAGAACAGGGAAATGTATTTGTTTCTTCAGAAACAGGGAGTCCATCCCTCGCCTCATGACAGCCCTCCTCTATTCTCCACGGACTAGAACCAGCAACCACAGCCGTAGACCGTGGGGCCGGAAGCGAACTGTAGGATTCCTGAACCGGCTCGTCCGGAGGGGTGTTTC
>JAGRNE010000421.1 GCA_020440915.1 Leptospiraceae bacterium | reverse complement strand
TGGGCAAAAGCAGGCCCCGAATGAGGAAGGACTACTGCTGTCGTCCTTCGATTACCTGAAGAAGCACGGCCGCTGCCAGTCCCAGCCGACGATCCAGGGAACTGCCCTGAACAAAGTGAAGATTGATCTGAGGCACAAATGGATTGAAGGTTTGCTTGAACTCCGCTGCTTCCTGTCCGTTCACCGTTACGCTGAACGTCTGAGGCACAAGATTGGAAAGCAATCTTCGCACCATGGCCAGCGCCATGCTATCTTCCTGAATGGTACCAATCTCATTTTCGGAAGCATCCAGGATTAGCCAGGAATCTCTAAGAATGGACTTCAGACCTTTTCTTCGAAGAGTTCCAATGCGCTGACCGGTTTTCGCATCCTCTACATCGTAGGAAGCTCCAAAATCAATGACGCTTCTTGCATTGATTCGCATGAGCTCCTCGGATTTGGATTCATCGCCATAGATGGTGATGGATTCTTTTAGCTTGAAAGCCTTTTGCTTCACAAATAGAAGCAGGTTCTGGCGGCTACCGTCGAAAATGCGGATTTCATTTCCGAAAAGCTTCCAGAACTTCATCTTGCAGTAATAATGATCCAGTGAATATCGATCCATATATCAACTCCGGGAATTTCTGGCTGCCAGGTTAGGCCCGAGTATCGCGGAAGGCCAGTGCTATTCCTTTTCATCCGGCCAGAAAGGCAATTTCCTGCGGGCAGGCGCCTGGTTCTCGAAAAAATACCGGCGCCGAATCATCCGAAGAGGAACTCGTACAGCCTTACGGGAACTCCGGTGCAGGCCTGCTGTTATGGATAGACCGGGCTACATTGCTCAATTGCGGCCCGTTCCAGCACACAGCGCAGCCCCCGCTCCCTGGTGCCCCATCCCTGGACGCCATGGAGAATCATGTCCAGGGATTTTGATGGACGATGCCGGGCATAAAACGTAAGCTGAAGAATGAATCCTTTTGCCTTCGATCCGTTGAATATTCTGTTCTCTTTGCTGGTCTCCATGGCTCTGCAGGCCATATTCTTCGTTTTTGCCGCCGCTTTGAAAACAGATAAAGTTACGGATTTAACCTACAGTCTGACCTTTTTTCTCCTGGCTGTGGGCCTCGCTCTGAATAATCCGAATGCAGGTGCTGCACACTGGATTCTTGCCGGGATGGTGATGCTCTGGGCTGTGCGATTGGGAGCCTATCTGCTCATTCGCATTATGCATATGGGCCGCGATCGTCGCTTCGATGGGATTCGCGAAAACTTCCTTTCCTTTTTACTGTTCTGGACCTTTCAAGGAATTACAGTCTGGGCCACCATGCTTCCTGTTACGGTGGCATTGAGCGGGGAAATCCAGACCGGAGCAGCTTTCCTGATCGGAAGCGCCCTCTGGCTCATTGGCCTGGGCATTGAAACCATCGCCGATCAGCAGAAGTTCCTGTTCAAAAGTAAGTCGGAAAACGAGAACCGATGGATGGATTCCGGGCTCTGGAAGTATTCCAGGCATCCCAATTACTTTGGCGAAATTCTTCTATGGTGGGGATTGTTCATCGCAACAGTGCCGGCCCTTTCCGGCTGGCTGTATCTGACTGTTATCGGACCGATATTCATTACATGCATTTTGCTTTTCTTCAGCGGTATTCCTCCGCTGGAAAGACGCTACAAAGAGAAGTACGGCACAAATCCAGAGTTCCAGAAATATCGCAATGGCACAAGTATGCTCATTCCCTGGAAGCCCGC
>JAGRNE010000420.1 GCA_020440915.1 Leptospiraceae bacterium | reverse complement strand
AAGGGTAAGGAAATCCGACCGATACGCGGCCTCTTCCTTCAGAAAGGCCTTCTGATCCCCGTCCTGCCCGAGAAGACTGGCTACGTGAGCGGCTTCTCGCACGCCGCCGATGCTCCACAGATTATCCCAGTAATAGTGATCCGCGGGGCCCAGATGTTCGGCGCTAAAGCCGGCGGGCATGAGGCGCTTTTGATAACCTCTTCGCCGCTTTTTGCGCATCCATTCCACGCCCCGTCGAATGGAATCATAGGAGGATCGGAGGAGTTCCACATCCCCTGTCATTCGCGCAAAATGCGAAAGGGTCCAGATGGCCTGTCCGTTGGAATCCCATTCGCCTTCATGGGAACGAAAGAATCCATCCTTTTCCTGACGATCCGGATAGGTCTGAAGTACCGTCCGGGCCTGCTTCAAATAATTCCAGCCCGTAAGGGCGCTGAGCATGTAAGCCGCATCCCGAAACCAGAACTGCCTGTACGTAAATACGCCGGGAGTGATTTTCTTCCCTGTCTGAAGGGAAAGAACAAATCCCTTATTTATTCGTGCGGCCTGATTCCAAAGTTCTCGGGCGGATTGAAATACTGCCCCGGGCTCAACGTTTTTAGCCCATTGCTTTCGGGTCTCTTTGAACTCTGCTTCAAACAGATCCTCGCTGCGAAACCTGGTGGTTAATGGGAAGTCATCCTGAACAATGAGCTTCTCCCGCATTTTTTCGCCTTCTTTACGAATGTCTTCCAGTTGCGGCGTTTCGCTCTGTTTCCTGGCAGCGGTGCGGTTTTCGAATTCCAGTTCTGGCGGCAATACCTGCTCGTAGGTCCGCGCATGAAAGCGAAGGCGCCCCTTCCCCTTGAGTCTGTAATGGAAGGCTCCGGTGGCGATTCCATAGGGACAGTTGATTTCGCCTACCATCGTGCGATTGAAATAGGCATCGCCTCTTTCCAGAGAAGAGCAGACCACTAGATCAGGAGTGTCCAGAAGGCCGATTTCTTCCTTTCCGTTAACTACAATATTACCGCCCTGGCGCGCCGGGCTGAACTTGAGGTCGTTAATCAGTGCGGCGCCTTCCGGATTGAAAGGCCGAACGCCTACGATGATTTCCCAGCCCTGGGAGCCGGCCTCCCACTCCACTTCGCTCAGGATGGTCCCATCCTCCCGGGGCGATCCGCAAACCTTCCATGTAACACGAATGTCATCTCTGGAATAGGTTGTTATGGGAAGCGGCAGGTCTTCTTCGAGTCTTTGCTCCACTTTCACCTGCCCTCTGGCCGGCAAATAGATGCGGCCGCTTTTCCAGAGAGCCAGCTCTATACTGTAATAGCCAATGACGGGGCTCAGGGCGCCGGCAGGATCGATCAATGCGAAGGAAGGCGTACCGGGTCCGCGAATGCCCAGCCAGTTTCTGTGGGTAAGATTCAGGCTGAGCATGGATCCTGCTCTGGGAATGAAGGAAGGATCTTCCGGATTGTACTGTCTCTCCACCCAGTAAGGCCCGGCGAAGTTACGATAGAACTGGAAGAAGCAATAATTCCACATCCCACTGGCAATCACCCGGGATGCCAGGGGCAGGTTTTCGGCAGGAAAAAGTGCGCTACTGGGATTGGTAAGCCGGAAACCGCCGGAAATGAGGCGGCTCACATCGGGATGCAACCCCATCAGGCGCGCTAGACTGGTTAGGCCACGCCGGACAAGGGTGCTTTTCATTTCTTACTCTCCGGCCAGAGCTTCCTCTTCGGACTCATAGATGTCGAA
>JAGRNE010000041.1 GCA_020440915.1 Leptospiraceae bacterium | reverse complement strand
AAAATCCGATGCATTTCCATCCGGGATATTATTTCGGGGGAAATCCGGAATCGGGAATCCCCGGGGAAATTCTGCAATCGAAGCGCTCACCTCTGGCGCCACTCTCAGCCGATCGGCCAATTCCGATGCTCTTCGTGCCCTGGATCGTACCGCTTCAATGTCTGTGCTGGGATCTTTCCAGCTGGACTGTCCGGCCAGCGGCAGATCGGACAAAAATCCGCTCAGAAAAGCGTTCTTATGAATTCCACGAATACGCAGATACTTCTGCATAATAATGGCCATGTTCAAGAGGCCCAGTTCGCAAAGATGAGTAAAGAAATCGTCGTTGTCGCGGTACACCCTGTAAGCGGACAGAGCTATGCTTTTGTTACGGAAGGCGGCGCGCATATAGGCATCCGGCTTGTGGTGAGGCAAATCCAGTAGTCGTCCCAGGAAGTTTTTGGGTCCGGCCGCCGTCAGTTCATTTACCCGGTGGACAAGAAACTCCGAAATCTTTCCTACCAGCGCATCGGTGAGCTGCACATGGAAATGGGCTTTGTATGAGCCGGACATCTCCTTGAGTTTCTCAAAAAAGGATTCTTTCACATAGACATCCTCTTTGATGAGGATGTTTCCAGTGTTGTCTTCCACGGGTTCCAGAAACTTCAGGATTCCCTGCAAACGCAATTCCAGGTAGAAGCCGCTGAGGCGACCGAGATCTTCAAACAGTATTCCGGATTCCGTAACCTTCATTTATAAATTTGCCCGAGTTGTATTCTCCATCACTGCCAGGTCCTTTCCAGAATACCAGAAAAACTCCTGGATTGGAGGAGAGGAATTCCGTTGACGGAGGGCGCTGGCGTATCTTTTGGACCTCGATGGAAAAAACTCTGATCATTCTCAAACCAGATGCTGTAAAGAATAAGCATATTGGCCATATTGTATCCCGTATCGAGGAAGAAGGATTCAAAATCCTTGGTATGAAACTACTTCAGCTCAGTAAATCTGACGCACAAAAATTCTACGAGGTCCATAAAGAAAGGCCTTTTTATGAAGATCTGTGTAATTATATGATCTCCGGTCCCGTTGTAGTGGCCGCTCTTCAGGCAGATGGCGCAGTGAAGAAGTGGAGAGATCTTATTGGAGCCACCGATCCCAAAGAAGCGGCGCCCAATACCATTCGGGCCCTGTATGCAGAAAGCAAAGAAGCCAATGCTGTCCATGGTTCCGACTCGGCTGAAAACGCTGAGAACGAAGTGGCCTTCTTTTTCAAGAAAGAGGAGCTGCTTGGGTAACGATTTACTCGAGCCTTACGTACGGGCTGTAGATGCCTTCTTCGAAGGGCCGCTGAGACGCACCGTGCAGTCTCTTGGCCCTCCGGAGCTGGTAGAGCCCATGCTGTACAGCTTGCTTTCCGGGGGAAAGCGCATCCGACCGGTGCTCTGTCTTGTGGCTTCCGGTTTTTTTCCCTCTGAAGACTTTGATCCTTTTCATCTCAATCATGAAGAGAAGAGACTCTTCTTTCATGCCGCGGCTCTGGAATGCATTCATTGCTACTCATTGATTCATGACGATCTACCCAGCATGGACGACGACGATCTTCGTCGGGGTTTGCCATCCAGTCATAAGAAATTCAACGAATGGGCTGCGATCCTTGCCGGCGATGCGCTGAACACCCTGGCCTTCTATCTGGTGACCCGGGACAAAGACGATTCATCTATTAAGAATAGCCAGATACTCAGCCGGTGCGCCCTGCGCATGGTTTCCGGGCAGTACCTGGATTTGAGCGCCGAAAAGGGCAGCTTTCTTGCCAATCGCAAAGATTACTTCTCTCCCCATTCCGAGGAAGAGAAGATGCAGCTTCTGGAGACCATTCATCTGGAAAAGACTGCAGCAATGATTGAAGCGGCCATTGCTATGGGCGCAGTACTCCAGGGATTGCCGAACCATCGCGCCTATGCGGAGTTTGGCCGGCATCTGGGCCTTCTTTTTCAGATGGTGGATGATCTTCTGGATGAAACCCAGGACTCCGCCACCCTGGGTAAGACTGCGGGCAAAGACAAGAAGGCCGGCAAGCTTACGATTGTTTCCCTGCTGGGTCTGGACGAAGCTCGTAACCGAATTGGACTGGAACGCCGTCGCCTGGAAGAAAGACTGGAACATCTGCCCGTGTCTCCGGGAATCCAGCGCAACCCGGCTCCGATTTTTCGGTCCCTTATCGAATACCTGGTCGATCGAGATAGATGATGCGTCTGGACCTGTGGTTATGCGAAGAGCATGACCTGGAAATCCAGGTGGCCCGAAGCTACATTCTACAGGGTCTGGTAAGCGTAAACGGAGAGAAGATTCTTCAGGCCGGTCGAACCTTTCGACCGGATCGAGACAACCTGGAATTTCGAAGGCCGCCGGATTTTCGAAATCGAGGTACCGCCAAGTTGCGGCCCGCTCTAGAATACATCAAAAGCACTTTGAAAAAAGATGAGGAGCCTCCCTGGGTTTACTGGCCCTGTCTGGACATTGGCGCTTCCCATGGAGGGTTTACAGCCGCATTGCTGGAAGCTTCTGCCCGGCGCATTTATTCTCTGGATGTGGCCTACGGTATCTTTGATTACCAGCTTCGCAAAAGGGAGGATGTCATTTTGTTGGAACGCAAAAACGTGCGGCATCTGGAGCCTTCCTGGTTCGATGATCTCTTTCTCTCGGCTTCAGGCATCTTCATTGTTTGCGACGTATCCTTTCTATCCTTGAGACCGGTGCTGGAGTCGGTGATAGATTTCTTTCGACTCCATATGCAATGCGGTTTTCAGGGACTCTTTCTGCTGAAACATCAATTTGAGGCGTCCCATCAAACCCAACAGGGTGTCCTTCGAGACGATGAGCTACGCAGAAAGCTGGAAGATGATATAGAGATCTTCTTGAAGGAGAGAGGTCTGAATCTACTTGGAAGCATTCCGGCTGGATTACCCGGGCGAAAGGGAAATCGCGAAACCTTCTTGTGGTTGGAGTTCCCGAAACCGGCGCAAAGCGCCGGCACTTAATCAGCGGCGCAAAGAGCGGGGAACACGGGCCAGCCGCTCTATAGAATCCACGGATGGCTCTATTTCTAGAGCGGGCTATCTCCATCCGTAAGTATGGCTTCCAGACCTTCGTAGATGGCCACGGCTTTCATCTCCTCTCCATCTGCCAGGGTTCGGAGTCGAGACAGATTATCTTCGTGAATGGTTCCTGCTAGCAATTGCCGCATCGCTTCATCCCTTTTCTGACGAATCCTTCTATAGAAGCGCATCTCGGCGCGATTTGGACTGATGGGCAGCGCCAGATAGCGATCGGCGGTTTGCATGGCATCGGATTGCATGATGGTCACATACCGTTGCAGTGTATCCTGTGTAGCAGGCCCTGAGTCCTCCAGGTGCAAAAACAGCCAGAATGCTCGGTCCATACATTCGGCTCCGGACTTTGCTTTCGTCGTCGATTCGTTGCAGTAGACCTCCAGGTATTCCAGAATTGAAGCGAATCGCTTACGCCCATCCCGGGATAGCTCCAGCTTATCGGGCTTCTGCTTCATTAGAAGCATGGCAGTCATGGATTCGATCTGATCTTCCAGAAATAGGAGATGGTCCATTTCGGAGCCGGCATGATCATGATCGCGGTCTCGCATTTCATCGGCCCCGATGAATTGTTCGACGGCCATTCGCGCCAGCAGAATGGAGCCAACACTGGCTCCGGTTTTTTGCACCAGGGACCAGAAAAACGTAATTCCCCCGAAGTTAGTGGCATGATTAAGGATTTCAGTAACAACGATCTCCTTTCGTAGCGGATGTTGATGCACTTCCTCTTCAAAGGCTTCTACCAGGGCATCCGGAAAGTATTCCGTAAGATGATTCTGTAGCTGAGCGATATTCAATTCCGGCGATTTCAGAAGCTCCTTTTTGAGTTCCAGACGGGCATGTCCTAACATAGAGCACAGGACGGGTCTTACAAAATGACGGGAGGGCTGATCGCTTAGATGCAGTTCTTCGCTGCTTAAGCCTTCCAGGTAATGGCCGCAAGATTCCAGCCATCGCACTGTTGCCAGAAAGCTTTCCGGACGGCTCTGCACCCGCCGCTGGTCCAGCGAAAGGGAAATGTTGTTGGCGCGATTGTTCTGTAGAACAAGCTCGATCATTCGCTCTTGCAGCTTTTCAATCCACTGGTTGCGCTGCTCCAGACCCTTCAGTTCTCCTGTTCGCATTAATCGTTCCAGAAGGATCTTCAGGTTCACTTCATGGTCGGACATGTCTACGCCGCCGGAGTTATCCACTGCATCGGTGTTCAGACGGCTTCCGTTCAGGGCCGCTTCTATCCTTCCTTTTTGCGTAAACCCAAGGTTACCGCCTTCGCCTATGACCCGGGCCCGAACCTGATTCCCGTTGATCCGAACTCGGTCATTGGCCGGATCCATGGCATCGTCATGGCCTTCGCTGGAGGACTTCACATAGGTTCCAATGCCTCCATTCCAGAGAAGGTCCACCGGCGCCCCCAGGATGGAACGTATCAATTCCTCACCGGACATTTCGCTTCCAATGTTCAGCACTTCTTGCATCTGCGGACTGATTCGGATTCTCGCGCTACTTCGGTCGAAGACCCCGCCTCCTTCTGAGATCAAGGCTTCCGTGTACTGGTCCCAGCCCAGAACGTTGTCGAACAAACGCTTCCTTTCTTTCCAGGCCTGGGCGGGCGGTTCAGGGTCCAGAAAGATGTGTTTATGGTTGAAAGCGGCCACCAGTTTCATCGAACGGGATAAGAGCATCCCGTTGCCGAAGACATCGCCGGCCATGTCCCCGATTCCAACGACGGAAATGGGATCTTTTTGGGGGTCCTGACCCATTTCATGAAAATGACGCTTCACTGATTCCCAGGCGCCCCTGGCTGTAATACCCTGTCGTTTGTGGTCATACCCATGTTTTCCACCGGAAGCGAAGGCATCTCCCAGCCAGAAGCCTGCTTGCTGGGAAACCTCGTTGGCATCATCGCTGAAGCGGGCCGTCCCTTTGTCGGCGGCGACTACAAGATAGGGGTCCGGCGCATCCAGGCAAACCAGGGGCGGCCGCTTGACTTTGCCTGCCGGACTACGGTTATCTGTAAGAGCCAGCAGGCAGGCCATGAACCGTCGGTAGCATTCCAGAGCAAAGGACGGGTCTGTGGAGCGATGGCCTTTCAGACAGAATCCACCTTTGCTGCCGCTTGGTACGATGATGGTATTTTTTACCATCTGCGCTTTCATCAAACCATGTATCTCGGTGCGAAAATCGTCCGGACGGTCGGACCAGCGAATTCCGCCACGGGCAATGGAAGCTCCTCTCAGGTGTACCGCTTCCAGGTCTGCAGAATAGACGAAGATTTCATAGAGCGGAACCGGACTGGCCAGGCCCTGGATATCCGGACTATGGATCTTAAAGCTGATTTCCGGCAGAAAACTGAAATAATTTGTGCGAACAATGGCATGGGCAATGGAAAGCAGCTTTCTGCAGAGCAGGGATTCCATAACCGAGGAAATACTGTCCTGAATCTCATAGATCCCCTTCAGTATGTCCGCTTCGCGATCGGTGTGGCGCTCTGTCGGATGGAAGCGACATTCCAGCCACCGAACCAGGGATTGAATAAATTCCTTCTGTGTCAAAGAGGCCCGGGCGATGAAGGCCCTGGAGAATGTGCGATCGATTTGAAATAGATAGGCCTGCAAGGACTTGATCAAAGCCAGTTGATTTCGATCCAGACCGTACACAGCCAGGCGATTTACCGGTTCATCGCTGGCATTTCTGAGGATCACCGCTTCCAGCACACCGGCCATGGTGCTGTCGTATCGGCTGTCCAGATCGCTGTCCTGAATGCGATAGGCGTAGACGAAACGAGTATGCTCCGGAAAATTTCCGGGAAAGGTGAACTCATCGGTGACTCGAAAGCCAAAGTTGGCCAGCACCGGCACAAGATCGCCGATGGGTCTGGCCTGCAGGCTGTAAATCTTGATAAACACATCCTCCTTCTTGCGAAAAAAGGACACTTTGAGTTCATTACCTGGATGCAGCTCCTCCAGGCGAATCAAGTCCTGAAGTGCTTCTTCCGGTTCCTGATGGACTTCTGCGGCCGGGCTCAATGCCTCCCGGTACATAGCCAGCTTTTCTTCGATGAGTCGTTCGCCTATGAAATGATTGGTAAGCGATTTTCGAAATCGATTCTGCCAGCTTGCGAAGACGCTACTTACTGAAGAATGCAGTCGATGATGCAGGTCTTCAAGATACCTGGGTTCGGAACCGTTTTCCGGGCAGACTGCCAGGATTAGAATTTCATGTTCGTTCATTCTGCGCCGAATCAGGATTTCCGTTTCGAATTCGTAGCGAAGCGCAACCCTCTGCACATGCTCGGGCGAGAAAGCGCTGGCCTCTTTGCCCGAAACAATACCCAGAATCCATACCATGCCGTATTCAGGGTCCAGATCCACGGTGAAATCCGGCTCCTCAACATAGAGATTGTCCAGGATTTGCATAAGCCATCGTTCGATGAGCTCCTGCGGTCGACTCAAGAAGATTCCCACCGGAATTAGTTGAGCAATTTGAAACAATAGCTTTCGCCTGTGGGAATTTGGCGGGGCGTACACACGCTCGGCCAGCTTTTCTACCTTTTTCCTGGCAGGCGGGTTTAGAAACCTGGGAGTGAGTTCGCCCCTTCCGGCGAAGTGTCCGGCCAGCAGAAAGGGAGTGGCAGAAGGAATAACAATAAGATGCAATGCGCGATGCCGATTTACCCTGCTCATGATGTTGCTTTCATGAAATAGCATGAAATCCACATTTTGTAGTTGCGGTTCCCGAAGATCCAGCTTCCTGGACTGAAACATCTTGCCCATGTCCGCCAGAGCCTGCTGGCGCAGACCGTTTTCCCTGAGTAAACCAGTGGTTTTCTGAAGCTTTCCTTCTTTGAGAAAACCGGCGCCCAGGGTAACAAAGTTTTCTGCAATCCATTGCCGATCTTCCTCGAGAGAGGGATGAGGAAGGTGTAGCGACCTTAACTGTTTTAGCGCCGCCGGAAAGTCCTGCACCACTTGACGGAGTTCTTTCAGGTTCCGGATTAAATCCCGCTGCACGACCTTGCTTTCTTTTTCCGATAACTTCTGGATTTCCACGTAAACGAAAGCTTCGGTTGTTTCCAGACCGGTTACTGGTTCCAGGGACTTCAAATGTCCTCCTTCCCGTTCTACAGAAAGCAGGGCAGGGATGCTCAGATGAATTCTATGGCCTTCGGAGGTCAGATAGTCCAGGATAGTATCGGTGATGAAGGGCGAATCCGGCATGCACACTTCGATGGTGGAGGAGTTGATCAACCAGGCCAGATCCTCGGGATTGTCAATGCGGACCTCGATCTCATCCTTTTTCTTTTCCAGAAACTGGTAGCGTTTCTGTAGAAAGCGATCCAGGTCTTCCCGGGTCAGAAATTCCTGCAAGGCACCGGGCATGAGCTTGCGATAGGTGGCTTCAAAAACCGAAAGAGTCCCCTCCATAATGTAGGAGACTGAGGCATCCTGATTTCAAGGCAACCATTGCACGCTGAAAGAGGGCCAAAATCCCGGCCTCTGGCTACGGGTTATTTGGTTGCATACTACTGAGGAATCTGGTTTCTGCCTTCAGGGGCCTCCAGGGTGCCCAGATACGGGAAGTCTCATGTCGGGAACCTGCGAAGTTATTCCATCTTACGATTATATCTGTCCGGTTCTTCATATAAAAGGAGAATTTACCCAGGACATGGAAAAGGATCTGGAGCAGCATTATCTGTCTATTCCGGAAGCCCGCCGAAGCCGGGTGGTTCTTGATTTCACCGATACCCGTTACATCAACTCTTCTGGCATTGCCATTCTGATTGCACTGATCACTCGGGCCACCGATGAATCCAGCAGCCTGGAATTTGCAGGTCTGTCCGCCCACTTCCGGAAGGTCATGGAAATCGTTGGTCTGGACGATTTCGTGAAAATGCATGAACACCTGGAGGATGCAGTGGGTCTCCCGGATTCGGATTCTCGACACCAATAGTCCAGGACTCTATTGAGCCCATCTGGGCTGGCCCCTTTTCCTACGACGGATTTCAGGTTTTCCGGTATTCGCCCGACCTATTTTATAGATGAAGGTAGGCGCTTTTTACAGCCTTTCAAAGAAGAATACCATCTTGCTCACAGGCTCCAGCCGCCCGCAATCCGGGGTTTGCATGGGACAAACCCGTGCCCCGGAAGCCGGGAGTAAAATCAGATTGGCATTCTTTCGGGAGCCCGGGCGGGGCAGGGTTCCGGCCGCTATTCTGTCCGTCATAATTTTCGCCGCATTTCTTCTGTTCGGTCCGTCTCCAACCGAGGCGGCCCCTGTATCTCGCATACTTCCCGATCCTTACTACCCGCAGAAGCCAGAGGGGCAGCTACGACTCAATTACTACTATGATCGCAGCGGCCGATGGGTGAAGTTCTCCGACTGGATACCTTTCCAGCAGAAAAAGTATCATCCCCATTTCTTTGAAGACTACTATGAGCTCTACGGATTACCCCAGGGATACCGGGTGACGGAACTGAAGGAAAACATCTACTTCCTGTATCTGGCCCAGAGCGCTCCGTTTCGTCATCCCAGAAACTCGCTCTGCAAAATCGAAACCGAAGAACAGTACCACAAATACAGAAACCTGATGTTCATGCAGGTACATTTGATGATCATGCGAATGTATTTGCGCCTGGGGTCTCTCTTTGACAAGAGGCATCTTTATTTTCACGACCTGGATTTTGCAGACGATCTGGAGATTTCTTTTCTCATCGCTCGCACCTATTACGAAGAAGCGGAAAAGTACTGGGCCTCGGCCAAGCGATACGCTCAGGAAGCGGACAAACATAGATTCGAAATCGATCTGCCAACCATTGAAACGACACGATTCGAGATTGTAACCGGCGAACTGGATTTTCAGAGAATCATTCACAGGCATAAGAAAAGGGTCAATGCGAAGCTAGCCGTGGTAGATGAGTTTCTGGACAAAGAAGGCCGCCCGCGTCCGGTAAAGCTTCGAATGCTCAAAGACATTCAGAATATGTACAATGAAGACTTCACTGCGGATCCGCTGCAGATGCCCCGACTGAACGAAGAATGGAACGAGAAGCCTCTCTTTCCTGAGATCCCGGCCCCGGAGGAAGGGGGACTTCCCTGATGTCTTTCTGCCGTCCAGAGCCGGGCCCTGGTTATGCCCCATTTACTGCGATGTACCGGGCCACCCGGATGGTGTGCGAATTCTCGAGCAGATTTCCCTTTCCTCCTTTATTGGATAGGCTGCACAGATCCGGCTTTCTATCTCCGTTTACCCTGGCTTTATTCTGCTTCCTTTCTGCTGGCCCGGTCATGGGTATTCCTCCGGACTCAGGCCTGGACTTCTTTCAGCTGCAGAAAGTCTTTCAATTGCCGTCCGAAAATCTTTCCGCAGAACGCTCCAGGGAAATCCAGGGGATGTGGGCGTATCCGGAGAACGTTCACGATCGTTTTGATGAAATCCTCGGCGAGGACCGGGACTGGAGCAACGCCTACTTTCGACGGGCCATGAGTCTGTATGAGCGTGCGGTGGAATTGGACCGGGCATTCTTGAAGAAAGAAAAAAAGGTGAACCGCACACTCAAAGATAATGATGATCCCAGACCAATGAGCGCCCGGGAAAAAAGGGATGCACTCAGAAATTCTTTTGCCCATGAAAAAATCCGACACCATGAGAAAATGGCCTGGGCCTATGACGAAGCGCTGAAGCTTCTGGATTCCGGAAAAGCCGGCCCAGTGGAATCGGGCGGCGAAAGGCAAAAGCTATATCTGGAATGTCTGCGCTTGAGCATTATCCACTTCAGCCAGGGCCGCCGCTATTCCGAGGCATTGTGGAGGCTTCGACGCTATTTCCAGCTGAACGACGAAGCGTCCCGGGAATGGCCTTTTCATTTTTATGTAGCGGTTTCTTTGAGCCATCTTCATCGTAGTAGCCAGGCACACGGTTCATCTGCAGAATCCCTGAAACTTCAAAGTCTGAGGGATCGCTATACTTTGAATTATCTGGAATTGCGCTACGGCCGGGATTCCTACCAGTATACGCAAACCTTTGAGCGGTTGCGGCGAGAGGCAGGACCGTTGCATTTCCTCAAAGATCCTACCAATCTTTGAACGAATCGCGTTGCACATCCAGGCCCGGCCCCGACTTTACAGTAGCGCTGTTGTTATTGCAGAATGACTCAATGCCTCTGCGAAGCGATGAAAAAGCAGGCCTTCCCGACTCATTAGAATCCTCAGTTCATTCTCAAAATCCAGGGGAAGCTCTTTGGCCATGGTCAGAATTTCGCTCATATGACCTTCTTCCTCCTTGAGCAAGCCGGCCAGATGAATTGGCAGATCTTTTTCGCGCAGGGTGCTTTCATAGTCCCTGTAAACATCTACGGCTCTTTCTTCGATGGCATAGGTTACGGCCAGATAGCAATACAATGTTTGCACAGCCTGACTATGTTCGCTCAATACCTGCTTGGCTCTTCGCTTGCACCATCCATCCAGACTCTGAAAATAGCGCAAGGCCGGCCACCGGCACAGAGGGGCAGGCCCGGCCTCCGCAGATTCCAATGAATCCGCAGCAAGGATCTTGCCGATTTGCTTTCGAAAGAAGAATGCATGTCTGGCTTCTTCCGCCGCATGTTGCAGTACGTTTTCTGCCAGTCGCAGATGGCCCGGGAGTCGGGGCATGGATTTATGGATCTTCCGCGCCCCGGTATGCTCCAGCAAAGACAGCGTTGCAAGCCATCGTGCATGAAGGCCCGCATCCTCTACCACGGTTTCCAGAAATGGTCGTAAATCAATTCTTTGCAGCATTGTTTCGAATGTATAGTTTTTGCTGAACAATCCAGATCAAGCCCACAAGAGCGATGATCAGACCGAAGACCTGGCTTTGCGTGAAGCCGTACCAATGCCAGTTTTCGAAGTAGATGGCGCCCTGAACCGCTCCATGGGTGTGGTGCTCGATCAGCTGTCCTTTATAGCTGGGATGATCCAGAATGGGAATCAAAGCATCGTTGATGCGCAAGAACTCCACCAGGAAGCGCGCAATGCCGTTCCACACCAGAAAAATGGCAACCATGAATCCTGGTTTGAAGTTCTGATGTCTGAGTTTCAACATCATCCAGGCAAAGAGAATCCAGGATAGGATGGCTTCCATCATGGGTGTATTCCAGACGTTGACGCCATGAGTCCCCATTAGACCTCCAGTGGTGATGCTCAGCCAGCTGAAAACTCGGTGATCCGTTGGTCCTTCATAGACCATGGTCAGAAAGGGGATATCTACAGATGCGCCGTAGCCAAAGCATCCGTCTCCACTTACAATACATCCCAATCGGCCAATGCCGTAGCCAATGGCCATGGAAGGTATGAAGGCATCGCCGTATTCCCATACAGGAGCTTTCTTATAGCGCAGGTAATAGTACAGAAAAGCAAAGCCGACCGCAAACCCACCATAAAACACCAGACCGCCGCCGCTAAATACAGTCTCCCATAGACCTCGATAGCCAGCCTGGGGATACAGCGCTGCCAGCCCTCGCTTGTAGAAAAGAATGTATTCTAGCTTGGTCCAGAAATCGTCCGGCCCGGCCCAGATCTCTCCCCAGACCTCCAGCACGAATCCCAGTTTGGCTCCAATGATGGTGCCTACCACAGCCAGAAGCAGGGAATGATCCCCCATGGCTTCGTCCAGTCCCCTTCGCCTGAGCTCTCTGGGTACAAGGTAGGCTGCCGTCAAAAAGGCCGCCATCAGAAGCAGGCTGAATGTGGACAGGGGAAACCCGAAGATTGTGAATTTCTCTAACATTTAAGTTCCTCGATCTGTTCTATGCTTACCGGTACCGACTGTGTAAGGTTCAGCGGTCCGTTCTCTGTGATTTCTACATCGTCTTCTATTCGAATACCGATGTTACGAAAGTGTTCCGGAATATCGTCATCTCCGGGAATGTATAACCCTGGTTCTACCGTGCATACCATACCTGGCTCAAAAGGGCGGGGTTGCGACTTCTGATAGTAGCTGCCCACATCGTGCACATCGTATCCGATCCAGTGACCGGTGCGATGCATGTAGAATCGACGATAGCTCTTCTGTTCCAGCATCTGTTCCTTGCTTTCTTTTGCTATGCCCAGACCCACCAGTCCATCCAACAGGATGTTCAGAGCCCTTTCATGGACGCCATCCATGGTGGCGCCTACAACGCTGGCTTCCACCGCCGCTCTCTGGGCCTGCAATACAACGTTGTAGAGCTCTTTCTGAGGCTCGCTAAAGTGATTCCCCACGGGAAAGGTTCGGGTTACGTCGGAATGGATGTATCCCCGCGCCGCAGCAGCATCCATAAGTACCAGTTCATCGTCCTTAAGCACTTCATCGTTTTTGATGTAATGTAGAATGCAGGCTCTTCTTCCGCCGGCCACAATAGAAGGATAGGCCTCCGAGGCATTGTGTTTGCTAAACACTCGATGCAGAATCGCTTCCAGTTCGTATTCGCCCATGCCCGGGCGGGCCGCGGAGATGACTTCACGATGAGCTTCATCGGTAATGGCGGCGGTTTCTTTCATCCTTTCGATTTCCCAGGATGTCTTGATCAGACGCAGTTCGTGCAAAAGCAGGGCCGGATGGATAATGCTTCCGGGCCCGCTGGCGCCAGCCCTACCGCGCAATATCAGTCGTTGGGATGTGGAAAGGATGAGATGATCGCGAACTGAGTCCAGGCCATAGGCATAGTACAGCGCCTGCTTCCCGTTGATCAGATTTTCCAGGGTTCCGTCGAATTCAGAGAGATCTTTCACGGAAGGGATGCCGGATATTTCGGCCGTTTCGTCCAAATTGGGCTGGGGTCCCTCCCAGGTTTCCTTTTCCGGACTTCCAGGTTTCACAAATACGGTGGCCGAGTCGGGCATCAAGGCCAGCACACCTTCTTCTACGGGAAGGCCAGTGAGATAATAGAAATCCGAATCCTGACGATACCGGTAATGGACATCGTTGGACATGATGCGCCTGGGGGCGGTAAAGACAAGAAGCAATGAATCGGGCTCCATGCCTGCCTGGCAGGCGGCCCGTCGCCGGTTGAGTTCCTCATGGGGAATTTCCGGGCTGAATCGACCCATATCAGGCATGGACTATGTCACCCCCGAGAATTTCCAGAAATAAATCATAGATCCGATAGCTACCAGTGAAGAGCACCGTCGTTCGTTGCGCATCTTTACATGTTTTAAGGATTCGCCGTAGATTCTCGGAAGGAGAATCCAGAGCGTTCAATATGTCCTCCCGCGGTACTGACTCCGGTATGGACGCCAGGCCTTCTCTTTGAATGCAGAGCGGACGGGAAATTCCATGTAGTCGAGCCATGCGAAGAAATTGTCTGTAGGAGCGGTCGGGCAGTATTCCCAGTACCAGAAGGGGGGCGGATGCCTGCTGCCCAGCATTCTTCAGCACGGCGTGCAGGGAGGCCGGGTTGTGGCCGGAATCATAGATCCACCGCAGACCATGCCTGTTTGTTTCAAACATTCTTCCCGGCGGATCAGAAAATGCGGATCGAGTAGCGGGAATGGAAATCCTTTTTGGTGGTCCATCGGCTGCAGCCGTTACGGCTTCGCCTTCCGCATCGCTGGTACGGCGACCTGATTGCCTGTAGAGTTTTTCCTGGAGACCTTTGGCAGATTCCTTTTCCAGGGTTTCAAGAATCCAGGCTGCGAAGCGATAGTTGTGTTCAAGGTAATGCTCTTCGCCTGGCTCCGGTTGCTCCGGAAAGCAATGTATCATGGGCATGGCGGCCATAACTTCCGGCGCGGCAGAAGACCGTGAAAATGCACCGGCAGTCTCGGATGCCCGGGCGGCGAAGAAATGCCGGGCATCCGATTCGTATCGCTCTTCCATCAGGAATAGTTGCCTGGTGGACGGGCCGCAAATGCCGAGCTTCTCTCGAAAGATTGCCTGCTTCGTATTGCCAAGCAAAGAAGTGTGATCCAGAGCAATCTTTGTTACAACTACCACTTCTGGATCGTTGAGTCTGGTGGCATCCAATCGGCCCCCCAGTCCGGCTTCATAGATTTGCGCTGCAGGTCCCAGGGTCTGAAAGCTTTCCAGGGCGAGCAGGGTCAGGAGTTCAAAGTAGCTCAGATCCTTCCAGAGTTGTTTTGTAGCGGAAACCCGGGTCTTTGCGCCACTGCCAGAAGCACTAACGTCGGATTCTGGAAATGGCAGAAGAAATCGGTCTTTTAACGCCTGGTAATGGAATTCCAGGGAGCTTTCGTTCAGTGGCTCGCCATTGATCCGTATTCTTTCTGAAAAGTGGCTCAGATGAGGACTGGTATAGAGACCTACGTCAAAGCCGGCGCGGTGCAGAATTGATCCAAGATAGTGACTGAGCGAACCTTTGCCGTTGGTTCCCACCACCGAGAATCGCCAGCCATTCTTTTGCGGCCAACGCGAAGCCACGAAGTCTGCCAGAAGAATCAATCTTCGGCCGAACTCCTCGGGCGCAAATCTTCGATTCTTTTCTGGATTGATTCTGGATTCCAGATCCTGCAGCAAATGATTCATGAAGCGGCGAACCTGCTGTCTGTGGCATAGGATGGGCCAGGCATGGTAAAGCGAAGGGCTCCCATGGTCTGCGTGGACAGGAATTGCCTGCCTATCCGGAGTTGATGCTGGCGCTTCAGGACTCCTGGAAAACTATTCTCACTTCGCATTTCTGCTACCTTTCTCTTTGCTTCGCAGATCCTCTTGTAGAATTGTTTCCCATTTCTTTACCGGAGGTTCCCGACCGGTGAACCATTTGTATTGATACACGGCCTGATACAAAAGCATCTTATAACCGAAGACCACTTTGCATTTTCTCTTCTTTGCCAGAGCGATGAGCGGCGTAATCATGGGGCTGTAAACAATGTCAAAGACCACGGCGTCTGCCGCCAGGATGGCCGGATGCAAAGGAAGGGCGGAGGATGCAGCGGTTTTTGTAGAACTCATTCCCAGGGGCGTTGTTTGAATGATGATGTCCGGTTTTTGCACATTTCTGGTCCGGCCAGGTGCGTGCTGCGGCAGGGAGGAGGCGCCATCTGCCAGCGGAAAGAGGACACTACCGGGAAACTGCTTCTTGAGAGCGCGAATGAAGCTCTTGATCTTTTTTTCATTTCGGCCGGTTATCCATATTTCGGATGGCTTTTCGGACAGTAGGAGCTGGGCTGCTATGGCCCGGGCCGATCCTCCGTAGCCACAGATCAGCGCCGTCTTTCCTTTGATTTTTGAAACTTCTTTTAGCGCCTGGATGGCGCCGGGGCCATCGGAATTTCTGGCTTCTATGGATTTTCTGTCCTTGCCCGAGAAAAGAAGGGTATTGCTGGCCCCGCAGATCTGGCTCAGTCTGTCGGCTTTGTCCGACATGCGGTAGGCCCAGATTTTATGGGGAATGGTTACCGACAGTCCTCCCAGGTCCAGGGCCAACAGGGCGCGCTTCAAGAAAGGTCCGGTTTCCTTTACGTCCAGAGGAATATACACCGCATCCAGCTTGCTGCTCCGAAAAGCCAGATTATGGAGCAGGGGACTCAAAGAATGCTTTACCGGATGACCCAGGATTCCATAGACTCGGGAACTTCCACGTATTTCCATCTATCTGCAAAAACGTGAAAAAAGGTCCGATGTAAATTCTTATTTACTCAGACCTGGGTCCTGGAAACCTGAACTAGATTCGCATGGAATGGTTTACTGAATTCATTTTTGTTCTGAGAGATCTGTTTGTGCACGGACTTGTGGGCCTGGCCGTGGCCTACTACTATTACTACCGGCTAAACAAGGACTTGCTGGGTGGATTCTGGGGCGCCACTCTAATCGGTACCATTGGCGCCGTTATCATCGGAGTTATAGCTGGCTACAACAGCTGGTTTATAGTCCTGATGAACTTCTTGATGATCCCTAAATGGAATGACATCCATCTGGCAAGGGTTAACATTATCGCTGCACTGATCGGAAGTTTTCTCTTCCTCTATGTTCTAAATCGCATTAACCACGACAAAGAAAGAAGGGACTGAGGTTCCCGCTAAAGCGCCGCCTTCGAAACCTGGAGCGCTCTAATTCCAGGTTCATGAAGGTTTCGGGCCCATATCATACACATTGGCAGGATTGGGGGCCGCTCCGCCCGGCAGGGAAACTACTCTTGCCCGGGCCCTGGATTGCCTGTCCAGCTCATCGATGCGCACAATGCTATGAAGGGGCAGAATAATTCGCTTCGTATCTTCAAATTCCCGGCGTAGTCCATCTTCCGTCGGATCTACCAGCACAGCCGACTTCTCGCCGAAGACCAGTTCCCTGATTTCCAGAAATCCAAATAAATCGCTCTGCTCCACCTCCCGGGCCAGGATCTCGTAGGATTTGCCCTGGTTCATGAAGATGATTCGAAAAAGCCTTTTTTCAGAGTTGGCCATAGATCCAGGGCCTATGGTAGCAGCGGCCTGTCAAGTCCGGACGTCTGTGCAGCAAGGATTGATTCTGGACATACGATCCGGGCGGACGAAAGCGAAACTCTAAATCCACAAAAAAAAGTGCAATTCGGCCTGGTTTTTTATCCTGAAAAACCCGCTCCAGGCCTTCAGTGTGCTAAGGGATTTTTTTAGAGTCCCGATGTACTGGATGAGGATCAATAATGCCAGCACCAGCCATATTCCAGAACAACGCCGGGGTGAACCCTTCGGAAATGATCGATAAGCTCATGCAGGCGGAGCGTATGCCTTTGCTTCGACTGGAAGAGGATATTGCAAGAAGCAAAGTAGAGATCAAAGCGTTTGAGGAGTTGCGGAACCGGGCAAAGAAGCTTTCGGATACCAGTCGCGATCTGTACTCCTTTGCGGGTCCCTTTGCTACCAAGAGCGTTGTATCTTCAGATCCCGGCGCCATCACCGGCGAAGCCGCCCCCGATGTTGATCCTGGAACCCAGGAAGTGGAAGTTCTGGAGCTGGCCACCAAGCATCAGATCACCAGCCGAAAGCTGGCTCGCAGCGAATCCCTTCCCAAAGGCAAATTCACCATCAACGTCGGCGAAAAGGAACTGGAGGTGGAATTTCCGGGGGGCGGAGTTGTGGATCTGGAACGCGCTTTGAAAGGGCAGGCCGGTCAGGATTACGAAGTGAGCGTCATTAACATCGATGCAAACACCGCCCTCATTTCTTTGCGCTCATCGGTGAGCGGAACGGACGGCGCCTTCAGCTTTTCGGATCCTGACGGTATCCTGAAGCAGGCTGGTTTCATAGGGGACAAAAAAGTAGAGAAGAAGAATTCCGAAAGCGTTGCCTTTGAACAAAGCAAGATCCAATCTCCGGCCGAAGCGAAATACAAAGTTAGCGCCGATAAGAAATCCCTGAGTCTGGAATCAGGAAGTCAGGCCAGCCTGAAGCTGGACTCAGAACCAGGAGTCATTTCTTTGAATACCTCATCCGGGCCTGCGGATGGAGCTTCAGCCGAGGGAGCATCCGATAAACCAGGCTCGGACGATCGGAGAAAGGTGCGCACTGAAAGCACAAAACCTGGACCGGACGTCGAGGTAGAAGCGGGAGATATAAAATTTCCGGCTGCGGACATTGAGCGAACCAGGACCGTTAAGGAGGGCAATCCTTCTGAGAATCCTGCTGCCAGCGCAACCAGTCCGGGTCAGGTAACCGTTCTCTTTGAATCCGGCGGAACTACACAGAAAAGACAGTTTACCCTGCCGGCCAGCGGACCCATGGAATTGCCTTTGAACGATCTGGCCGAAGGCAGCAAGATCACTTCCATCGAATTTCAGGCTGCGGAAGGAAGCAACCTTACTGTGGCGGATCTGCGCATTGATAGCACCAAAATGGATGCCGCCTTTGGACCTCTAAACGAGACTCAGCCGGCGAAGGATGCCCGGCTGAAGATGAATGGTATCGAAATCACTCGAAGCAGCAATCAGAATATCACAGACATTATCCAGGGCGCCAGCCTTAATCTGCATCGACCCACCAACGGGCCCGTGGAAGTTACCGTCCAGGCCAACACGGAAGAGATCAAGAAACGGATTTTGGCCTGGGTGGAATCCTACAACGATCTGGTGAAGTTCGTAAAAGAAAATGATGAATTCGTAAAGAGCGATGAATTTCAGATGAATCGCGATTCCACCGGCGATATCCGGGAAGGCTATCGTCAGCTGAAGGATCGATCTGGCATCTTTGCCGGCGACCCCACGGCTCGTCAGATGCTCAATTCCATTCAAACCAT
>JAGRNE010000419.1 GCA_020440915.1 Leptospiraceae bacterium | reverse complement strand
TGGAAAGGGTGATAAGATTTGCCAGACTGGCTTCGATTTCGCCGCCTCGACTTGCTTTTCCAGGAAGCGAATATATTGGTAAATATGTCTCCTGCCTTCCGTTTATTAGAAAGGCAAAAGGATCGCCGCCATTTCCGGTGCAGGAAACAAAAAGAAGCGATATGCCACCCAGGGCAATCGAGGCAAGGAAGCGACGATCGCAGAACACTCCCCTCTAGAAGATTGCTTCATTTGTTACAGACTCATTGCAAACCGGTGAAATTCCAGGCAGCTCAATCCTTCTTTCGCGCAAGCATGAGCATAGATTCCTTCATTCCGCTGCGAAGAATTCCGTAGCTGTACGGAAAAGGCAGCGGGCCATGGCTCTCCTTCTTAAAAGCCTGGCTCAAAGCAGGTTGCTTTAGATGATCGTATGGATCCAGCATCCCGCGAAGGGCAACCGGAGTCGTATAGTTGCCATAAAGATCCAGCTGCCAATCGGCGGAAAACATGCGATAAGGGATGCCAGAATCGTCCTGCAGAATCAGTTTGCTGCGAGTAAGAATGCTTTTGGCCAGGGGGGCGTACTTCTCATTGTGTAGCAGATACACAGCCGCTTTCATTATGGTATTCACATCCTGAAGGTTTCCCAGAAGCGGCGACTCTGGCTGACCGCCGGTCACTTCCAGGCTTCGCGGTCCCAGAAAAATCTTGAAATAGTACAGCGTCTGCACCGGAGCCGGCAAAGCTTTTTGCCCCTCCTCTCTGGAAACCTGCCGAAAGCGAATCCGCAATCCTGGATGCAACCCGCCCTGCTCCACAATTTCGCCGGTCTTTGCGATGGACACGCTTTGCACCGAAAGCACCTCCTGGTCTTTTCGGGCCAGCCAAACCAGAAGCACGGGCAGAACGCCGGAGAGTTCCGGGTTTCGCATGGTGTGCGACATCTTCGCGCTCTGAAAATAGTTTTCGCCGGAAATGTTTGTGATAATGGAACGGATGGCGGCCAGGCCCCTTTCATTACCCCGATTCTTCAGGTTGCGCACCTCGGAAGGGTTGCCTGGAGGTTCGGTGGCTACCAGAAGATAGAAAGGGGCACGGGGAAAGAAAGTATGGGCATTGATGAAGTCCGCCCCGCTCAATGGATAGAACACTGGCCTGCGACTTTCCTTCAAATAGGGCTTATCGGCGATCCACTTCTGTATGGGTTCAATATTCTGGCTCTGGATTCGACTCCAGAGTCTGTCCATGGCATTCTTGTGCGAAGCGTCTGATCCTTCCAAACCAGCAATAATGCGAGCCGAATCATTCCAGACAGGATCGTCTTTCTGATGGCTCAGAACAAGATCGGATACGGGCAGATCCGAACCTTTCTCCGGCGCCGCTGACCCTGGTTTTTCGCCGGCGCCGCTACATCCTGGCGCAGCAAGAGAAAAAGAAAAAAGGAAAACGAAAAGACGGAGAAAGAACCTCATAGACAATCAAATCGGCCAGGCCCGGAGCCCGATCAACAGAAAAAAGGCGCCCCTTTCAGGACGCCTTTCTTTCAAGCGATGGAACCGGACTCTCTTACACTGAAGCCTCCGAATCCTCCGGTTTCCTGTCTGCCAGATTATACCAGTCCACGTGTCGGGTCAGATACATAACCAGTGCCAGCAGAATAAATAGCGCCACAGAACCCAGTAGCAGGGCCGTATCCTCCCTGGTTAGAACCACGAACAGATAGGTGTAAAGACCGGTCATCAAACCTCCGGCGGTCAATGCCCGTTTCTTGTCTTTCAAGATG
>JAGRNE010000418.1 GCA_020440915.1 Leptospiraceae bacterium | reverse complement strand
ACAGGGCAGAGGCCCAACATCGTCTCCCGGAATGGGTTCGGCGCCTATGTTCGGCCGTTGGTCCCGAGATCGCATTGCGAGTCCCATCCGGTGATGAAACTCATCTGACCGGCTGGGACGGTGTGGTAGAATGCGAGTTGGAGCATGCCTTCTTACCGCTGGGATCCTCACGCTGGGAAATCAGCTGCGAGCAGGGTGTGGTGGGAAAAGCAACCCGCGAATACAAAAAGCGAACGGCGGAAACGGATGGGTCCCGGGCAATCCAGGAGACTTTCGTCTTTGTTACACCATTCGTCTGGCCGACAAAGTCTCGAGAGCGGTGGTTGAGGTATCGGAGGGAAAAGGGGCACTGGCGCCAGGTAGAGATCATTGATGCAGTTGATCTCGAACACTGGCTCGAAATAACGCCAACGGTGGCACTGGCTTTCGGGGAATCGATCGGGATCATGGGCCAGGGAATCCGGAGCCTTACGGCATTCTGGAAGGACTGGGCCTGTCAGTTGGCACCCGAACCGACGGTTTCTTCGTTCTTGCGGGGCAGGGGAAACATTGCACAGAACCTCCGAGATGCAGCCTTGTGCTCGATTGGTCCCCATGAATACGAAAATTTGACAGTTCAAGCTGACAGTGCTCGCGAGGCTGCCATCTTTTCTGTCGCATCATTGATAGACCAAATCGTCCCTTGCGATAAGGCAGTGGTGGTGACTGAGCCACGTGGATGGTCCTTTGTAGAGCAGAGCGGGTCCCTGGACTTAGTGGTAGCTGCTACACCCGAGGTAGCGCGGACTGCGCCGTATCGGTCGGGCCTGCGAATCCTAATTCCGGCGACGTCTGGTGATGTGGTACTGGGAAAGGACAAATCTTTTCTTGTTGTTCGAGCAGAAGAGCGAGAGTTCGCAGCATCTCTTGTAGATCTGGGAATCGATGAGGTTGAAGCCGAACAGTTAAGCCGTTCCTGCAGCAGGTCCTGGACCGTTCTTGGAAGAATTCTGTCGCGAAATGCCGCTTTGCGCACCCCGGAATGGACTCGTTCGGCAAAGGGAACAGTCTTATCGCTACTGACTCTATTGGCTTGCTGGGATGGAGACAATCCCAAGGACCTAGGCTTCGTCTCCAGACTCATGGATAGAGAATACGGGGATATAGAGGCGGAGCTGCAAGAGCTTCTCTTCGTCGAGGATACCCCCATAATGCGAATCGGATCCCTCTGGAAGGTTAAGTCTCCGCTGGAATTACTCTCAATATGCGGTCCCAAGTTAACCGGGGACCTGCTGGCTCGGTTCTTCGATATCGCTTTCGAGGCATTGCAGCAATTGGAGCCGGTTGGCTCCGGCGATGAACAGGTGTTCGGTTTGGATCTTCTGAAACCAGATAGACAGCCATATTCTGCACGTATTCGTCTATCTATCGCCAATACGCTTGCTATGATGGGAGCGCGACTCGACGTAGATCGAGATCCGGGCCAGCGAACTATCCAGGCGCGAATTCAGAGCTTAATTTCGGCCTTGATGACTCAGATGGATTTGCAGAAATGGAAGTCGCTGGGTAATCTTCTACCACTCCTTGCGGAGGCTGGGCCCGGTACCTTCTTAACGGCTATGGAGAAGAGCCTTGACGTAGATTCCGAATCCCCGTCGTCTTTGATCCGTGCGACCGATCGTAGCGCATGCTGGCATGCCGGATTGCTATATGCACTTGAGATACTAGCATGGAATCCTGCAAATCTCGGCAGGGTTGTCCAGATCCTCGCCCGCCTGTCGGAGATACCCATTCAGGGAAACTGGGGCAACAGCCCGCAGAATTCCCTCAACGAGATTCTTAGAAGCTGGTCTCCCCAGACAAGCGCCGATGTAAAGGCTCGGA
>JAGRNE010000417.1 GCA_020440915.1 Leptospiraceae bacterium | reverse complement strand
GTGCATCCCTGCCGATCATTGATGGGCGGGCAAAGATTAGCTACTCGGAGCTAGAGCAAACCGGCCCCCTTTCCCTGCATGGCACCTGGTCCTTTGTGCCTTCGGGCAAACCTTCTCCATTGCCCTCCGCCGGCGCACATTCGATTCAGGTGCCGGGAACATGGAAGGACACAGACTTCGAATCGGAAGACGGCGATGCCGTCCACCGACAGGGGATGTATCAACTCGTTCTGGAAATGGATAACCCGCGGCCCCTTTCCCTGCGGTTTACGGAGGTTATGACGGAATCCTGTGTTTATCTGGACGGAGACCTGGTCCGGTGTCAGGGGCAGCCTGGTTCGGACTCCCGCACCTCCGTAGCCAATACTACGCCTTTCGTAGTGGTCTTGTTTCCCGAGTCTTCGCAATCCTTGATTCAAATCCAGGTCTCAAACAACCATCATAGAAAGGGCGGCATCTTTGGCACGGTGAAGATTGGAACCATAAAGCAGATTCAGGACCTGGACCGGCAACGGATGAGTCGCTATCTTCTGGTGGCCGGCGGTCTCTTGCTTACAGCTCTGTATTTTGGATTGATGGCCCTTTTTGAGCGAAGAGGCGGTAGCAACCTTTCTCTGGCCATCTTCTGTACGGTTGTCTTGCTACGGATCCTCACATCCGGAGAAAAACCGGTGGTATCGTTTTACCCGGATATTCCGTATGCTCTGTATCTGAAGATTCAGTACATGACCTACTTCTTCAGCGTTGCTGTAGCACTGCATCATATACATGCAATGTTTCCGGAAGACACCATAAAGAAAGTCCTGATCGGCGTTTACGGACTGGCGCTGGGCTTTAGCATTTTTGCCCTGTTTGCGGATGGAACAACGCTGTCCTACAGCCTGAGCTACTATGTATTCATATTTTTTGGAACTGCCTTCTACAGCCTTTACGCCGTTATACGCGCCACGCTAAATCGCCGAATAGGATCAAGGCTCATTCTATTCGGCATGGTTTCTCTTCTGGTAGCGGCCATTGTTGATTTTCTGCGAGTCTATGAGGTGGTATTGATTCCCTATTTGATCGGCGATGCAATCTTGATTCTAATACTGTGCCAGGCGGTGGCCACGAGCTTGCAAAATCGAAACGTGCATCTTCGCATGGGGGAGTTGCAGAAAGAGCGAGATCTGGCGGATTCCTCGGCGCGAAACAATCGGGAATTTCTTTCGCGCATGAGTCATGAACTGCGCACCCCGCTGCATAGCATTGTGCACATTGGTCATCTGCTGCGGGAAGAAAAAGAATCCAGCCGTGTGGCTGAATACATTCAAACCTTGCAGTCTGCATCGGACCATCTACTGACCCTGGTCAACGATGTTCTGGACTTTAACCGGCTGGCTCAGGGCAAATTAAGATATCAGGAAGGCTCCTTTTCGCTGCGCCTACTGGTAAATCGTGTTGCCCTCATCCATCGCGAAAGGGCGGCCGGTCGAGGACTGCTCCTTACCGTAGGCGTCGATGAGTCTATGCCCGATCGCTATCTGGGCGATGCCCATCGTATATCTCAGGTGCTCCACAATCTTCTTGGCAATGCCATCAAATTCACCGAAAAAGGAAGTATCGAACTGAACGTCAATCCAGGCGAAAACGAAGAGAATCCGGGTGTGCGATTCTCGGTGGCCGATACAGGCATTGGTCTGGAGGCGGAGCAAATTCCCGACATATTCGAAAGCTACTTTCAGGCAGGTTTCCAGGCAGATCGCAAACATGAAGGTACCGGGCTGGGTCTGGCGATTTCACGGGAGCTGGTTCGATTGATGGGCGGAGAGCTCCACGTAAGAAGTGAGCGTGGCTCGGGATCGGAGTTCTTTTTTGAGCTTCCCCTGCTTCAGGACCGTAGCACGGGCCGCATCCTG
>JAGRNE010000416.1 GCA_020440915.1 Leptospiraceae bacterium | reverse complement strand
CAGAGCTCGAATGCCGTATCCTTTTGCGGATTGAATAAAGGATCTGCCCACAAAACCTGTGGCTCCGGCAACGGCAATTCTCATGAATCCTCCTTTTGATTCTCTTCCTGGCTGAGGCGAAAGCCGGGTGTCCTGTAATTGGCAGGAAGGTTCTTTTCCGGCAAAGTGATTTGATTTCCATCGCGCAGCGCATAATAATGCGGGGACATGATCTCCACGCCAGCTTCATTGAATCGATCCAGAATGTTCTGATGTAGCGCCGAGTAGATTCGGGCCATGCGATCGGGATGATCTGTGTAGCAATTGATCTGATAGCTGAT
Organism: Leptospiraceae bacterium; assembly: GCA_020440915.1. Taxonomy (GTDB): domain Bacteria; phylum Spirochaetota; class Leptospiria; order Leptospirales; family Leptonemataceae; genus UBA3465. The sequence continues at coordinate 1,576 of JAGRNE010000416.1, read as the reverse complement.
GTAGTAATCGTCCAACGAAGTTTGAAGCACAAATGGGGCCGGGGTTTTCTTGATGAAATCCAATTCCGAGGCGGCCTGGATAAGGAGTTCCTGCACCTGCTTGTAGGGAACATCGTATCCGATGGTCACTGTGCTGTGTAGAATTAAACCATCGGTTTCTTTCCTGTCAATGGCGGTGCTGTAATTTACAATATGGCTGGCAAGGACTGTGCCGTTGGGAATGGTAATCTCGACGTTTTTTACCGTGCGAATGCGCGTTACCAGCAATGATTTTTCTATGATGTCTCCTTCGGTGTCGCCAATTTTGACGCGATCACCCACACGAAAAGGCCGCATGTAGGTGATAACAACACCGGCCATGATATTGGCGATGATAGCGCTGGAGCCCAGAGATACCATGAATCCCAGAAAGATGGAAATTCCCTTGAAGGCATCGGAGTTGGCGCCCGGAAGATAGGGAAAAGCAATTATGGATGCAAAGGCGATGAGAACGACAGCCAGGATCTTATGGGTGGGTCGAGCCCAGTCCGGATAGAATCCGTTGATCTCGATAGTTCCTTTTTCGATCTCGCGAAACAGGAAACCGGCAAATTTTACCAGGTAGCGTGTGGCAACGATGACGACCAGGATGAAGAACAGATTGGGCAAATAGGCCACGAAGGCAACGGCGGCCCCATGAAGAGGTTTCTGCACATATCCCAGCAGCACCGAAGCCCAGTTCTCCGTGGCTTCAAAAAGACCGAATATCCCGGCCATGTAGAAGTAGGAGATTAGAAGCAGGCAGGCAATTTTCAATCCATTGGTCAATGCCTGCAGCGCTCCCAGCAGGCGATCCCTGGAAAGCAGGACTGTATTCTGAAACTCCAGATCGGGAATGAATCGGCTTTGCAGAATCGGTATGGAGCGATTGAGCAAAGCAAAGCCGCGCCGCAGACCGCGAAACAGAGTAAGGAAAACCATGGTGGCTACCAGGGCACGAACCACCGAGCGCACAACCTTTGCCGATGGTGATTCCTCCGCGCCTGGAAAGAGCGATATGATCCAGTCCGCCACAAGAAGAATGAGAAGGATGTTCAGGACCAGATGAAGCAACCTGAGAAAGGCGCGAAGCACCGCCTGCATGGTCTCCGCCTGCATTATTTCGGCCCCGCGAAAACGAATGCCGGTGGCCAGTCTGGAGGCAAGCCCCTCCAGTTTGCTGTAGATGGTCTGAAAAATGTACGTAATCAGCCAGATAGAAAATGCAAGCGTAACAATCAGAAGTGTGGACCAGCCCACCGCTTCCATCAGATCCCGAAATTCCTTACCTTGCAGATACTGGAAAAAAGTGGCCGGTCCCTCCAGAGCCCGGGGAATTTGAACCGGCCGAGCCTCTTCGTCGGTCCCGTTATCGGCAGCAGGTGCCTCTTGCGGATGGGATGGAGAAGTATCCTGCACTGGCTGGTTTGCGTCAGACGGCTGCTCGTCTTCGGCTCCTTCGGCAGGGAGATTACCTGAATCGGGTTTTGTATTGTCCGGCAAGGTTGGTTCTGCGGGCGTCGGTGAGTCCAGGGCAGGTTCGCCAGCATTTGGTCCA
>JAGRNE010000415.1 GCA_020440915.1 Leptospiraceae bacterium | reverse complement strand
GCCCTACTTCCGAGTCCATAAGCGAAGCATAGAGTCTGGAGATCCAGGGATGGCTATGGGCAGCTTCGCTGGCCAGGACCTGGAATCGTTCGCAGCTACGTAATTCGATCAAGGCGGCCACGTACAGTCGGTCTGCCAGCTCCTTTCGTCCACCCTTACGCACCCGGCGATGCAGCAGACCTGCATACAGGTTCTTATGATTCCGGCTCATCTTCCAACCATTCTCCAGCATAAGTCCAGAAACCAGCCTGAGATGCTCCGATTCTTCTGCTGCCATGGCAGACATGGCCCGAACCCAGTGATCCGGCGCTTCTTTGTCCGGCCAGCGGCAGAGGAGCTCCAGGGCATTTGTGGCTGCTTTCTTTTCCAGATGGGCATGATCGTTCAGCAATTCGTACGGAGACTCCAGAACAGCTCTGGCCCAGCGAGACGTTGTGAAGCACAGCAACGGAAGTTCCAATGGCTTTTGCAAGGCCAGGGAGGGTTTTCTGGCTGCGCCGTCCCCCTGGCCTTCGCCCCCTTCTTTTCTGGTCTGCTCCGCCTCCATGACCATGTTCTGCCTGGTCGGCCGCCCTTCTTCCCGGGAGAGACTTCTATTAGATGATTCCATGCAACGGACCTCCAGGCGCAGCCATTTCGTCGACTCTTCGCATGATTTCCGGCTCCACCTCCAGCGGAGGAGCATGGTGAGGTTTTCTTCGAGCATCAATCACCAGAGGTCCGTGGCAACCCCAGTGTTTAAATTCAATAAAGCTATCTACACCGTAGATGTCGTGGGAAGGGTTTGATCTTGTAAAGGTTACCCAGAGAAAGTTGTCCAGATTACGCGAAGTGAAGTCCGAGTCATCCGAAACTATAATCAGAGGGAATCCTTCCAGACCGCCCTTCTGCTCGGAAAGAACAGCGCATAGATTGTCTATATGGACCCGGTCCGCTTCGTTCTTGAATTCAGGCCCCTTCAGCGAGAGCAGGCCGGGAAAAATGACGGCCGGATCCTTGATATTGTCCGGCAGACGAACGTCGGGAACTTTCCGGGCCAGTTCGCGACGAGGCATGCCGGCCGCCGCGATCACCACCCGGGAGCCGCGATTTATGGAGACGCCGCTATAGTCCAGGGTATCCATGGTTGTGCTGGTCTGAAAGTGTACATCCCGTCTCCAGTCCACTCGCCGAAGCATGTGATCAAAAAACTCCTGGATTCGCTGAGTACTCAGATCTGGATTGTCCTGGTAAGCGGCGATCCACAAATACTTGGCCAGGGAAGCCTGCCCGAAGCCCAGGATGGCATTGGCAACGGTAAGAATTTCTGCAGGGATGCGATCCTTTTCGTAAGGGATATATCGCTCCTCGCCGATGGCCAGCATCAAAGGATGCACGCCGGCCTGGTCCACGGCATGCATGGAACGAAGTCCGGGCACAGAAACGGGCACCATGGGTCCCGTGAGTTCATGGATCAGTTCGCCGAAGATGGTATCCTCCTGAGGAGGACGACCCACCACGGTAAAAGGCCATACGGCATTTTTCCTGTGGTACACGGCATTGACGCGAAGCACCGGAAATTCGTGCTCCAGGCTGTAGTAACCAAGATGATCGCCGAATGGCCCTTCTGGCAGGCTCCGATCGGGATAAACGGTGCCCGTGATACAGAAATCCGCGTCGGCATACACAGCTGGATGATCGGCAAACGTGATCATTCGAATTCGATGCCCGGCCAATGCTCCTGCAAACGTCAACTCCGACATTCCTTCGGGCAACGGCATCACTGCAGACAGCGTCATTGCCGGTGTTCCGCCCACAAAGATGTTCACTTTGAATGGTTTTCCTGCCTGCATAGCCTTGGCTTGATGAACCCCGATGCCTCGGTGAATCTGGTAGTGAAGACCGATCTCGCGTTCAGT
>JAGRNE010000414.1 GCA_020440915.1 Leptospiraceae bacterium | reverse complement strand
GCTGTGACCGTGGGATTAACTGTGTACGGTTTTTTCATGGCCAGAGGAAAGATCCGAATTCATCGCCTTGCTGTGCCGATAGAGAATTTCCCTGCAGATCACGAGGGATTCACTATTGCGCAGATTTCCGACCTTCACGTTGGCCCTACCATCAAAGAAGGATTCGTGCGGCGAGTGGTGGAAATGGTAAATGATCTGGCTCCGGACATGATCGCCGTAACCGGCGATCTGGTGGATGGAAGCGTACCCAGGTTGCGTAAGCACGTTTCTCCTCTGGCTGATCTAACTTCGCGATACGGCACGTTCTACGTCACCGGGAACCATGAATACTATTCCGGCGCTCTGCCCTGGATAGGCGAAGTGAAGAGGCTTGGTATGCAGGTACTCCTGAATGAGCACAAAGTGATTGAACAATGCAGCCAGAAGATCGTGATTGGTGGAGTTACAGATTATACAGCGGGAGGTTTCATTGCGTCCCATCGCTCGGATCCAGAGAAGGCCTTTGAAGGAAGTCCTGAAGGAGCTGTAAGAATTCTCCTGGCGCATCAGCCAAAGAGCGTTTTTGAGGCAGCGAGAGCAGGAGTGAAGCTTCAGCTATCCGGACATACACATGGAGGGCAGTATTTTCCGGGCAATCTATTTGTCCCGCTGCAGCAGCCTTTCGTTAAGGGCCTGCACCGATTCGAAGACACTCAGATCTTTGTGCATACCGGCACCGGTTACTGGGGACCGCCCATTCGTGTGGGCACCAGCGCCGAGATCGCCCTGATTCGACTGGTGGCGGCCGGAGACTGAATTGAATCCATCTTTAACCGGGCGAAACACGGCCAATGAGCGATGGCAGGAAAAACAGGGGATAAATCAAGAGAAACAGGTTGGGTAGCCACCAGGTCCAATCAAACCATCCCTGTATACTCCAGAAAGCGATGGCCTGTAAACCAGAACAGAAGGTTAGTACCAGGGAAATGACAGCCAGCGAAATCCATCTACCGTCGGCCCGCCGGAAAAGGTACAGGCTGGACAACCCGGTGAATGAGATAAAAAGATCTAGCGGGAGAAAGGACCAGTTCCAGGCGACCAGAAGCGGATCTTTGTAATCCGGGAAAAGGAACTCTGCAGGAATCAACTTGAAGGCTGTTATGATCCAGTATACAATAAAGCCGATGTCCACTGCTAGAAAATAATATCTCAAACGCCGCATGAAACCTTGAACCTCTGACTAGCTTCGCGTCTTCGGCTCTTCGGTTACAATTCTCCATCGCCAGGGTCTACTCGCCCCTGGCCGCACTTAGCGTTTCTTCCAGACGCTTCCGGGTAATGGTTTGATTGTTGAAGATGCCAGGATTTTCGTGCATGCTTAGCGAATAGTCCGATTGCTCGCCGAGCCAGGCCACGAAGGCGTGTTGATCTTCAAAGCTCCAGCCGCGGTCGCGCCCGAAATAGGGGACGGGATGACCATCATCCACAACGGTATGCAAGTATTCACCTTCCAGATAGAACAAACCTGTGCCGCAATAGTCGCGATGATTGTAGGCGATGGGCCCATCGCTCTTTAAGTGTCGGGCCACCTGTTTTGCCAGTTCCGATCCAAAGGGTTCCTGGCTCAGTCTGGCCAACTCGGACTGCTGGTCGGAACTTAATTCGTGCTGCACAATCGAGGATGCGGATGGTTGAATCCGAGGATCAACATTAAAAAGGAAATCCGGGATAAAAAGTCCTGGCTGATCTCCGGCCCTGGCCTGTATTGCCGGGCTCCCGGAAATCTTTCGGGCCTTTCGTCTTTCCGATATTATTCCCCGGCTTTCCCGCGCCTTCCGGGTTCTGTAAATCCATGGTCCGGGCGAACTTCTTGCGCAATGCTGCATTTGCCACATGGTCCCCTCTAAGATGTTGGAAGAACTCGAGT
>JAGRNE010000413.1 GCA_020440915.1 Leptospiraceae bacterium | reverse complement strand
CCAATAACAAAGGCCAGTACAAGAGCGGCCACAAACATTGCTGTGCTCATTCCCTCGGGAATCATTCTCAGGCGCCCACCAGGGCTTTGAGTGCGCGAGCGCCCCTTTCCAGGGTTTCATCCGGCGCTGCATAGGAAATGCGAATCCAATTGCCCCGATCCGTAAAAATGCTACCCGGCACAACCAGAAGCTGATGTTCATCGATGCCCCGTTGCACGAAGGCCAGGGAGTCCTCCGGCACTCGGGCGAAAAGATAGAAGGCTCCGTCCGGCGGACCGAATTCATAATGATCTTTGAGCTCCTCTACAAGGAAATCTCTTCTTTTTCTATAGTCGGCTACCTGCGAGGACATATCGGTCTGAAGAGCGGCTATGCCCGCCCATTGGTGGGGAGTGGGAGCGCAGACAATAGTGTACTGCTGCAATGTGGTCATCGCTTTGATCAATTCTTGCGGCCCGGTGACCGCGGACAGTCGCATTCCTGTCATACTGTAGGACTTGGAAAAGCCCATCATGGTGACTGCTCTGGAATAAATGGATGCGGCGCTTTTAAATTTTTGATCGTAGTCAAAGATTTCGTAGATTTCGTCGCTGCAAAGAAGTGCGCCCGTGCGATCCGCCAGTTGTCCCAGGGCGCGAATCTGCTCTTCTGAAAGGATTCGTCCTGTGGGATTGGAAGGGCTGGAGTACAGTATTAGTTTTAGTCGATCAAACTTCAGGTTTTCAAGGTCTGTCGGAGCGAAGTCCTCTGGAATGGTCCTTTGTTTTGCACCGAAGAAACCGGAAAGACCCCGGTAAATAAGAAAGGAGGGTTCAATCAAAAGAACTTCATCGCCGGGATCGACGGTAGTCAGAAACAGAAGCTGCAAAATGGAGGCTACTCCGGATGTGACCAGAATGTTGTCCGGGGAAGCCTGAAAGCCGTTAATACGATCAAACTTCTGGCTCAGCGCCTGTCGGAGCTCAAGAATCCCCTGGGTCTGGCTATAAGCAGTCCTGTTCTCTGCCAGCGCCTGGCGGGCCGCCTCCACAATCGGTTCCGGGGTTGGAAAATGTGGCAGGCCAATGGACAGGTTGATAGGGGAATCCAGTTTGGCGGCCAGATCGAACATTCGGCGGATCTGGGACGTATCTATATGATTCATTCTTTCAGACAGGAAGGATTGAGCCATGATCACACCAGAGGTCCGCAAGCCTGGATTTAGGAAAGTATAAATCGAAACCCGGGATTAAAGGATGGGTTGCCATAGCCGGAGAATGGGTTCTGGAGCCCGCTACAATAGCACCATAAATCGCAGTGGTCTTTAAAGCGGGAGCCTGGAGCCAACATTTCCTTTGACTCAAATATCAACGTGGGAGGCAATGTCCATTATGCCATCTGTACAGATTGCCGGTTACAATGTTCCTGCTTTCCACGACGATCCGGGTTGGATTCCGGAAACCAATATCGTTCTGACCCCCACAACCAGCGCCAATCTAAAGAAGATTCTGCCGGCCATTGTGCAGAATCGTCCGCTGCTTCTGGTGGGAGATGCAGGAGTAGGCAAGAATGCTCTCATATACTACATAAACAGCCTGCGCAAACATCCCACAATACGGTACAGCTTCAACGAGGACACTCTTCCCGAGGATCTGGTGGGCTCTTACCGACTGGATCCGACAACGCACGGATTCATATGGTCCGACGGCCCTCTCAGTCAGGCCATGCGGCAGGGCTCCACTTTCGTGGCCGATGAGATGAACCTGGCCAGTCCGGAAGTATTGAAGCGATTTCAATCCATTTTCAGCGAGCATTACCTGGAAATCCTGGAAGGGGATGCTACACGCATTGATCCAGCCCCTGGATTCCAATTTGTTGCTACGCAGAACCCTGCCGAAGGCTTCGAAGGAAGAAAGAATCTCCCCAGG
>JAGRNE010000412.1 GCA_020440915.1 Leptospiraceae bacterium | reverse complement strand
AGGGTAGATTCTTTCGTTGTAGAAGAGGAGCGGAACCAGAAAGACTGGAGCGGACACGCCCGCCGGCGGACGGTCAGAAGTATGCGGCGGCTACAGAGTCTGAAATGTTTGAAATCGGACTGAAACGATTGGATCCGACGCTGGGACCGAAGACCGAAATCATAGGCACCGTATTCTTTGATTCGGGTCGCCCCATGGCCCGTTGCAGCGACTGTGAAATCATCAGTCCTGCCCCGGAAGGTCTAAAGCGTCCCCTGGGAATCTGGATTCCGGCGCAAAAGACATTTGAAATGAAAATGCGATGCGAATTCTATCGCGGCGCGGCTCCGGAATACATTTCTTTCGAGGGCCAGAAAGAAAAAATTGATCCCCGAATTCGGTACGATGAAAGTAACTCGGATTTTCTGGAAGAGTATGAATTCAAAAGAGCCCTGGAGGTAGAAAAATGAAGCTGGGAAGATCTACCATTATTGTAATCCTATTCATTGCTACGCTTGCCACTTCTGGTTGCCATGCAAATTACTACGTCCAAACGGCGGAAACGCAGACTGGCGAAGCGCTGGCCCTGCCTGCCCGTACTGTCGCTCCCATGGATGTATGTCTGGTAATGACTGTGAAGCAGGACGAAATCCGCGAATTACTGGAAGCCCGGGGGCACAGGGTCACTGTGCTGGATCCCAAAAGCCTTGAGCCTCTGGAGGCCGGAAAGCCCAAGAAATGCGATGTGGTGGCCCTGCTCGAGCGCATGAGCTATGAAGCCGGAAAGGAACCGGGTATTCTGGGCGAAATCGCCGCCGGTTTTACCTTCTTTTCCCTGGGTATTATCCCCTCGAAGGGCGAAGGATACGCTCGCTATACCTATCAGATCATCGATACAAAGAATAGAAGAAACGAAAGGATTCAAACCCAGCTTACCGGGCACAACTGGTGGAGCAGCCTTTTCTATCCTCTTTTTAATGCTATCCAGCAATCCGGACAGTACGGTCGAGTGCGTACCGATATGAACCTTCGTGTTATTGCAGCAATTGAGGGAATGGGCAGCGAAGGCAGATTACCTCTGGAATAGTAGATGAAAAAAGAAATCTCAACATTCCCCTGCGGGAGCGACCACTGCGGAGGTCGCTCCTCGGTCTGTGCTCCTGTTGGCGGTTTCATTTCCTTTCCGGCCTCGGCGATCAGGGTGGCGTTCCTCGCCGCTCTCATCGCCGGCTTCTTCTTTCCTGCCATCCATCTTTCGGCCCAGGCTTTTGATCCTACGCTCATTGAGGGCGCGGAGAAAACGGATCGCGAAAAGCGGGAAGATGCAGAAGCGGAGGCGAAGCGAAAGGCCGAAAATGAGGCTCGAAGAAAGAAGATGATGGATGATTACTGGATTCGCCTGAATCCAGGGGTCCTCATCTCCAATACCAGCATAAGGATCATTGGTCAAGGAGCGCGATCCGGTAGCACCGCCACCATGGTAAGCAAGAGCGGATTTGGTAAGCCGGACTGGATGCTGGACCTCAAGACAAAGGATTATCCCCTTTCGGAGCACTGGGGTATCCATTTGCTGGCCCATACTCGAAGCTTTGATCTCAACAATCAGAGATACGAGCAGACTATAAGCGCTGACGACGGAAGTAGCTCTTCAGAAACGGTGCAGGAAGATCTGGGCACCCGAATGCGCGGCTACTATGCGTTGACTGTACCGGTTTTGTACTACAACTTTAACGGTCGGGAAGAAGGGTTTCGTCTTGGCTTTGGCTATGGTCCTTCGGTGGTCCGAATACAGGGTACCGCTTCGTTGGACAGCGGCATTACCAATGCCCCGCTCTTCCTCTCTCAGGATCGCGATACTCTGGTTCGCAACCTGCAGCTGAATACCATCGTGCAGGGTGCTGTGGATTTCACCCGCGGCGATCCGGTCTATGGCAGTCTC
>JAGRNE010000411.1 GCA_020440915.1 Leptospiraceae bacterium | reverse complement strand
CCGACATGCAGAGGCAAGGCAAACAAGCTCAGTCGACTACGGGAGAGAACCAGAATGTGGAAGCGAGATCGAAAGCTAAAAGGGCATGAAATCCAGGCCCTCTTGCTCGAGTGCCACCGGGCTGTGGAGGAGAGCGCGCAAGCCGCCCTGTCAATGATCAGCCAGCCTGAGAGCGAAAACTCGCTGACCTACCCTCCGGGCGAATTACTGAATGGCAAAGAAATCGCTGCGCTTCGAAAGCTGTCCGACGATCCAATCCTGCAATCGGCGCTCAGAAAGATTATGAAAGATGTCGCGGCCTATCCACTGTTTCACCTCTTTGCTTTACTGGATGGGGTCGGGGATCCCCAGGGTACAACAGATTGGAGCGGAGCCCGGCTATTCCGCTCAGGCGATGAACAAAGCCCAATGTTGCACGATGAATTCTTTGGATCTTTTCGGGCCTGGGAAGAAAATCGCCATCTGAAAAATCCGGATGATACCAGGAGAATCCAGTGAAGACATTGAAGGCAATACTATGTACAGCAAAAAAAACGGCAGCGTGATTTCATGAGAATTAGAGGACGCACGGCCAATTCGTTGCATTCCGGGCAAAAGATAATTGTCGCGCTGGTCCTGCTGACGCCCATGGCAGCCCTTTTCTGGATTCTTCTGGAGCCGCCCCAATGGCTTCTTTTCTGGCCCACGGTCATTCTCAGTCCAATGCTCCTCTACTTTGGCTTCAGACTTCTGACGTTCAACCACACCATCCAGGCAACGAACTCCGAATTCCTGGTTGATTCTATTGCAGTAGAGTATGCGGCCATTCAAGCTATCACTGAACGACTGACAGTTCTGGATTCCATTTCCTTGCGTAGCGCTTTTCCAACAGTAAATCCTTTTCGTCTGCTTTCCAATCACTATTTCCGTGTGCGGGAATACACTATCGTTTCCAGAGAGCGTGACATTTCCTTCGGCTATCTGGAGGTTGAAACGAAACTGGAGCAGTCCGCCTTCGAACCAGAATACCTTTCGAGTCGCGCTCCCATGCAGATCGAGCATATTCGCGTCTTCCCCAATCGAAAGATAGTCCTGGGAAAGAAAGAAGAAGTGCGAATGGTTCTGGACATTCTCCGTGAGAAGACCGGCCATAGGCCAGAGCCATTATCCGGCTAAGGCAAGCCGCCAATTCACGGTTCAGGAACCGGCTACCCATGCTATGAGACTGCATGAAGAAAGTCACCACTGCGTCCTCAGCATAGCTTCCTCAACATACCAATGCATTTCTTTTCGTTGTTGTCCGCTGCTTTGCCCAACGTCGCATTTGAATTTGTATTTGCGCTGCCCGGAAAGGGACAATGCTGAATCCCGATCAAACCACCCGAATTCTTGAACTACTGGCCCGGGAGGTGTGCTCGCACACGGATTCCAGGGATTACAGCGATCTTGCCCTTTATCTTCTGGATACAGGCTATGATTCGCTGAACTGTAGAATTATTGCAGGCATGCAATCCGCGTACAAAGTGGAGATCGAGCCTTATTTTCGAGCTCTCCTGGATGAGACTGGCCTGGGCGAACTACAGTACAAAGATGATTTTCTAATCCAGTTTCTGGCCAGCCGCCACTGCCAGGATGTTCTTGCCGGAAATTTAGATCCCATAGAAGTCCTGGCTCCATTCCATTCGCTGTGGTTGGCTTCGCAGTTCGATCCTCTATATTCCCCCTTCGTCGAGATCATTGATGCAATGGAGCTCTTGAAGGAAGGCTACTCCTTGCTGGAAGGCCTGACCGAGAACAATATCGATGAATTCATTCGAAAGACCTGCGATGAGCTCCTGAAACAACTGGATTTGCAGAAAGGGCCATAGGCCACAGCTTTACAGGAGTACGACTGTTGCGGGAGCGAAAACTGACCACCTCCAGAGATTTGTTTTCGGTAAATCTC
>JAGRNE010000410.1 GCA_020440915.1 Leptospiraceae bacterium | reverse complement strand
CTTCGGGCTCTGGAAGAGAGCAAGAATAGAGGTCCGATCAGGGACATCAGAGTAAAACCAATCCTGGAAAAATGCGGCCATTTCAGAATGAGACCGGAGCCGTAGAGATAGCCCACAAGAATGGTGGCCGACACAACAAATAGAAGCATGGATTCCAGAAGGTTTCCGGCTTCTTTTCGTCGGTGAAGAAAGTAGAGACCCAGCAGAAGAGACTGGGTAATGCCCGCCGCATGGATCAACTCCATGGCAATGTTTAACCTGCGGCCCCTCGCTGAAAAGCCAAATTAGCCATTCTTACGATTCGCTGCGCTTACCTCCGATGGATGTTGAGTAGGCCCTGCGCAGGCCCGGCGACCGGAGCGCCGCAATGGACAACCGGCCGAACTCCGGTCTCCGACGTTGACAGTCTCGACGCCTGGCCTCAAATCGTAAAGATGTCCAGTGAGCCTTCCCGGCCGCGAATGGAATGACGACCCACCGACTCCACTGCAGGAAGGTTCTGGCAAGCCTCAATCAGGGCGCCTGAGATCAAGGTATCCTTCTTGAGATCCTTGCACATACCTTGCAGGCGGCTGGCCACATTGACAGTATCCCCGATGACGGTGTATTCCAGGCGCTCCTCGACGCCTACGTTGCCCACTGTGGCCGGACCAAAGTGCAATCCAATGCCCTGCTGAAACTCTGGCAGCCCTCGCTCGAGACGGTCCAGATTCCATCGTTTCAATGCCAGCTGCATTTCCACTGCAGCCCTGAGCGACCTGTCGGAATCGTCGCCCTGACTGGACGGAGCGCCAAAGACGGCCAGTATGCCATCGCCCAGAAATTTATCCAGGGTGCCGCCATGACGAAAGATGATCTCTACCATGGCGCTGTGGTATTCTCGGAGCCACTGCAGAACCGTTTCCGGCGATTGGTTTTCGCTGAGCGCAGTGAAGCCGCGAAGATCGGAAAAAAGCACCGCAACATCCTTTCGCATTCCTTTTTCGGCAAAAGGATCCGCGCTCTGTTCCAGAATTGCGGTCTGCACCGATGGAGAGAAGTACCTGGATAGTCGGGCATTATCTACCTCCCTGGTAACTGCGTCCCGAAGGGTCTTGCGATTCAGGCGCACAAGATACGCAAGAGCCATGCCGCATCCCAGAAAAGTAAACAGATTGGAGACCATGAATTCCAGACTGATGCTTGATCCAGTCATATGCGCCACAAAATCGCTGGAGAATTCCGTTCTCGGGTCCGCGGCGGCGAATAGAAGGTAGCTGGCCTGAAGAGCCGCCACACCCATGGTTGCAAGAACGGGATACAGAGGTCGACCGGCCGCGCTATGGAAGATCACCAGAAGGTATCCAAGAGCCATGACGTTCGGATGCTTGACGATGTAGGCAGGCAAAACCGTCGATCCTCCCACCGAGTTGTACCAGATAACAGGCATCATGAGGTACACTCCGAGATCCAGAAGCAATCCGGAAATCCCTACGCCAAGAATCCACTTACGCCTTCGCAGGGCCATCCAGAAGGGCCAAACCGACAGAATGACCAGGCCCGCAAGCGTTGTCGCAACCGCCTTTTCCCAGTCGCTTTTTCCCACCAGAAGCGTTCCCGCTGCCATGAAGGTAGAGTATACAACGCGAAGCACCATCACGGTAATCAGGGCCCGGACCTCGCGTCGTACCAGTAGCTCTTCGGTATTCTTTAGCTGCATCCTTTCTCTCCTAGCCCCTGGATTGAAGCCGGAATAACCATCCGGCCACAAACAGCAACCATATTAGAAACATGGTTGTGGAGACGGTTATGTAAAACTCAGGTATCCAGGAAAAGAAATCTTCGAGTGGAAGAATCATTAATCCAATTGCCAGCGTAATGGTTCCGGAGATCCTTCTATCCAGATCGGATGCGATAAGACCCCCGCCGTAAAAAAGTAGAGTTAGTGCCCCGGCCAGCCCCACTCCCAGATGCTCCCC
>JAGRNE010000040.1 GCA_020440915.1 Leptospiraceae bacterium | reverse complement strand
CAGATCACCAATCGCTTCTCCGGTCTTGGTAGCGTTGTCCAGAATCTGGGCTACAAGACTTACTTCGTTTCCGGTAACGATCTGGACTTTAACAACAAACGCACCATCATGAGTCACTGGGGCTATAGCACCCTCATTGGAAAACAGAACCTGGAGAAGCAAGGCCTCAAACAGGGCACCGGTGGATGGGGATTCAGCGATCGTAGAATTCTACAGACGATTCATGAAGAACTCCTGAAGTTACCGGAAGACCAACCATTTCTGGCCACGGTCCATACCGTGACCACTCACTATCCCTACCATACCCCGGAAGAGCGATTCAATATCTTTGGCGAAGACGTTCAGGACCATGAGTATTTGAATGTCTATCACTATGCGGACTGGGCTATCCATGATTTTCTTCAAGAAGCAAAAAAAGCCCCCTACTTCAAAAATACGATATTCCTTTTCGTCTCGGATCATAGCCACCATCGATTTCTCAACTATTACGAAGACCGCAACGTACCTTTCTTGATATACGCCCCGGGTCGCATTCAGCCTGGACAAAGGGATGAAGTGGTTTCGCAGCTGGATGTATTTCCGACAATTCTGGGTTTCATCGGCAAAGAGACTTACTTCACTTCTTTTGGTCGCGACCTGATGAAATCGAAGGCCGGCTCCGCCTATTTTGCCTATGGTAACCTTTTCGGCTGGATCCAGGAGCCGCTCTTCTACATTCAGTCTGTGGAAGGAGGACCAGGGACGGTCTACACTATCATTCCTCCGCATGAAAGCAAAGGTCAATGCAATGCCACCGAAAGCGAACTGGCCGAACACTGCCCGGATCATTACTTGAAGAGTCGGGCCTTCTTGAATTTAAGCTACTACCTGCTGGATCAAAATCGGATTTTTCCTTCTCCGGAGGACCTGGAGAAGATACGAGCGGCTCATTAATCCTCTTTGCTACAAGCTTACGGCTGCCGACTCGGCGCCGGGGCACCGTAGCGGCGCCGTAGCCACGGAGCGGCCTGCTTACTGTGACATTATTGGCCTTTCCGGGTTATGCATTCACTGCTCCGGTAAGCCCCGGTCCTGCATTAAATTGATGGCAGCGTGCATTTCCAGGTGATGGAGGCTTCTTGCCTGGGAAAGGTGACTGGTGCAGAAAAAGCCCACCCCATGCGGATGTCCCACAATTTGCGGAGGTAGAGGACGATAATCGGCGAACTGAACCAGACCTCCTCCCGCTTCCTGACCGTCCCATTCATGTCTGAAATCCTTTCCGCATAGCACGCAAATGGGTGGCTTCATGCTGATTTGGACGCCGAAAAATGAAAGCGGATCGAATTTCCCGGCAGAAAATAGCCTCGCGGGTTTGGATTTTTCGGCCAGACGGCCCCGATCCAGGCAGACTTGATCTTTTCATCTTCCGGAGATATGGGCAGGTTCCTGACTTTACCTGGTAGACCTTAATTCCTGCTCCAGGAAGTCCGCAATAGGATCCGCCACGGCGCTATGCCCTGTAGAATTTAGATGGATGTCACGAGGAAATGTGGCGTGGATACCCTGCTTGTCCATCTGTCGTAGCTCTTCGGTCAATGGGAGATAAGCGATATCGTGTTCCTCTGTGAAATCCACAAGGCGCTTTTCCAGTTCGCTCTGTCCTGTTAGCCAGTCTTCTTTCATTACGTATCCGTAGCTCTTTGCCAGGTCCCATTTCTCTTTGCTGTAGCGAACATCGGCTGGAATAAAAACCAGAATGAAGCGGGCCTCTTTCTGGTTGGCGTACGCTTTCATCCGTAGTAGGATTTCTTTTAGAATCGTAAACTTCTCTTCGCCGCCATGACTCAAATCGATGCATTGTTCGAAGTGCTCTGGAAAGAACAGCGGAGTCAGGACTTCCACCAAATTAATCTTACCGTCGATTGCCAGGGAAACATTCTTCTGATTCTTTCGCATCCATTCGTTGTAAGCGGACTCAGAAATATCGGCATGCAAAGCCAGTTTACGGATTTGTTCCATAAAGAGCATTAATTTCAGATTCTGTTCGCCCGTCGGTTCCTCCTGTGCATTCGCGGCCGGCTGGGCTGGCGCCGGGCTGCGCTGCTCCTCCGATTGGAGATTCTTGTGCACTCTGTCCAGTGTAAGATTATTGTTCAACGAGAGCTGATTTCCCAGGGCGGCAAGCTGACTGTAGTAGAAGTAGGAGGTTATCCGCGGGGCAACAAAATAGAGAATCGCGACATGCGGTTTGTTTAGTTCCTTGTTCAGTAGAGCAGAAAGAAAAACATTGTCCCCCAGATCAAAGATGTCGTTGGAATAGAGCGTAAAAACAACGTAGTCGATAGATTGATCCGTTCCCAGATGCTCCAGCAATCCCAGCGAGTTTGCCGGCGAATAACCAGCAATTCCGGCATTCATATGCTCCACCTTGAGACCGCGGTCCAGGAGTTTCTTTTCTGTAATGCGAACGTAGGAGTTCTTTTCTGGAACACCCATTCCCATCGTAAATGAATCGCCGATGAACAATCCCAGGGATTCGTCGGCAGAAGGAGACGGTTCCGGTCCACGGAGACCCAGGGAGTTGGTTCCCATGGTCTCATCATTTCGGGGCATCAAAACAAAGGAAGTGTTGTAGCGCAAAAATACATAGTAGATCAAATAATCGGCGGCTCGAATAAACAGAAAAACCATTCCGATCATTAAGGCGTAGAATAGAATTTTCTTTTTCATATCATTGTCCTCTCATTCCGATGCGCAGGCGGGCACATGCCTGTTTTGCGCCGCCTGCGAACGACGCCGGCAAGGTGTTCTACTTTCCGCCTCCGCTGCCTTTCCGCCGCTCGGCAATGGCCAACAGCTTAGCGCCGGTTGACGAAAAGGAAGCCTGAGTTCACAACCAATGCGAATTCCAGCAGTGGTTGCCCTGCGCTGACTGTAAGCGCGGCCAGCGGATTTGCGCCGTCTAGAACAGCGCGTAGATGAAGGGCGAAAGCCCACCAGCCGCGCCGCCAAAAATGGCCAGGCCTATGATCAATACTAGCATCAGCAAAATAGGAAGTAGCCAGAACTTCTTTCGAACCTTCAAAAATTCCCAGAATTCCTTTAGAATATCCATCTCTGTCTCCGCGATGGGCCCCCGGCCCGCATTTTATCTAAAACATTCTATCATAAGATTCTTTCGCAGGAAAGTCCTGACTGCGTTCAATCCAGTAGCTGTTCAACGAAGCATCTGGACGACGAACCAGAAATTTTTTCCGAAAGATCGAGGCGACGATGGCCACTGGAATCACCGAAATGAGGTAAATAATCGTCAGAAGCACCCTGCTCATCACCGCCGAAAGCGAATGCGCCAGCTTCATCCAGAATCCGAAGAGTATTTCTGCCAGCGGAGGAATGCAACCGACGATGGTGGCGAGCAGTCCGGCCCCGGCCCAGTATCTTGCATTTCCGGAGAAAAATGGCTCCTGCACAGAAAAGGCGGCGAACCCGGACTCTACAAAACTCTGCTGATAGATGGCCACCGCTAACAAAAAGAGAGCCAGGCCATGAAAGAACCTCAATCCCTGGGAGGTAGCATCTTTGTACTTTTTCCAGATCCAGAAGATCGGATATCCCGGATGCGGCAGAATCCACAGCAGGAACAGGGCACCTGCAGCGATCCAGAGCGGTATCCGCAGTGGCTCGGCCAGATGCCAGACAGCTCGAATTCCCTGCGCAGCCAGAACTGCAAACAGCAACTTGAAAAAATATGACCTTGCTCCTTTCATAGTTCTAATCCAATTCGAATTCGCTCTGCCAATCGGTGTGTTCTTTCCAGTCCGGTTGATCCTTCTTTGCCAGGATTATGTTTTCCAGCACCAGATAATCCATGTTCGTTCGCATGAAGCAGGTGTAGGCCTCCTCCGGCGTTCGCACAATTGGTTCCCCGCGCACGTTGAAGGAGGTATTGATGATTACTCCAAAACCGGTGAGCTCTTTAAACCTTCGTATCAGCTCATAGTACGCCGGGTGATTGTCTTTCTTTACCGTCTGGATTCTGGCCGAATAATCCACATGCGTAATGGCCGGAAGCTCGGAACGAATGACGTTTAGTTTTTCTATTCCGAATAACTTTTCCTGCTCGGGGCTCATCTTCTTGCGAAGACTTTCTTTAACAGGCGCCACCATGAGCATATAATCGGAATCCGAGTCGTGTTCGAAGTAATCGGAAACGTTTTCGCGCAGGCAACTGGGCGCAAAAGGACGGAAGGATTCCCGGAATTTGATCTTCAAATTCATTACCGATTGCATCTTGCTGCTTCTTGGATCGCCAATAATGCTCCGGGCTCCCAGCGCGCGGGGTCCGAACTCCATGCGACCCGAGAACCAGCCGACGACGTTTTCGCCCGCAATGATTTCGGCGGTCTTTCGCGCGGCTTCCAGACTGTCCGCGCATTCTTCATAAGGAATACCTCGGGAGTCCAGAAAGCTCTTGATTTCTTGCGTAGAATAACCTGGCCCCAGGTAGGAGCCCTTCTGACTATCTTTGCCTGGAACAACCTTTCGCGGATTATCCAGGATTTGATGCCAGGTGATGAGCGGCGCTCCAATGGCCGACCCTGCATCGCTGGCCGCAGGCTGCACCCAGATGTTTTCGAACAGACCCTCGCGCAGAAGCTTTCCGTTGGCAACACAGTTCAGAGCTACGCCTCCTGCCATGGTAAGGTTCTTTTCGCCGGTTTCTTTCCTTACATGACGTCCCATGCGAACCACAGCTTCTTCCACTACGTCTTGAACGGACCGCGCAAGATCCATTTCTCTCTGCGAAAGCTGGCTTTCCGGTTTTCGCGGCGGCCCACCGAAAAGATCATGGAATTTGCTGTTGGTCATGCGAAGCCCGGAAGCATAATTGAAATAATTCATGTTCAGCCGATAGGAACCGTCTTCTCGCAGATCTATGATGTGATCCATAATGGCCTGCACATACTTCGGTTCGCCGTACGGAGCCAGGCCCATCACTTTGTACTCTCCAGAATTCACTTTGAAGCCTGTATAGTATGTGAACGCAGAATAGAGCATACCCAGGGAATGGGGAAAATGAATCTCCTGCTTCATCTGGATCTTGTTTCCGGCGCCCACGCCCCAGGAGGTTGTGGACCACTCCCCCACTCCATCCACTGTTATGAAAGCCGCATGTTCAAAGGGGGACGGAAAAAAGGCCGAAGCGGCATGGGATTCATGGTGCTCTGGAAAATGAAAGGCGGCCTCAGGATTGAGATCCGGAATCTCCTTTTTGATGGTTCGCTTGATCACAAGTTTGTGATCGAGCCAGGTGGGAATGGCTTTGATCCATACCGGGTAGCTAAAGGGCACTCCATCCAGAATTGATTCCAGCAATCGTTCAAATTTCAAGAATGGCTTATCGTAAAAGCTGACGTAGTCCACATCGGCAGGCCCGATGCCCCCCTCCTGCAGCACATATTCAATGGCTTTGTGCGGAAAACCGGGATCGTGTTTTTTTCTGGTGAACCGCTCTTCCTGGGCAGCGGCAATAATCTCGCCATCCCGGATCAGAGCGGCGGCGGAATCATGATAAAAGCAGGAAAGCCCCAGAATATTGGCCATTCGGCAACAGAAGGGCGAAAAAACCATCTGTCACCCTTTTTTCTATTAGAGAGTATTGCACCCGAACTCCGAAACCGATTTTCCATTAACAGGATTAACTGCCCCAATCAGGTGCAGAATGCCCTGCTGTAGCGCCTCACAGGACTCCGGATTTCCCGCCTTGAGAAGAAGGTAGTCTCGGGTCGGCAGCCTCAAGGCATTCAGGCAGAAAACTCAGGCTGCCAGAACAGAAGGGTCGCCGCCGGACTCTCCGGTGAAAGACTTCCTGAGCAGTGCAAGGGCAACCAGCGACACTCCACAATATCCCATTACGCCGAGCATGAGTTCCACTTCCAGAAATCCACTCATGTGAACGATGACCGCAATCAGTGGGATCAGCACCAACCTCAGAAGTTCTGCTGGAAATACCCAGGAGCGACTGTCCAGGATTCCGCCCACGACCGTAAGTCCATAGACTGTAAATCCAATCAGTATCATGAGCCTACCAATCCCGAAAGCCGAGTCATGAGCCAGGCTATAGGCCAGTAGGCCGGCTGCGCTCACTGCAAAGAACTGAACGATTCCGTACAGTTTGGCGGGTCGGGCCAGAGGTGGATCGTAGTCCGGGCGCCCCGGGTCGGAATAGACGATCTCATTTGGACCAAGTTCCGGTGGTTTCCATCCAGGTTTGGCAAACCAGAGTTTGATCTTGTTCTTCAGAGAAGGAGTGGCCAGGGTTTCTCTCCAGAGCTGCGCGTAGTAGTGAAACGTCATCCAGAGAGGATTAAAGCTCTGCAGCTGATTGGTGATTCCGTAGTTGATCTTTTCTCTTTCCGGCTCGTAGGTTCCGAACATTCGATCCCAGATGATGAAGATGCCGCCATGATTTTTATCGATGTACTGGGGATTGCGTCCATGATGCACCCGGTGATTGGAAGGCGTGACCATGAAATACTCCAGAAAACCCAGCTCGGGAATGGCTGCAGTATGCACCCAGAACTGGTAGAGCTTCAGGATTCGATGAGCCACAAGAAACATCAACCAGTTGATTCCCAGGAAGGCCAGAGGCATGAAAAAAGCGTACTCAAATACACGCTGGAAGCAGCCACCGCGAAAGGAGACCGCAAGGTTAAACTGTTCGCTGGAATGATGGGTTACATGCGATCCCCAGAGAAAGTTAATCTCATGGGACAATCGATGGAACCAGTAGTAGAGCAAATCTACAAGGAAAAGCACTGCCACCCAGTAGAGAAAAGGCACCACACTAATGCTAACATAAGGAAACACCCCGTGAAACTGCATGGCGTTTTCGTAGGGAATGGGCTTCCAGCCGAAGAGATGAAAGATGGAGAAGTGGCTCTCGATCCAATCGTAGACAATGAGCGCTCCAAACAGAGTGGGAACCCCCACAAGCAGGAAGAGGATACCGGTGCTCATCCCGGCCACAGTATCGTTAATTCTTATAGTAAGGACGATGCTGGAGCCAGCCCAGGATCATCTCCAGGAAAATCAACCCCACAATCAGGGGGAATGCGATCTCCATCATGTTCATAGCGGAACCTACCTGTAGCCAGATTCGAAAGGGGCTTCTGGGCTACAATTAGAAAACCCGCTGCAATTTCGACCCGGGAGCGCCTATCCTCCCAGCAAGCCCATCTCCTGAACCTTCGCGTCGATGGTATCCATTTCGGATTTGCTTAGAGTGACGCTGAGAGCGCCGGCATTTTCCTTTATTTGTTCCGAGTTGCGAGCGCCGGCCAGCACCGTGGCCACCTGAGGTCGTTCCATGGTCCATCGAAGCACTAGCTGCGCCACAGTGGCATCTTTTCCGTGGGCCATGGTATTCAGGTACTGCATCAAAGACTCCAGTTTATGCATGTTTTCGGATTGCATCCAGCGGGAATTGGCCCTGGTATCGCCGGCCTTGAACCTGGATGCAGAATGGAATTTTCCGGTAAGAAAACCCCGCTCCATGGGCGAATAAGGCAGAATACTCATGTGGTTCTGTTGCGCCAGAGGAACAATGTCCGCCTCAATTTCCCTGGACACCATACTGTAGCGAACCTGGTTGCTGGCCAATTCAATGGTCTTGAGCGCTTCTTTCATCTGGTCCGCCGAGTAGTTGCATACACCGGCTGCACGAATCTTGCCCTGTTCCCGAAGTCTTTCAAAAGCCTCCATGGTCTCATGAATGGGCGTGGTGGCATCCGGCCAGTGGAGTTGATATAGATCAATGTAATCGGTCCTGAGTCGTCGAAGGCTATCTTCGCATTCCTGCACGATCCGATCACGCCCTGCGAATTTGTGCATGCGAATGGGACGCCCGGATTCGTCATTTGTATCGAAGAAGAACTCCCCTTCTTCGGTTTCCCAGTTCATCCCGCATTTTGTGAGAAGCTGATAGCTATCTCTTGGTACGTTTTCCATAGCTCGACCCACAATATCTTCGCTGCGGCCGAAGCCGTACACCGGAGCTGTGTCTATGGTTGTAATTCCCAGGTCCAGAGAGGTGCGAATGGCATCCACGGCATCCTTTTCCTCGGCGCCTCCCCACATCCATCCGCCAATGGCCCAGGCCCCAAACGTTAAGGGACTTACCTGAAGGTTTGAGTTACCGATCTTCTTCATTTCCATTGCTTCATAATAAGGCGGCCGGGCGCCTCTGTCCAGTCCTTGCCTTCATTGAAAATTCAGAAGCCCGCCGAATGAGGCGATGGGGGCAGTTCTTGAGGGCCAGCGCCACAGATTTCGAATGTCCCGAGGGCGGGTCTGGCGCCCGGAGTAACTGACTTTGCATTGACTGCTGCGATCCGGAAAGTCCTATAGAAATTAAACTACCATGAAACCATTCTCAAGAACCGGTCGCATAAATGCCGAACCGAAAAGCGTTTCCGATCTTTCCTGCCTTCTGCAGGTCTCTTTTGCATTTTCCGTTGCGCTATCCTGCTTCATGGGACCTGCAAAGATTGCTGCAGAGAATCGACTCTCTGTAACGGCATCGTTCGGCACACCCACCTATCGTTATAATGCTTCCGGAGTTGATCTGTCCTATCTCATTCCTTTGCGACTACTGCGATTGGATGAGCCGGCCACGCAAATCCTTGACTTCAGGACAATGGAAGCGGCGCAGCAAAGCCAGTGGACCGGACGCGGCCAATCCTGGGCTCTCTCCATTCAGTCCGAATCTGGACCATGGCGATTCTATAGCGGATTGGACTATACTCGCTGGACCGAATCCTGTAGCCGCCATTGCACGGTTTCTGCGGAGCCATTGCAGCGCGCTTTGCTAAACAATGCGCTGAACAATCTAAACGTCGCCTTCATCATTAACGCTTCGGGTATCGACATCATAGATACCAACCAACGGGAACAATTGCAACGCCGTGTATTCGGTTTCCATGCCGGGGCCGCCTATCATTTTCTGAACGATTCAAAATTCAGTCCTTTTCTGGGAGTAGAAGTGGGCCCGGGCCTTTGCGAAGACGACGAGCCCAACAACGGTACTTGCGACTTTCTCCGGGCGGGCCTTAAGGCCGGTTTTCGCATTGCCATTTCGGAGTCTTTCTACCTTCTTCCTGAGTTCGACTATTCCCGGTATTTGTTTCACTATTCCATGGGGTACAAAAGCAGCAACCTGCAATATGATGGCGCAGGATTTCGAATATCCACTGGATACCGCTGGTAGTGGTTTTCGAATTCAGCAGAAGCCTGGCCGAGAAAAGAAAGCCAGGCAACAAAGTATACCCTCCGCCTCACTTCCTCCAGAATCCCACCGTTGGAGACCGGCATGGATTCCCGGCCCCGAATTCCGTTGACCGATTTCTTTCGCGGCCAACCATAAGCCCATGATCGTCCAAGCCATCTCTGTAACATCGCTGCTAACGGCTGCTCCAGGCCTCATACTATTCTTCGCGGGGCACCGGCGCAGGCTAAATAGCTCAAAAAAGGTGGACCTATACTTAGCATCCTGCGATTAAAGGAATAATTCCTCCATTCCGGGCGAGGTAGCCCAATCCAGATGAAGAAAACTGCAACACATTTGAGTCTGTGGCTGACTCTGGGGCTCTCCCTGCTCACCTTTCCGGTGCGATGCGCGTTGCATCCGCTTACCGATGTGTTCGACCTGCAAGGAGAATCGAAGGAAAATACCGTGGAGTATCTTATTATGGGTACTCTTCTCAGCAATCTATCGCTTATACCCGTATTCTCTCTGGACGATTCGCTTACTTACTATTCCGCTCAATCCATCACCGTTACAACAGGCAATGCAGCGGCCACCATCCACTACACCCTGGATGGAAGCAATCCGGACTGCAGCTCCACTCCGTATACGGGTCCAATTGTTGCGCCGGCAAATGCAGTCACCGAGATCCGAGCGCTTGGCTGTGTAACAGACGAAAATGGAACTCGTTCCTCATCGATATCGCAGGCCGTCTACGTTATGGCGCCCGTGCTCATAGGATCGTACAATACACCCTCCCAGGCTTTTGCCAGCGCCATCAGCGGCGACTATGCTTTTGTCGCAGACTGGGGATTGTCGGATTTACGGATTGTAGATATTTCGGACCCTAAAAACCCCTCTCCTGCATTGCAGTACAATCCCTTCGGAAATGCCAGGGCCATTCATCTTGATGGGACGCGTATCTACCTCTCGATGCATGGAAATGGTTGGCTTGCCTACGACATTACAGGCGCACCGTTTGCAACGCTTCTGGGCTCGCACGACCCGGGCGGGACTACCTATGACGTGGATGTAGAAGGCAACATACTCTTTGCAGCTACCAGCGGCGGAGTGCGCGCCATCGATATATCGGCCATCGGTTCTGCCAGTACGCTGGGAACAGATTTCAGCTCGGCCGCGGAGGCTGTAGAGGCTGAGGGAACCCTGGTTTTTGCAGCAAGGACAGGCAACGGTTTTCAGGTTCTGGATTTCTCCGTGCCCTCCAGCCCTCTGGTGATCGGAACCTATGGCTCCACCAACGCTACCGATGTTAAGATCGACCAGAACCTGGCCTATGTTGCGGATGGCTCCGGCGGATTGCTTGTGCTGGACATATCCGATCCGGCCGCTCCCTCTCTTCTGGGTAGCTACGCAATAGCCATGGATGCCTACAAACTGGATGTAATCGGTACAACGGTGGCTGTTGCAGATATGAGCGCCGGCCTGAAGCTATTCGATGTAAGTAATCCCACCAGTCCTGCCCTTCTGGTAACGTATCCCATGACCGGTCCAACGAATGGCGTTACCATCGATGCAAATTACGTCTATGTATCGGATGATGTGAACGGTTTTTTTATCCTTCGGTACAAGAAATAGCAGAGTCAAATGCGAATGCTCTCTTTACGACGCCACGGAAAGGGCGTGGGCTTGTGCCTATCGTTAGATTTTCTTGAGGATGCTTAAGTGTTTTCGGAAGGATTGTCCGATGCATTCCCATCGGAAAGTGGTGGCGCTGTAGCCACCTGCCAGGACCGGCGAAACCTTTCCGGGCCGGGCCTTTTGAGAGGCGAAGAAACGCTTAACTTATCCCATATTCGGTTTGTAGCCGGATCGTCGGCCTCTTTCATCCAATTCATGATCCCGGGCCTGGGGACAAAGGCTTCCTCTTTTGTAATCTGCCTTTTTCCCTTCGCCCCTTTATTGTAAGGACAGACTTCCTGACAGATGTCGCATCCAAAGACCCACCCTTTCGTATGTTTGGCGATGTCCGGGGGCATATCCGATTTCGCTTCGATGGTCCAGTAAGAAAGACACTTGCTGGCTTCTATACGATAAGGTTCCAGAGCGCCAGTAGGACAGGCATCCAGACACTGCCTGCAACTGCCGCATCGATCTACGTTGGCTGCCCGAAACAAAGAGGCCTCTGTAGCCGGCGATTCCGACAAAGAGCTGATGGAATCCTGAGCCGCCACGGATCGGACTTCGGATTCACCGCTTTCCATACGATTTGAGGGCGCTACACTACCGGCTTGTTCTCCTGGAGTGTTTGCGAATTGGATGTTGGATTTCTCAGACCTGGCGCCTGGCATCGATGCAGGAGAGGATTGGCCCGAGTAGTGCGAGTGGCCCGAGTAGCCTTCCAGCTCGGCATTGAAGAAGATGCCAGTAAGAAAGAAGTAGGAGCCCAGTTCGGGATGGATTAAATTCGTATTCTTTCCCTGCCAGCCCAGACCGGCCATACGAGCCAAAATCTTCTCCGGCACCGGCGCTGAATCTGTGGTAATACGATACTGAAGCCCCGGAATCTCATGGCCGTATTCATTGGCAAAAGCATCCCCAAGCCGTGCCGCTTTCTTCCGCAGTACCAGATGATAATCTTTACCGGCTGCGTAACGGGAAATACGAACCCTGGCTTCGCCCAACGCCGCGTCCATATCCGGATGACGATAGATAGTACCCAGCATGAGAACACTGAGGGCTCCCGGAAGTATGTCCGATGGATGGGTCCTTAGATGAAGGTGATGATTGAACCAGTGAAGATCGTTTTTCTGATTCTGCTTTGCAAAATCTTCCAGGCGCTCCTGATCTTCCTGCGCAAGGGAAACCGTCGTGAAACCAGAAAGATCAAAGCCCGCTTCCCGGCACATTTCCAGCAAGCGGGCCTGGTGATTGAGATGGAGTACGACAATGCGCGAAGACTCGTGCACGGCGCCTCCTACTGCGATTAGTCGCAGGCAATAACGATGTCGCCGGCAGCCTTTACTTCGCCGTCTTGATCGGCGGCCTGCACGGAAACAGTCATGAGTTTTTCTTCTTCTTTGATTTTCTTAACCTTTCCGCTGCAAGTAATGGCCTGCCCCGGTTTGGTCATTGCTTTGAACTTCACGCCAAAGGATTTCATTTGAGCCGGTGTTACCCAGTTGGTCACGCACCGACCAATGAGAGCCATCACATACATTCCATGGGCTATGGTTCCGCCCAGACCTACCTTCTCGGCGAAAGCGGGGTCCGTATGGATAGGGTTGAAGTCGCCGCTGGCGCCAGCATAGCGCACCAGGTCCATATGCTGGATGGCGCTGGCCTTAAGTTCCGGGATTTCATCTCCCTGCTTGTAGTCGCTTAGCTTGATTCTTTGCATAGTATTACTCCTTTAGATCTTCGTGTTCTCAGACCGGGCCCCCGGTGTCCTGGCATCTGCTCGAGCAAGGACCGGACCCATCCAGGACTACGATGATTAGCTATCCTCCGGACGAATTACGATGGCCATCTCCGCTTCCAGAAGAGGGTCGCCGGCTTTGTCCGCAAATGTGGTCTTAAAAGTTACCATGTCCATCTTGCCGGTTTTCACATCGATGATTTCGCCCTGGGCATGGATTTCCGTTCCCGGGTAGATGGGTTTCAGATAGTTGTATTCTTCTTTCATATGAAGTAACCGCTGCACGTCGATGCCCATGCTACTCATATCGTCGAAGATTTCTGGATAGCCCCAGAACTGAAAAGCGGTCTGAAAGGTAGGAGGAATGGGAGTGTCCTCAAATCCGGCTTCTTTTGCTTTGGCCGGATCCAGAAATACAGGATTGGTTTCTCCGATTGCTCTACAAAATTCCTTTACCTTGCCCCGCTCCACGGTGAATGTATAGGGGTTTAATTTCTTACCTACAAGGTCTTTGCTTACTGCCATAGTAAACAAGCCTCGACGCTTTGACATCGGAGTCAACTAAAGAAGCATGGAAAAGGAAAGCCTGGAACTGCGCAGGAAATGGGTTTTTCGCTCCCAGGGGGCCCGAATCCATTTGATCAAGAAGCCCGGGGAGTCCTCCGAGCATGTATTTCTCAAGGCCTTCTTGTGGGCTCGGTACCGAAAGGATTATCCCGGATTGGAAATCGAGAAATCCATTGGAGACCGCTATAAACCCGATGCCATTGCCTTTGACCCGAATGATCCAGATCGAGCGGTCTTCTGGGCAGAGGCGGGCCAGGTGAAACCAGGGAAGGTGATTTCCATTCTTCGCAGATTTCCGGGTATTCATTTTGTCCTGGCCAAATGGGGATTCAGAAAGGAGCCGCTGGTCGACCTTCTGCGCAAGGATTTCTCCCGGGATGATAGAATCATTAACAACCGTCCTCAGGTGGATCTCTTCCAGGTAAACGTGCAGGCACACATCCACTGCATTCTAAACGGAGAGATTCGCCTGGTTTCTTCGCAGTTTTCAACGCTGCGAATCTGGCCCATGGATACGGCTTCGCCAGAAATCGTAAGCAGAAAAAAAGGAAAGAAGGAAGCGATGTAGATCACTGCCCGGCAGGCGATTCCCTGGACGGTTACCCTGAAATCAATATTCGAAAGATGAGAAGCCTGCGAAAAAAGCCGTCAAATAAACCAGGTATGGCGAAAAAACATGAACCCGTCCTCTTTTGCTTTCGCAATAAAAAACGCAAATGGTGAACCTGTCACTTTTGAACCAGCGTCCAAATACGGTGCGATTCCGAAAGCGCCACTACAAGCAACGGAAATTGCTATGAACATTTCAAAAACATCTAAATCCCACTATCTGACCTTCCTTACCCGAAAGCCGCCAGGACTGCTTGGCATGGGGCTTATCCTGGCTATGATCTTTGTAGCGAGCTATGGAAGAAACCCTTTGCAGGCGGCTCCCCTGCAGCCGGATCGACTGGATGAACTTTATGAGGACTTCATGGATGCTAAAATCCAGACAGCTCCTCCTGGAATTGTACTTCGCCGGCTTTCTCTACATCTTCGTGGAACAATACCGTCCATTCAGGAAATGAAAGATTTTGAGGCGGCCTCCGGTTCCAATGCGGGGTTGGCGCAAATCAATTATGCCGTGGCCTTTTTGCGAAGTCCGGACTTCGCGCAGTACTGGGGAACGTACCTGGGATCACTTTTTCGCGAACAAACCGAAGGACGAAATCTAAAGTACGCAAGCTTCTATCTGTACCTTGCCCAATCCCTGCATCAGAACAAACCTTATGATGTTCTGGTCACCGAAATGCTCACGGCTTCCGGATCGCCAGAAGAGAACCCTGCCGTAAACTTCATAGTGCGTGATGGCGGCGATCCGCTGCAACTGGCCGAGTACACCGGTCGGCTTTTTCAGGGCCAGCGATTGGAATGCGCACGCTGCCATAACCATCCCTTTTATGAAGGCTACACAAAACGGGATTACTACGGACTGGCTGCCTTTTTCGCGCAGCAGTATACCACCACCGAGTACGACAGGAAGTTTGAAAGCATCACCGGCCTCAAGTACGTTCCGAGAAACGAAATCGAAGGTCTGCCTACAGAAAAGCAAAAGCAATACCAGAATGCCTGGAATCAGTTCTATCGCGAATACTGGAATAAATTGAACAACGATCAGAAGAAAGCCCATCGGCAAGGCACAAGCCTGAAATACGATTCCGTATTCAGCGTGCCCGAGCTGGGACTGCGCTTTCCTATCAGCGACAGCGAACCCGGCGGCGACCTTGTAAAACCGGTGTATCCCGACGGCACCGAGGCGAAACTGGAAGAAGGCGTGGATCGGCGTCTTATTCTGGCCCGCTGGTTTACCGATCGGAAGAACGATCGGTTTCGAAAGGTAATGATAAATCGCATATGGACTCGACTCATGGGCTGGAGCTTCTTTACCCCGCTGGATGACTGGAACGATAAAACCGAAATCCAGGGCGAAGAGATACTGAACCATCTGGACCAGGTATTCGTTCAACAAAACTATAGAATCAAAGATCTAGTGCTCTATATCGTCAGTTCCAGGGCTTATGCCCGAACCATGCCCGTGGCCGGAATGGAAGATCCGGAATCCTCCGTTCGCTACTTTCAAGCTCAGAGAATGGATCCGGATCAGCTCATGAATTCCTTGATAAAGGGCTCTTTTGCCATGACGGTCTCCGATATCCGGGAACGCAAAATCAGCCTCTCTGCACAGACACCGGATCTTTCCAGGCTTAATCTTCAGGGTCTGGGAAGTATCAAAGCGCCATCGCAGAATCAACGGGACTTTGCCAATGCTGTGGAAGTGGAAAGACCGGTGGGTTACAATTCCTTTCTGGCCGTATTTGGAGCAGGTCCGCGCATCGACATTGGCGACGATGAGATTACGCCAACCATCGAACAGGTACTGACACTGCTTAACGGTCGTCTCACCAATCGACTGGCCAGGGATTTCGCAAAGAAAGGATCCTACGTCCATCAATACTATCAAAAGGAAGGGGAGATCAAGGATGCGGCCAATGCTATCTTCCAGAGCCTCCTCTCCAGGGATATGAGCGACGCAGAATGGACAAAGATCGAATCCCTCACCACTTCGCAGCTTTCCGGAAATCGCAAGGATCGATTTAACCAGGAGGCTTTGCAGGATCTTATCTGGAGTATATTCAACAGTCAGGAGTTCATCCACGTAAACTGATGCGAAAACCAGAGGCCCTATCCGCGCCAGGACCGGCTTCGGGTAAAGACCCGGGACTTCGGTGATATCAGATATTCCGGGTTTCGCAGGAAATGGAGCCTTACCTTTCGTAAGCTATGGAAGAGCACAGGAGAAATCATATGAACAAGAATTCAAAGAAGTCTATGCAACGCAGATCGAAGAGCAGAGCAAAATCACATGAAAGCCCCGCCAGCGTATGCGACTCCGAACTTGCGTTGGATAAAGCCAGCGCCGAGGCGCGGGCGACCGCGAGCAGCAATCCAGGCGAAATCAGCCGTAAAGGTTTCTTGCAGGGCACTGCGTCCTTTTTGGCCAGTCTGGGCTTCGCAACGGCCGCTGGCGATCTGCTACAAAAGGCTGTAATGGGCCCCGGCTTCGGTTCTCTGCATGCTGAGGAGATGCCTGACTACGATGAAGATCCCTACGATATTGTCCTGCCCAGTAAGGTAAAGACGGTGATCTTCATAAATATGGCGGGGGGCATGAGTCATGTAGATACTCTCGATCCTCGAGCGGATCAAAGTCCTTTCAGTCTTGTGAACTCCAGCATCTCGGGCGTAAAGACTGGGGAACCGTTTCGGCAGACCGCCGCCCAGCTCAAGCATCTCAGTCTTGTGCGAAGCACCTGGTCCGAAGATGGCGATCATGGTTTTGCTCAAAGACTCCTGAATACTGGCTATCGCATGACCGAATCGGCGGGATTTCCGGACATCCCCTCCTGGGGATGCGTGGTTGCTTACGGGAAAAAGAAAGATTACAAAGGCCCTTATTTCCCATCTACGGTAACCATGGGGCAGCGCGGGGGCGTCATTGGGCGGCATGGATTTCTGCCCATTCGCTTCTCATCGTTTCATATTGGCAACCTGGACAATCCGGTAAATAACCTGGCTCCTGCTGGCGGCAAGATCTCCCAGGAGCGATTGGTGCGAAGAGAACAGTTCCTGAACATGCTTAACGATAACTTCGAAAAGCGTTCCCAGGCTTCTCAGGTGGCTGTCTGGAGAGGGATGTTCGATTCTGCCCTGGAATTCATGAATAGCGATAAGATGGTGACCTTCGACATTACAAAGGAAAGCGCCACCACGCGAAGAAGATACGGCGAGACCTGGGCCGGCAAAGCCATGCTCATGGCAAAACGTCTGGCCGAGGCCGAAGTGCCGATGATCCAGATTACCATTGGAGGATGGGATACTCATAATAACAATCGTGCCAAAGTAGCCGACATCATGAAAGAGGCGGATCCGGCCATCGCCGCTTTAATCCAGGACCTGGCCGGAACCGGTCTTCTGGATCAGACCATCTTTTATCTTTCCAGCGAATTTGGCCGAACGCCCGTGGTAGGCGATCGCGATGGTAGAGACCATTATCCCAGAGTTTGGACAAGCCTTATGGGAGGCGGCCCCATCCCCAGAGGTGCCGTGTTTGGCGAAAGCGATAAAAAGGCGCAGCAGCCAGCCAGCAGCAAGACGGCCTATCATGTGCGAGACGTAACGGCCACATTGTATCGCGCTGCAGGACTGGATCCAGAAGCGACCCTGACCACCGGTAGTGGACGGCCTTTTCCGCTGGCGCCCAGACATGCAAAAGTAATTGAAGAAATGCTTCGCGGCTGATCTTTGAATAGAACTTTGCTTTCTTTCTATTGTAGAATCCTCTTTGGGCGGGCCGGCTTTCCTTCCGGGCCCCCTTTACTTCCATTTCTACTCTTCGCCGCCGTCTTCTCTTCCTCCAGCCTTACCGGAAGGCCGCGGCCGCAGGGGGAAGATATCCCGGCCCCCCGCGGGCAACTTTTGAATTTCGATGGTATTCTTGATTCTGGAGCAGAGAAATTCCTGAACCGGCGATTGTATTCCATTCAAAGGCACCACGGCCCGGCCATTTACGTGGCAGTCATCGCGGATGCCAGACCCGGCACAGCGGATGATTATGCCTTTCGCGCCGCCAGACAGTGGTTGACAGATGGGCCATACGGCAACGGCGCGGTGCTGGTGCTGGTGCAGAGAACCGGCCAGGGTTGGGCGTTCCCTGGAGTTTCGTCTACCTGAAAGGGATGTCCGGCACATCCTATCCAGGGCCGAATCTTTACCAATCAGCAGGCCCATGGACAGGATTGAACTGGTGCTGGATGATCTGGAACGAACGTTGGGAGCAAAACCCGAACAGACTGACCTCAACCGCGGATCCCATTACCTGGTGTCAATAGCGCTATTGCTGGTTGGTCTTCTGCTATCCTACCTGGTTCACCGCTGGGTTTTGCTGCTGAATTTCGCGATCTCTTTCATCGTGGGTCTGATCGTCGCTCTTACAAGCGGCTTCATAGTATTCGGCTTTCTTACCATGGGATTCAGCTCCTTGCTTCTTGGGGTCCTATTGGCAAGAATGTTTAGCGGATCCGGCGGCGCCTTTTCTTCCTCCAGCGGCGCCATTGGTCTGGGCGGATTCGCAGGGGGCGGAGGTTCCTTTGGCGGCGGCGGTGCTTCCGGTAGCTGGTAGAGTCTGCTTCGGTCTGCGCCGGAGAATCCAGGAGTGACTCGGTTCGGCGCCAATCAATGCTTAACAGAAGGCCAGAAACCGGACTGCAGTGTTCCCTGCCGGCATGGCATTTGTTTGACTCCGAACTCCCCCGGCCTAAATTATCGAGGATGAAGCACCGGCACAAGCAGCAGGCAGAATTCCGCCATTTCCATTGGATCATCGTAATTTCGTTATTGAGCTGTCTGGGTCCGCAGTGTTTGGCCACAACCCGGCCACAGATCTCTCCGAACGCCA
>JAGRNE010000409.1 GCA_020440915.1 Leptospiraceae bacterium | reverse complement strand
AGCTGACGATAATGCCTGTATGGCGCTACCGTTCTGGGAAAGTATGAAGCTGGGGAATCGGGACCCGGAACAGCAGGAACTGGAGGTTCTCAAACAGATACCTGTCTTTGATAAATTGCCGCATCGAGCGCTGAAACTGGTGCGTTCGCTTTGCCATGTTCGTCATTTCAAAGAAGGAGAACATGTATTTCGCACAAATGAACCTGGCGTTGGAATGTACATCATCCTGGAAGGTTCTGTGGAAATCTACAGAATCCATGGGGATTCAGAAGAGGAAGATGTGCTGGCAGAATTCTACGATGGAGACTTCTTCGGTGAGCTGGCCCTTCTGGACGATTTGCCCCGGACAGCCAGCGCCCGGGCCAGCGCCTACAGTCGGATGATTGGTTTCTTTCGACCGGATCTTCTGAGCCTGATGAATCGAAACCCCAGAATTGCCTCCATCATATTGCTTAACATTGCACGAATTACCGGCAAACGCCTGATTCGCACCAACGAAAGACTGGAGGAATGCCTTCTGGAAGCGGGCAAGGAACTGGTCTGATGTTTCGCGACTTCGACATATCCACTCATGTAGTGAGGCTGCTATTCTTTGGTCTGGTTATGGGCTTTCTGGCCGTAACGTTGTACGGTTTGCAGGCTTTGATCGTCCCCATCGGGCTTTCCTTTCTTCTTACATTTGCCTTGAGTCCGGTGGTAAACTTCCTGGAAGGCCTGGCAATCCCCCGGGTACTGGCAGTCGCCATCGTACTTCTGGTTTTCATTGGTGCTGTAGTGGGACTTTTCAGTTTCATTGTACCTCCGGCCCTGACCGAAGCCAAAAGTCTGTTCACCAAGCTGGCTGGCATGGGAGATGCGCTATCGGCTCAGATTGCAGACTGGAAAGGAAAGTTCCTGAACTGGATTCCAGAGGGCGTGGCCGTTCCTGATCTGGATGTCCCTTCCCTGCTGAAGCTGGTTTTTGCTCCCATGAGCGAAAGCGCCTCCAACCTCCTGGGAAATATGGGTAACTTCATTACCTATTTGCTGGTAAGCCCAATCCTGCTTTTTCTCTTTCTTCTGCAAGGCGACGACATGTTTCGCAGCGTTGTCGGTCTGGTCCCCAATCGTTACTTCGAACTTGCTCTTCTTATCGTGCATCGTACCCGGGCTCAGATCGCTTCCTATCTGCGAGGCATACTAATTCAGATCAGCATTCTGGCGCTGATCCTTATTCCAGGTTTTTCCATGGCCGGACTTTCTTACGGCGCCGTGCTCGGCGGTCTCGCGGCCCTTGTAAACATTATCCCTTATATGGGTCCCATTATTGGCATAACTCCGGCCATTATTGTGGCTGTGACCGTAGATGGCGGCAATTCGGTGGTCTTCGTTCTCATTGCCTTTGGTATTGCTCAGGCGGTGGATAACATGTTTACCCAACCCGTGGTGCTGGCAAGAAGCGTTTCTGTCCATCCTGTGATTGCAATCCTTGCCCTGATCACGTTTCAGCAATGGCTTGGAGTGATTGGAATGATTATTGCGATCCCGGCCGCCGGCGTTCTGGTCATGATGATCTCCACGCTCTATAAATCGCTAAAGGCCTTCAAGGTAATCTAGTCTTGACCGGCGGTCCGTTGATCCGGCTCAGGAAGTAAGACTACTCCAGGCCCGGGGCCTGCCGGTGCCGGGGCCTGCCGGGCCATCGGAGGCGCGAATCGAGCGCTACCATTTCCATTCTCCGCCGAAGTTTTAGCTACAATATGCCAGGAAAAAGTCGCCGATGATCGAGATTTGCTTTCACCGAGCAGGGTCTGGCTAGCGTCTTACAATTATGATGAAAGCGATGTCTTTTCCCGGCCCCATTTTTTCTTCGATGCAAGCAAGAAGCCCTTTCCGAAGGGATTCCAGAGGTAATAAAAGCATAGGCCCGGGGCTTCTCGGCAGACTTGTCCTGGCCGGGCTTCTTTCTGTTCTGTCGGCCTCTGCGCTGTTGGCT
>JAGRNE010000408.1 GCA_020440915.1 Leptospiraceae bacterium | reverse complement strand
AAAGCGGGGTGCATTGGCCTGAAGTCGGTTTCGGAGGCTTGTGGCCCCGTTTTCTGGTCTTTTTTTGGGATTGGATGCCGTCATATAGGGGTGGAAATAGGTGATTATGAATCCGTTTGTGGGCAAAAGAAAAAAATGGATTCCCCGGAAATATTTATCTGCCAGCGTTGATTCAGACCCGGAAAATCCCGATAGAATACCGTGAACGGAGGAAAATCCCGGCACAGGCCGTTTTGAGGGCAGGTGGCAGGACCGATTCCAAAAACAACGACAGGTAAGGTGCGAGATATGAAGAAAGCAGCATTGCTTTTATCCCTGGTATTTGTAGCCAGCTCTGTGAGCTCACTTCTGGCGGAGGAGCCTACAAATCCGGCCAACCCCACTCCCCTGGAGCCTACTCCAGGCGAGCTTGTATCCGAGGAAGTTGACGAAGCTCAGCTTTCTGACGAGGAAAAAGCCATTCGAGATCGAAACCTCAGGGCCGAAGAGCTCTGGAAGAATGCGGATTACCGCGATTACGATCCGGCTTTCTCCGAACTGCATCAGCTTTCCAAAGCATTTGCAAATAACAAATACAGACTGGCACTTTCCATGTATCAGTCCGGTGTAAACACCATCATCAAAATGAGAGATGAGGTAGAGCTTTACCGAAAACAACAGGAAGAAGCCAAGCACCTGAACGAAAAATGGTACTGGCAGGTAATTGACCGAAAAGCCCAGGAAGAACGAAGAATTAACCGCATGAAGCGAAAAGCCAAGCTGGAAGCGGTGACTTACTTCACGCGAGCCATCAACCATATGGATGAGATTCGTAACCCCAACCTGCGTGAGCAGTCCGCCTTCAAGCGACTGATGTCAGCGGTGTATCGTAACTGGGTAATGTATCAATACGACCTGGGCAATTTGCCTCAGTCGATCCCAATTCTTGAGCTCTATCTCGAGATCGATGAGAACGAAAAAGAGTATCCTGCGCATAAGTATCTGTCTCAGTGCTATGCCTTCCAGGAAAACATGATCAAGAAGTACGGAATGGGAACAGAAGACCAGATGTTTAGATTCCGTTACAAGAAGAATGTGCACCTGCTGCGTGCAGCCGAACTGAAATACGGCAAGACCAGCGCGGAATACAAGCATGTAGTAAACCTTGTAAACCGCGACGAGATTATCTCGGTAATGCCTTGATTCGGCGGTATCGCACCTGACTGCAATAGCATAGTATGGCGGAAGCCGACGCCCGGCGTCGGCGGCCGCTAGTCAAAGGCGACTGCCATTGGCTTTTCAACGGGCGAACCTGGAAGGGTTCGCCCTTCTTCTTTTTATCCTGTCCGGCGATTCTGACTCTTCGCACCTGGCGCTCTTTCTGGCCGTTCTTTTTCTTCCTTTCAGAAAGCTAGCCAGAATCTGTATCCGGTGGAGGCATTGTCTTGCTGGCCTCCCTCACTGCATTGCGAACCTGTGCAACCAGGCTTTTAGAAGCGTTTGAAAAATTAACTTTGCTTCGAAGCCGGCATCCCTTCTCTGATAGAATGCACCCATCCTCCTCCGGCCCGGAAAAGAAGAAGCCCAGACATTCGAGATCAGGATCTGGACGGAAAAGCAATTCGCCAGAGGGCAGAACAGAAAGGCCGGCGGGAGGTAAGGGCGCCGGGGCAAAGAAAGCCTCCGGAGCCAGCCAGAAAGGAGCGCAGGGGCCCCGGAAGAGCCGGCAGAAGCCCCCGGACCGCACTCATGGCAGGGCCGGCTCTTCTTCCCGGGCAAAATGGAGCTCCAGCGCATCCATGTCCGAACGTTCCTCTCTGGCGCTGAAAGCGGTCACGATGCGCGGTCTGGAAGAGGTTCTGGCCGAAGAGATCCGGCAACTGGGCGGAAAGGACGTGCGACCGGCTCGAGGAGTGGTGCTGTTTCGCGGCGACTTTTTGCTCCTGTATAGTTGCTGTTACTATCTTCGAACGGCCATGCGGGTGCTCCTGGAGCTGGGCAGCACTCG
>JAGRNE010000407.1 GCA_020440915.1 Leptospiraceae bacterium | reverse complement strand
CGCAGCTCAAATAGCTCCAGGACCGCTTTTCTGGTCATTGCTTCACTGAGAGCCATTACGGTATGATACCTGGCAGCATTGATGTTGATTCTGCCATTATCGCCAGGAGGAGGAAGATAGGCAGTGACATTGTTGGCCAGTATGTAGTCGTCCACAGTCTTCAGATTCTTTTCATCGTCGGTCTGGAAGGATAGCTCATCCTGCTCTTCGGCCCATCCTTCCGGCGCTCTGCTTTCGTAAATCATCTGCTGATCAAAGCCTTTGACCAGCGCCAGTTCCGAGAGGCTGAAGAGCCGGAAGTTCTTGATTTTCCGCGGATTCTTCAGTGATTCATAGTAACTGCGCTCGGCTCCTCTTCCGTCTACAGTGTCGTTTTCATCGATCCAGTCGACAATGGCATCGATATTCTCGCTGGGAATGTCCAGCATGTTCCGCTGGAACATCCTCTGAAGCATGGCCCGATAGGTTTCGTTAGGCTGATCCTCAAAGGTCAGGACCAGATTATTCAGATTGATTTTACCGTCTTCTGGTTGGATGCGATAGCTAATGAAGCATCCTTTGCATTTCTCGCTAATGGCAATGTTGGGCGGCTCCAGGACCATTCCGCTGCTGAACAGGTATTCTTCAGGAACATTGCGAATGGCGGCCAGACCTGCCTGAAAACCGGCATTGGCTAGAAGCCGCGCCTTGAATCCTTCGGCCAGCACCCGCGCCGCCTGCAACTGGGCCAGGCTCTTTTTCATAAAAGGAACGGCTATGAAGGTGGCTGCCGTCATCCCCATGGTAGTGCAGAGCAAAATGACGATCATGCCGCGCCGGGCTCGCTTACCCGGAAGAATCCGGCGACCGCGCGCCGAAAGGGGTCCACGATTCCTGCCCTTTCTTGCAGCCTGCATACTTCGATAAAAAAGAAAGGCTTCCGTTTCCGAAAGCCTTTTTTGATGCGCTCCTACTGGCTTGGATCGCCCGGGGCTAGCATTTCGAGCCAGCACCGGGCAAAACAGGATCAGCGGAGATCCAGTGGCCTTTGATTGAAGACCCCGACCTTAGCCCGCCCCTGCGGATACAAGGTCAGAAGCCCCTGTTCCTTATCGCTTCAGTCCCAGCACTTCCTGGATCATCTGATCGGTAGTAGTGATGGTTCTTGAGTTGGCCTGAAAACCTCTCTGAGTTACAATCATGTCGGTGAATTGATCGGCCAGATCCACATTCGACATCTCCAGAAGACCTGCATTGATCTTCCCTTTTCCGGCCAGTCCCGCTTCCCCGATGTTGGCCTCACCCGAGTTCATGGAGTATGCGAATTTGGTTTCCCCTGCCTTATCCAGACCTGCCGGATTGGTGAAAGTAGCCAGGGCAATCTTTGCCAGCGGTTCCTTCACTCCATTGGAATAGGTTCCGGTAATGGTTCCTGTATTGTCGATGGAGAATGCTTCCAGGTATCCCATGGGATATCCGTCCTGCTCCACAGCTTTTGTGGTGAAATCAGAAGCGAACTGAGTTACGCCTTTTACCTGCCCGGCTTCGCCCATGTTCAGAGAGAATGTCTGGGTTTCCGGATTTCCAGGAATGCGAAAAGAGACCTGGATATCCAGCTTACCATCGTTCAGTGAATCCACTCCATCACTGACGTTCATCAAGCGTCCGTCGCTGGAAAAACCCAGTTCGAAGTTGTTGTTTCCGGGAACCGCGGTGTCCTGGCCTGCAGGTCCGATTACGTTTACAGAGACGTTTTCGGCGCCGTCCAGCAGAACGCGTCCGGTCCAGCGGTTCTCATCGGTTTTCCACATTTCCAGACGAAGCTCTCGCTTGTTGCCCTCCGGATCGTACACGTTAATGGTAGTGGCATGTCCCCGGCGTTGCTCTGGAGGTCCGCTAATGAAACGATTGATCTGTTCGTCGGTAGCGTCAGCAGGAACAATGTCGACAGCCTGGTTCAGGTTGGACTGAAACACAACTTCCTGTGTAGCCTTGGCGGGCTTCTTCGAATACAGAGGTATCTTTATGTCTTCGATGGAAGCG
>JAGRNE010000406.1 GCA_020440915.1 Leptospiraceae bacterium | reverse complement strand
TTTCGATTCAAAAGCGAAGGTAGATTTCCAGAATTCCGAACTCCGTAAACTGCTGGAGCTTCGGCGGCCAAATTCCGTTCCGGCGGCGCCGGCCGGTACACGGCCTCCATCGTGGCACGCTCCAGCAACTGGTCGATGGCCAGCTTCCCGATGGGAATTACCAGATCAGGTTTATGGTAGAGAAATTCAAACTCCAGGTATTCCAGACAGTTTTCTACTTCCGTTCGCGAGGGTTTGCGATCGCCACTCCTGGCTTTGCCAGGAAAACAGCGACAGACCGCCGACATGTTTACTTTCTTTCGAAAGTCCTCCTCCTGAATGCCAATACTGGAAAACCATTTGAAGAGAGTCTTGCCTGCGGTGTATGCGAAAGGTTTGCCGAAGCGTTCTTCATGAATCCCCGGGGCCTGCCCAAGGCTGATGATTCGGCTCTTGCGCACACATCCATGGACCGGCTTTCCCTTCATATCCGGGCATTTCGTGCAGGAAAGAAGTCTTTGCACATGGGCATCGTAGGACTGGCGTCGATGGCCCGCGGAAGCAGAAGGCATGCCTGCCAGGATACGCCTGGGCCCTGGATTGCAAAGCATGTAATTCTGAGAAGGGAAGGCCTGGAGCACCAGCCCACCAGGGGGCTCCGGAAGGGCGCGACCTTGGAGGCGCCGGCCCGGCCTTGAGCCTTGAGGGCGCCAGACCGGCTATTTTCCGTAGATCCTGAGCAGTCGCATGTAAACGCCGGGATTGTCCTGGATATAATCCACAAGATTCTCCCGCGAGATGCGATACACTTCGATTTCGGAAACAGCAATGAAATCAAAGGAAGACGGCGCTTCTTTCTGGATCTGATAGATTTCTCCGCAGAAATCTCCCCAGCCCAGGGTTTCGATCACTTCGCCGTCGGAAACAACGTTCACTTCACCCCGCTTCACTATGAATGCCTCGTAACAGATTTCGCCTTTCATCAAAATCCGTGTTCCGGCCGGATAGCTCCTCTGCTCCATGATCAATTCGAGCTGAGTCTTCTGAGCGGACGTAATTCCCTGGAGAAATCTGGAATGGGACAGCGTTTCCCATGTTCCGGTACGCCGAATATCGTTCAGCCGTTTAAATTTTTCCAATAGTTCCGAGCCGCGGATGAAGTTCAGAAACTTGGTCTTCTCAATGGTCAGGGCCCGAACATCGGTGGCTGCCACAACATCGGCGCTCCGGGGCTGTTCCAGAATGAGCGAGGCCTCTCCGAAGTATTCGTAAGTGCCGTAGAGCTTGGAAATACTATCGTCCTTCACCGATTCCTGCTCCATGCCCTCTACGCGAACGTTGCCGGCTACAATGATGAAGAATTTGTCGCCGGGAGTGTCCTTTTCGATGATCTTCTGCCCTCGTTCGAACTTCTCCTCCTCTACGATGGAGAGAAATTCCTTGGACTTGGCGATGGGAAAATCTTTGAAAATGTCCACATTGGAAAGCACATCCAGGATTCTGTAGGCCACTTCATGTCGCGGCGGTTTTACCGGCGGATAGAGCGTATTTTCGATTCCAAAGGTGGCCAGCCGCATTTTGGTATCCGGCGGCATGTCTTTCTTGGCAATGTGGTAAACGGTAATCTTCTGCTGCGTCTCTTGAGGAAGGGTATTGAGATAATCCACCCTTGTATGGAGCGGCGGGATACCGGCTTCGTGGTAGATGATATCGTAATGCCAGGGAAAATCGTTCAGATCTCGGTAACGGGTTTCGGTGAGCACTCCCTTGTCCAGAAGCTCGGTAAACTTCTCGGGCTCGTTCAAATGGTCGGAAGAGTACACGAAGCTCTGATCTTGAAACTGGTATTCAAAGCTAAGGCTGGGAATGGAATGCAGAGCGTAATTGAAGCGGAAGATGGCTCCGTTGATGATGTAATTCTTTCCGATCACCACCGGCACAAAATCGAATAGACTGAAGAGCTCTTTCTTGGGTATGCGAGTAAGGGCGTTGTACTTTCGAATGAAGGAGTGTATTACCGTTTCCGTAGTGTAGATCGTAATCTTTCC
>JAGRNE010000405.1 GCA_020440915.1 Leptospiraceae bacterium | reverse complement strand
TCCATACGTCGAAGCAGGCGATCTTTATGGTGTTCCATTTCGCCCCGACCATAATCCCGACGCATCAATTCCAGAATGGAGACCACACCGCTACGATCGGCGCTACCCATGCTTCGTTGAATTCGGTCACGATAGCCGTTGAACTCCGCTTTCCAGTCCAATTGATAATCCGGATACATTCGCTCGAAAATGAGCGCGCAGTTCAATCGAAGGGAGCGGACCAGGCCCCGATTCAGGTCGCCAAAGGTCTCCTTGAGGAGTTTTTCGTTTACCGATTCATGGAAGCGTTTGATGATCCGCAGGGCCGCTAGTTTGAATCCCACTTCACGCAGAATGGGAACAGGGTACATGACTCTGGAAATACCAAAGGAATTGTAGCTGGCTCTTCGGGCTGGCTCGGAGCCGTCTTCCGGGAAGTAGATGCTGGACCGGGTAGAATCATTCACCATCCTTTCTTCGATGGCACCGCCCACGGTAGAACTGACAAAGGTATGTATAAACTGACCGGTAAGCTCCTGCACCTGGTCGCGATCCTGCAAAATGTTGCCCGAGAGGTTTTCCACATCTAGAAGGTATAGCATTCCATCTTTGAAAAGCCGGTCTTCCAGCTGAACCTGCCTGCCGTTGGGATAGGTTGCCTGAAAAGGATTTCCGCTCTGAAAATAGTCCAGTTCTTTCAGGGCAGCATACGCATTGGCCCTGGCATTTTGATTGTACACCACTCGTTTGAATGCAGAAGGTAGAACAATGATTCCATATAGCTTGGGCGCCGGCCATGTATCTTTGAAGATGTCATGAATCATGGCGGCCATGTCCAGAAGCATCCCGTTTCCCGTGCCGCCTACCACCGATGCAGTCAGAAAGATGCTGATCTGACCTTCCCGGGGGGCATGCTTGAGCTGAAATCCAAGGTGATTCACTTTCGCTCGTTCCGGATTGATCTCGAAGTAATGGCCTTTATCGTCGCGAGGGAAGATATCGGGGCTGATCTTTTCTGGAGGAATGTGAGGACAAAGGATTGTCCTGGTTTCCTCATCCAATTCCAGATCCAGAATGTCATTGTTACCGGGCACATAGTCCGCAAAATGATACCGGGTCTTTCCAGGTTTCAATTCGATGTCCAGGTCCAGCAATTCCACCGCAGATTTTTCCTGAACATCCATCAGTCGAAAATAGGCAGGATCATTGCTCATGGATTCCAGCCTTTGCTTTTCGGCCAGCAGGGCGCCGCGTATCTTTTCGTAGTTGTGAAAGAAGGCCAGTCTTCCCAGCGCTCGTGTCTGGTTTGCGCCTTGCCCGGATCGCGTGGAAATGCGATAGATATCTGGATCAGGCAGCCAGCTGTAGGCAGGATCGTTATCGCGGAGCCCTTTTAGATAGCTGAGACTTAACT
The DNA here is from genome assembly GCA_020440915.1 of Leptospiraceae bacterium. Taxonomy (GTDB): domain Bacteria; phylum Spirochaetota; class Leptospiria; order Leptospirales; family Leptonemataceae; genus UBA3465. The sequence continues at coordinate 649 of JAGRNE010000405.1, read as the reverse complement.
CTGAAGGCGTGGGCGCACCGATATAGAGCATCCTGCGGTCTTCCTGGTGAAACTGCTCATTTCCGGGGAATCGGTAGGACTCCCCCTTGCCTTCGATGCTGGTTCCAATGTCTGTGGTGTCGATTCCAATCCATCGCATGTAAGTCCGCGCTTCCGATGGCATCTCCCGTTCTATCTGCGATCGCGCAGCTAGTATGCCCTTCATGCCGGAACCGCCCATCCCTATGATCAGGGACTTCCGCGCCATGGGTAGATTCTCTTTAAGTACTCTGGTCGCGGACTGAAAAAAACTGGAATCGCTCATTTAGACTCTCGCTGCTCCATGAGGGGCTCTCTGCCAGAGGCGAGCCCGGGAGTTGTTCTCAAAAGGATCAGCCTCCCTCCCTGGACAGGAAAGGATCGATCATAGGATAGGCTCCGTCGGAAGCCGGGTGGGAAGTATCGTAGCCTGGAAAGATGCGATAGAGCCTTAAGAAGAAGTCCTGGTCCATGCGTGTGTAGCTTCCCGCTTCAACCTCCACGGGTTTTGTGAATAGATGAAATTCAAAGTATCCGGCCACGAACTTCCCATCATGCCGCAACCGATCCCCGATCTGAATGCGAAGTGGCTTACCCGAGGCAATACCAGAATACCGGGGATCGCCTTCGG
>JAGRNE010000404.1 GCA_020440915.1 Leptospiraceae bacterium | reverse complement strand
TGTCCCGGCCTGTCTTCGCGGCCAGGTCCGTCAGAAATGGGTTGGATGCACCTGGAATGCTGCCGTCGTAATTATCCCATCGCAGATCGGAACCGCCATCCGTAGCGGTCAAAAAGCTGGCCAGGGTTCCCAGAAAGCTCTTGCTCTTCTGATATTCCGGTGAGGCCCAGGGCGATCCATGCAAAGGGGAGCCATTGATCAATGCCGCCCTCCAGTAAGCCGGGGCGCTATCCCCCTGGTACAGGGCCGTTCGAGTTACAATACCGCCCATACTATGGGCGTAGACGATTACTTCGGGCACTGCACGAGAACCGAAGGTGCGGTCCAGCCAGTAGCGAAAGCGAATGCCGTTGGATTCGATGGAGTCGGAGGTCAGATAATCGAAAATGAAGATCTTGTAGCCATCCGTTACCAGCTGGTCGAACTGGGTCGTCGTTGTTAGATGATTCCAGTTGGTAACCAGGGCCCGACGTTCCAGATCATCCGGCGACGGATAGGCCGCATCGCTGCGATCATTGGTGTCCCAGCCGGATACCAGGATAAGCTTCTTTTCTCCGGGGAAGGCATCCCCGGGCTGCGCTTCGCGAATATAGGCAATGTTGTCTTCGTCCAGGACTACGGCTGGATCTACATAGTACAGCCGGGCCCAGTAATCTCCCAGAGGCTGTAAAAGTCCCAGAAGATAGAGTAGCTCATTATCGTTTTCCTTCTGACAGGAAGCGAAAAGCGGAAAAACAAGGAGCAAAAGAGCCAGAACTGCACGTTGGATTTTTCTGCTGGTGGTGCCGGCGCCAGCGCCCACAGGATCCGCCGGGGGCTGCGGCGAGCGAGAAGCTGCTAAGAAAACATGGTACATCGTATTCCTCCGGCCTATGACGTTTCTGTATGACGGAATCCTCCGCATCGCCTTCGAGTCTTTCGTGGGGATTGAGAATTCGTAAGGCTTTCCGGACTGTATTTCTTAGACGCTGGCTTTCTTCTGCAGTTCTCTGTGCACTATATCTGCACATTTTCTGCCTTCGGAAATGGCCCATACAATGATGGACTGGCCCCGACGGACATCGCCACAGGCATAGATGTCTGGCGCCGAAGTCTTGAAGTGATCGCCGCCTATGCCAAAGGAAGCCTTTACGTTTCCTCTTTCGTCGAATTCCACGCCGGCTTCTTCCAGTTGCTTCAGCAAGGGAGTGCGCCGCGGACCGGTAAAACCAATGGCGATGAGCACCAGATCGGCGGGGATTTCGAAATCGCTGTTCGGAATATCGGTGATCTTGCGGCCTTCTTTTTCGACCTTATTACCTCGAACGGCAACCACCCTGCCATCTTTGCCCACAAATTCTTTCGAGTGCAGACCCCATTCCCGGTTTACGCCCTCTTCCTGAGAAGTGGAAGTACGATAAACCCGGGGATACAGCGGCCAGGGATCGTTGGGACCCCGGTCTTCCGGGGGCGCCGGATTGTAATCCATCTGAGTAATGGACCTGGCGCCCTGTCGGTTGGCGGTGCCAATGCAGTCGGAACCGGTATCGCCTCCGCCAATTACAATTACATGTTTGTCCTTTGCCTGGATCTGGTTTTCAACGGTATCGCCGGCCACAACACGATTTTGCTGCACCAGATAATCCATGGCAAACTCAACGCCTTTGAGATCGCTGCCTGGAATATCCACTTTGCGCGGCTCTTCGGCGCCCATGGCCAGAATCAAAGCATCATGCTTTTCTCTTAGCTCTTGAATCGTAATGTCCTGTCCCACGTTTACGCCGGTTTTACATTTTACGCCTTCGATCTTTAGCTGTTCGAAGCGGCGATCGATGCGCCATTTTTCCATCTTGAAATCCGGAATACCGTAGCGCAGCAGACCTCCGATGCGGTCCTCGCGTTCATAGATAGTTACATCATGACCGGCACGGGCCAATTGCTGTGCGGCAGCCAGACCTGCAGGGCCGGATCCAATAATTCCGATGGTTCTTCCTGTGAGCACTCTGGGAGGCCGGGGTTCTACCCAGCCTTCTTCGAATCCACGGTCGATGATGGTCCGCTCCATGCCCTTGATGGCCACAGGAG
>JAGRNE010000403.1 GCA_020440915.1 Leptospiraceae bacterium | reverse complement strand
CTCGTTTCCAGGCGGATTCCGCCGTAGCGAGAGTAAGCACTTAAGATGGCTTTGCCCAGATCCTCGAAATATCGGGAAGTGGAAATGTCCTCTCTATCCCTGGCAATGAGCAAGCGATCGTACAGAATCCGCAGCCCCGCCACCCTGCTGATGGTTTCCACAATGACCTTCCGGCCTTCATCGGACTGGACGTCGTGGGAGCGGAGCTTCAAGAGTTCTTCCATGGCCTGGAAATGGTTTCTGGATCGCTGGTAAGATTGCTGCAGTAGATTCTCTTTTTCTCTGAGCTGCCGTTGCACCTCCTCTTCCGCCGCCACTTGTTTGGTCACATCTCTTGCCAGAATCAGGCGACCTTGGCGGCCCTGAAAGACGATATGATGACCTATGACTTCTACGTAGATGATATCTCCGCTACGAAGGCAATGTCTCCAGATACCCGAACTGCTGTACTCCGATTCCACTGCGCGCAGATGTTCCACCCGGTGTTTCAGCGCATCGGAATCATCCGCCGGCCGGATATCCGAAATGGTCATGCCCAGAAACTGCTCCAGACTATATCCGTATTTGATGCAGGCCGCCTCGTTCACGGCCAGGAAGTGAAGGTCCTCCAGGTCATACACCCATAGTGGAAGAGGATTCTGCTCAAAAAGCTGTCTGTACCGCCTCTCCGAGTCCTGCAGCCTGGCTTTGTGGGCCATCTCATTCTGTCGCGCCTCATGCAGTCGAAAGGCCATCTTTATGGAAGCAAGCAGCACAACGGTACCGGAATTCTTCAGGATGTAACCGTAGGAGGTAATGCCTTCGGTGAGTTCTACCGTCTCTCGATCGGTATGCGAAGAAAGGAATGCCAGGGGAACATCGTCACGCTCCGAAAGTATGATTCGCGCAGCTTCCGTACCTTTGATTCCCGGTCCCAGGTCGATGTCCATAAGAATCAGGTCCAGATCAGCATTTTGCCGAGTTGCCTGCACAGCCTCCTCGCCGGTGGCCGCGCCCACAACACTGTACCCATTTCGCTCAAGAATTCGAGTCTCGAGGTTGGCCGTAGCCGGATCGTCTTCTACAAGCAGAATCTTTTGAAGCATGCACCTTTGCCTATGTCCGGGGATGATTTCATCTCAGCCCTGAAATGCCTGAACGATAGATTAGACTCCCCTGTTCAACGTTAGTAAGAGAAAAATCTCCCCTTTTGTCCAGGGTTGGACAAATTTCGCTGAGCGCGCCTGCGATTGCAAGCAAAGTCAGGATCGCCGGAGAAAATCGAAGTCAAAATCAAAGACCCGACGCTGAGAGCCAGAGAGACTGAATCCGAACGGCAACGGGATCCGGGAGGCAAAGAGGAAAAAGATTTGCGAGGCGTAGAGGCCAGCGGGATTTCCGTGGAATCCTTAAATGGAAAAGGCCCTTACGGGCCTTCTTCTGATTATACGACGAAGCGAACTGCCGGAATTAGCGATCAGAAATCAACCTGGTTCGGAGGCCGCGGCAATCTTGTTGCGCAGTGTCTGCACCTTCTCCAGATGCTTCTCGATCTCTTCTTCGCCGGAAACCTGCAACGCGAGGAGAGCTTCCAGCTCGGAGCGAGCTTTTTCCAGAGAGATCTCCTCCGGCTTTGAAATCTCATCTGCCAGCACTGTAACCCGATTGGATTTGATTTCCAGGAATCCGCCGCTCAGGAAGTAGGTTTCGGTACCTGTTTCCGTCTGAAACCGGATAGGACCGGAACCCAATATTGCAATCATGGGAGCATGATCGGGCTGGATACCCATCATACCATCCTGCGCTGGCAGGATGGCGGATTTGGCCGGCCCCTGGTAGACTTCCCGGGCCGGCGAAACGATACTCAGTTGGAAATCTGAAGACATATCAACTACCCATCTTCTTCGCGGCTTCTACTACGTCGTCGATGGTTCCGGTCATACGGAAAGCCTGTACCGGCAGATCGTCGTATTTTCCTGAAAGCATTTCTTCGAAAGAACGGATCGTGTCTTCCAGCTTCACATACATTCCAGGAATACCTGTAAACTGCTCGGCTACGTGGAAAGGCTGGGACATGAATTGCTCGATTTTTCGCG
>JAGRNE010000402.1 GCA_020440915.1 Leptospiraceae bacterium | reverse complement strand
CGGACATGGCTGCCATCCTTCCCGGCCGCTACGGCGCTCTACTTTTACAGGGTCTCCGTTTTTGATTGACTAATAGTATACGAGTATTAATACCAATTTGCGAAGGTGTCCGGCGCGATAGCTCTCCGGGAATCCGCAGACTTTAAAACCGGATGGCTCTTCACGCTTTCCGGGGACCGGCGCATCGATATGCGAAACATTCAGTTTCAGTAGCCAGAGTTGCAGGGCCGGAGACCGGGAAGTGCGTCAGAAATCGCAAAAGAAATACCAGCAGTAAAAGGAAGGGAAGAACCCACATGAACCAGACCATGCATCCCAGTCACCGAGAGATTCAACATTATCAGCGCATCGGAAAGATCGCGATGATCCTGGGCGGTATCTGGCTTGGCATACTCGCTCTCTTGCTCATCCTGACCATAGTCAACTTTGCAGGCACCGCAAGCACGGACGGATTATCTCCAATTTTCTTCACCCTTCTTGTGAGCCTGGGTCTGTCCATTCCATCGCTCCTGTATTTTCTTGCCGGCCGGGCCGCTCTGAAAGGCAAAAAATGGAGCCGATACGCGTTGATGGTCATGGGCATTTTTCTCTTGCCCGGTTTTCCTCTGGGCACCGCCGTGGGTGTGTATACTCTGATTTTCTATTTTCCGGACAAAGCTGAAGGTTACTTCAAAAACTAAAACCAGCGAAACGCGAACACTGTACCTCTTTTCGCTGGATGCCTCAAATACCTTTGACCGCATTTGAGCAAAACCGTTGCCAGATATGAAGCGAATCTTAATTTCCTGTTTCGCAGTTATTCTGGCTGCAGCAGCGGTATACTCCCTGTATCTGCAATTTCTCATTGGGGTGGCGCGGCAGAGCCAGGCATTCTATGGCTCTCTGAAGAAGGAACTGGAATCCCGTGGATTCCAGAGCAACTACGTCGTCCTGAGCACCGTACGGCCCCCGTGGTTTAACTCAATACTCGTATATCTTTCCGGAGCCGCGCCCCGGAGTCAGCATATTGAGGGCACTGCCATTGACATTCTGGTCCTGGATGTTAACGGCGATTCCCGATGCGACGCAACGGATGTGCGAATTGTATATAGTATCCTGGACACCAGGATTGTCGGCAATGGAGGCGGACTGGGCACTTACCTCAATGAAAGTAATTTCTTCAGTAGACAGATGGTGCACTTCGATAGCAGAGGATACCGGGCCCGCTGGCGCTGACTTCTTGCAGCGAATCCCGCATACCATGAAACTCCCATACTGGCTACATACGATTCTCTGGCCCGCTCTCTGTATTTTCTCAGGCTTACTCATTCTCCCCTTTTCCTATAACCTGTCTTATCTGATGTTCGCGGCCATCGGAATTCTCGGTCTATACGTTGTGTTCACTGCAAGGGGACGATTCCCCGTGGCTCTTCTGGTATCGCTGCTGGCGGCCACATGCCTCTTCGCAGCATCGGCCCTTGTCTTCCGCATGTTTGAAGGAGGATTCGATGACGGCCCCTTCTATGTGTATTCGGCCGCACCCCTGCCCGATGAACTCGGTTGTAGCGAAACTGTGGATCTGGAGGAGCATTCCTTCTGCATTCAAAACCCTTCCTTGAACGGACGAAGTCCCCTGCCGGAACATGCCGGCGATCCCCGACTCTCACTAAGATCGGCGGATGGTCCGTCTGCCTGGTCCGTTCGCTTCAATACATCGAGTAAAATGCCCGGCACAACCATTACCGACATTCGTTCGGCGGAATTTCATGAAGGATGGTTGCGCAACAGACTGGAGTTCGTTGGATGCTGGTCCTATGGATGCGAAGCGGGAGTCCTCTACCTGACAAAATGGAATACGCCCATACGATATTATCTGAGCTGGTAAACGCCGGAAAGCGCCGGGCAGAACTGGGAAACACCTGCAAGCATAGGAGCGAAACTGAACATACTCTGCAGATGAGTCGATTCTTTGCGGCCTGGTATCGAGCAAATATGTAACAGACAGCGGATCAGCTATGAAACGAATATCTCCCTACTGGCCCTGGATAACCGGTTTCCTGCTATCTGTTTTTCTTCTGGCTTCGCTGGTGGCCACTTAC
>JAGRNE010000401.1 GCA_020440915.1 Leptospiraceae bacterium | reverse complement strand
TGACCTGGAAATGCCGGAAGTCGGAGGACAGGAACTGATCCGGGATGTAAAGGCCAGAGAAAGCGATGCGGAAATCATTGTAGAAACCTGTCACAACGAATCCGAAGTAATTATCGATGTGATGAAAAATGGAGTCTACGACTATCTCATCAAACCCATCGATCTGAACGAACTTCTGCTCAAGGTGCAACGGGCTGTGGAAACCGCCTATCTGAAAAAGGTTCACCGGGCTTCCGAAAAGGAAAGGACCATCCGTCTGGAGAATCAGTTAAACTGGCTCAAGTGGATGCACGAACGCAGCCAGAGCGGGGCCTTTGACAAGACCGCTAAAGAGAAGGCGCTCTTCTATAATCTTCGCACTTCCCTGACCCAGGGCTCCGGCTTTGGGCAGCTCATTTCGGTTCTTCTTTTTATTCTGGAATCGGCGCAACAAAACGGCGATAAGTATGAAATCGATAAAAACATCATGGATATGGTCCGCGAGAACACGTACACGGCCAGCCGAATCATCGACTCGCTCAACGAAATCGATATCCTCCTGGGCCAGGAGATCAAAACCGAAGAAATGACTGCCGCGGATGTGCGAAACATCCTGCAGGAGGCGATGAAAGAAGCGGAAGACAGCCAGAAACATCACGATAACCATATCGTTATCTCCGAAAACAAAGAAAGCTTCAAAGAACTACTGTTGAACTGCAATGCGGATCAGTTAAAAAGAGCCATCAAGGAGCTTCTTCTGAATGCGATGAAGTTTTCGCCGAAAGGAACTACCATTTCCCTTCTGCTAAGTCATAATGCTGGTAAGCTCAATATCAATGTACTGAATGAAGTAAAGGCCACCCGCGATCTGGGCAACGGAAAGACGGCAGAAGGCGGTATTCCTCTGGAATACCAGAACCTGGTTTTCGAGCCGTTCTTTCGCCTGGAGCACTCCGTATTTGAAAACTTCGACACTCTGGACATAGGCATGGGGCTGAACATTGTGCGCACCATCGTGGAGAAGCTGGGCGGAAGCATTGCCGCCTCCAATGTCCGGGATTATACAGACTGGAAGCTTCAGGAAGGTAGACTTCTGGTGGATTTCGAGGTTCAGCTGCCTCTCTTGAATGAAGCAAAATCCGGTCAAACGGCAGCAACCTCCAGCAGCAGCCGATGAGCACTCCCAGCTCCATCCTCATCCTGGAAGACTCCCGAATGAGCGCCCTGCTTCTGGTCAAAACCCTGCAGCAGGAAGGCTTTACTTTTGAGCATAAGATCGTAGACAATGAAAAGGATCTGGATCAGGTTCTAAGCGAAGCTTCCTTTGATCTGGTACTTTCGGACTACTACATGCCTGAACTGGATTGCGGACTGGCATTGCAAAAAACCCGGTCCAGAAATCCTGACATCCCCTTTGTAATTGTTTCCGGAAAGATCGGCGAAGAGACCGTCGTCGAGATGATGCGCAAGGGTGCCACTGATTTCGTAATGAAGGACCGCATGGATCGTCTTGTGCCTGTTGTCCATCGGGAGTTGCGAAACATCCAGAGCTTACGCGAAAGGCAGAATACCCAGGAGCGACTGCGAAGGACGGAAGAACAGTTTCGAGGATTCGTCTCCACCATTCTTGAGGTCATTCCCGACGGATTGCTGGTGCTTGACGGAAAGCGGAATCCTTTCTTGATCAATGCATCCTTCCATCAAATAGTACGGCGATATGCGGCCGAACTGGGTTATTCTGAAGATGAACTGCGCGAATTACTGATCAAGAGGTCCCTGGAACAGGTTGAATCCCTGCAAAGCCAGAGCAAGAAAGGGGCCATCGAACTCAGAATCGAGCGCAAGAGCCAACCGCGAAGAAAGGATTCCGAAAACTAAAGAATGATTTCCCGTCCGCCAGGACCTACGTCGGGAATTCCGTCCGGCCGGAAAGGCTCGCCTATCACTCTTTTCTCGCCTATCACTCTTTTCTCGCCTATCTCACCTATCTCGCCTCTGACTCCTATCGCAGCTGTCCCGGAAGACCCGGATTCGATTGCCTGTCTCTGGCTCTACCAGAAACTGTTGTATTCCATCTGAAACGAATCCCTGCTTGCCGCATCCACCCC
>JAGRNE010000400.1 GCA_020440915.1 Leptospiraceae bacterium | reverse complement strand
TGAGCTAGCCGGCATCGTCATAACCTACATATCCAGGAGGCGAACCGATCAGTTTAGAAACGCTGTGCGGTTCCATATACTCGGACATATCCAGACGGAACAATGCCTGTTCCTCTCCGAAAAGGAAGTCAGCCACAGCCCTGGCTAACTCGGTTTTACCTACGCCGGTGGGCCCCAGGAAGATGAAAGAACCGGACGGCTTGCGATGGTCTTTAAAACCGGTACGGGATCGACGAACGGCGCGGCTTACAAGCTCTACAGCGCCCTTCTGTCCCACAATTCTGCGAGCCAGCTCTTCTTCCATGCGAAGAAGCTTTTCTGCTTCCCCTTCTTCGATTTTCTCCAGCGGAATGCCGGTCCATAGACTGATGACGGAGTAAACGTCTTCATCCTGGATATCCACCGAGTAATCGGAGATTTTTTCCTGCCAGTTGTTGATAAGTTCCTGGAGACGATCTTTCTTTACGTTGATTTCGTCACGAATCTGCGCTGCGCGTTCGTACTCCTGCGCCTTCACCATGTCGTCTTTCTTCTGCGTGAGGATTTTGATCTCCTCTTCCAGATCCACAATCTCCTGGGGACGAGACGAATTTGCCAAACGAGCGCGCGAACCAGCCTCATCGATAACGTCGATGGCCTTGTCCGGCAGATAGCGATCGTTAATGTATCTTTCTGCCAGCTTTACGGCCAGTTCCAGGGTATCATCGGAGTAGCGGACGCGATGGTGCTGCTCGAAGGATTTTTTGAGTCCCTTTAGAATTAGATACGCATCTTCTTTGGATGGCTCTTTTACCTGAATGGGTTGAAAGCGCCGCTCCAGCGCCGAGTCTTTCTCGATGTACTTTCTGTACTCCGTCAGGGTAGTCGCCCCGATGCATTGCAGCTCTCCACGGGCAAGAGCAGGTTTAAGCATGTTGGCTGCATCGATGGCGCCTTCGGCAGCCCCGGCTCCGATCAGAGTATGAAGCTCATCAATGAAAACGATTACATTTTGCGAGCTCTGGATCTCTCGCATGATCTTCTTGAGACGATCCTCGAATTCGCCCCGGTATTTTGTGCCCGCAACCAGAGAAGCCAGATCCAGGGAAATGACCCGTTTCTCGAAAAGGATGTCCGGAACTTGATTTTGTACGATTCGCTCGGCCAGGCCTTCCACGATGGCAGTCTTGCCTACCCCCGCTTCTCCGATGAGCACCGGATTGTTCTTGGTCTTGCGGCACAGCACTTGAACCAGTCGCTGGATTTCCATTTCCCGGCCAATGACCGGCTCCAGTTTCTTGTCTCGAGCGAATTGTGTAAGATCGCGGGCAAACTCGTCCAGTGTGGGAGTTCTGGATTTTTCCGCGGTGCCTGTACGGCCGCTGGGGGCCGGGCCACTGGTGGCCACACCGAGAATCCGGAGGATTTCCCCTTTGATTACTGAATAGTTTACCTGGAAACTGGCCAGGGATGCACCGGCCACGTTGTTATTATCCCGCAGCAAGGCCAGAAGGATATGCTCGGTCCCTACATAGTTATGCTTCAGGCGACGGGCTTCCTCTTTGGAATAGTCGATGATTTTCTGGTATTTGTCCGGATTCGGAGTGATTTCCAGAAGCAGGGTGTTGCCGCCCTGGCGAGCCCTTCTCTCCACCTCTTTGCGGAGTTCATTGAGATCGATGCTCAAATTCTTGAGGATTTTGATGGCTACAGAGTCCTCTTCCCGGAGCAATCCGAGCAGGATATGCTCCGGACCGATCATGTCATGGCCCAGGCGCTTGGCTTCCTGCTGCGCATATTCATTGATAACTCTTTTGGCTCTCTTGGTAAAATCAAACATGGGGAGACTCCTGCTGGCGAGGGAACGTCTGTACAATAAAAACTATGTCACAGGGCTCTGTCACCGTCTTTTTTATTTTCGGCGGTGAGCCCCTTTTTCCGTGCCACGGCTATGGCTTTGTAGCAAGAAATTTTTCGGCGATCCGCTCTTCTCGAACCATTAGACGACCAAGATAGACTCGAAATCGCTCCAGAACACTTCGAAAAGCCACCGGACCGGGAATGAACCGGGTGGCCAGTTGCACATGGAATCCATCCGGGAAGGACTTTTCTCCGCTGCCGGGGCGT
>JAGRNE010000003.1 GCA_020440915.1 Leptospiraceae bacterium | reverse complement strand
CCGACCGGATGAAGGATCTGTTTTCATTTCCGGTATCGATGCCTCCACCGAAGAAGGTCGTCTGCAAATCAAACATACCATCGGATATCTGCCGGAGAATACGCCTCTCTATCCCGAAATGCTGGTATCCGAATATCTGGAGTTTATGGGCCGCATCCGCGGTCTGGACGGTCCTGCACTTCAGAAAGCCGGGCGGCGAATGCTGGATGAGCTGGAGCTTGGCTCCCATTTCTATACTCCCATTGGCCTTCTGTCCAGGGGGTTTCGCCAGAGGGTGGGGCTGGCCGGAGCATTGATTCACGATCCATCGGTGATCATTCTGGATGAACCTACTGGCGGACTGGATCCCAACCAGATCGAGCAGATTCGCGGTCTGATTCGTCGCCTGGCCGCCGAAAAGACGGTGCTGCTTTCCACGCATATTCTCCAGGAAGTGGAGGACATTTGTGAACGTGTAATTATCATCCATGGCGGGGAGGTTGTGGCGGATCAACCTACAGGAGAGCTCAAGAGATCGGAAACCATTCATGCTGTCCTGGCTCTTGAGGGCTCCGACGCTCTCTCTCTGCAGCGGGAGTTGCAGAATGTTCCCGGTGTGGATTCTGCCCTGCTAGTGCAATCCACAGCCGATGGGGCATCCCATGCTACGGAAGACAATCCAGCATTTTTCACATTAGAGATCCAGTGGCAGGGCGCTCCGGAAGACCTTCTGACTTCCCTGGTGAGCCGTCGCTTTCGGATTCGTTCCTTTTCGCCAGGCAGCCGTAGCCTTCAGGAAATCTTTCAGGAGCTAACGCATAAAGTATGAAGTTCATCTACCTGCGCGAATTGCAGAACTACTTCAATACGCCCATCGGCTATGTTTTTGCGGTGACGGCTCTATTCTTTAACTTCCTTTTCTTCTTTACTGGCTTCTTCCATATTCCAGCCTTCTGGGAAGCAAAGGTAGCGTCCGTGCGATCCTACATGGATTTGCTTCCGCTAACGTTCATTCTTATGGTACCTGCCGTAAGCATGCGAATCTGGGCCGAGGAATACAAGACCGGCACCATCGAAGTGCTCTCTACTTTGCCGATTCGAACAGAATCCATTGTCCTGGGTAAATTCTTCGCCGCCTGGACTTTTGTAAGCGGGCTGGTGCTGGCAGCCCTGCCCCTTACCTTTGGCGTCTGGTGGATCGGTCATCTGGACTGGGGAAGTACCGTGGCCATGTATTTCGGCGCTATTCTGATGGCAGGCGCCTATGTAGCGCTGGGAATGCTTTTGAGCGCCCTTACCAGAGAACAGATCGTCGCCTTTATACTGATCTTCTTTGTAAGCCTGCTCATTTATCTGGCGAACTTCTATGTAATTACCAGACATCTTTCGCCTGTACTGGCCGAAGTTGTGGGATTTTTCTCTCTGAGCGCCCATCTAAATACATTTTCGCGAGGCGTTCTGGATCTGGGAGATGTGATCTATTTCTTTTCTTTCATGGCGCTCATGCTTGCGGCCAATGTTCGAGTGATCAGGAGTAGAGCATGAAAACAAGCTTGGCCGGGAAAATCTTACAAACTCTAAAATCGCTGAATCATAATGGGCGTTTCATCGCTTTCAACGCTGTGCTGGCTTTTGTACTATTGAACGTTGTGGCGTCCCGGGCCTACGTTCAATGGGATCTGACCCGCGATCAGGTGAATTCCCTGAGCCAGAGCTCCTACCAGGTTTTCGATGAACTCAAACAGAATGTAATTGTTGAGGCCTACATCAGCGGCGATGTACCCGGAGAAATCAAAGCCGTACTGGATCCCATTGTTTCGCAGCTACAACAAATGGATCGGGTGGGCGGGGATCGCCTATCCGTGCGAATCTACGATCCCACCACCGAGGAGTTAAAGGATCGTGCCGTATCCCGGGGAATTACCGGTCAGCCAGTGGGACAGGCTACCATGGAGGAAGCCAGCGTTCGTCAGGGTTACTTTGGCATATACCTGCAATCCGGGGAACGGTCTGCGTTGCTGGAGTTGGCCCGGGGCGGAGCATTGATCGAAAACTTCGAATACGTCTTCCTGCGAAAGCTAAAGGATCTTACAGAGGACCCGGGTCCGAGCGGCATTGGATTTTACAATGCCCCTGGAACCAGTCAGACCTACCGGCCCCGATCCCTGGAGGAATACGGCAAAGACAATTTGCACTGGTTTCGCATGCTGGCAGAAAACGATATGGGTTCCTGGAAGGATGTCTTTTCCGGAGAGCCAGTTCCCGAGGACGTGGAAACTCTCATTGTTGCAGGCCTTCCGCGGCTGGACAGCCTGGACCGCTACTTTCTGGATCAGTTTCTCCTTCGCGGCGGAAACTTGATTTTGCTGGCTACTCCTTTTGAGTTTAGACTGTCCGGAGGAAGTCCCATGGCGCAGATGGGACTGGGTCAGTCCCGGGCCGGGCCAGCCCGTATCTCCGAAGAACTGCAATCATTCAATGACTGGATTTCTTCGTATGGAATTAAGATCCGTCCGGAGATTCTGTTTGAGCCCGTTTTGGCCGCGCCCGAGCTGGATCTTCAGGGACAATACATGGTAGAATACAGAAACCCGGCCTGGGCTGTGTATTCACATCAATCGAATAACTTGAACGAAGAAAATCCGCTGACCAGTGATGCCGTGCAGATAATCTTTCCCTGGACCGGATCCCTGGAGATCCTGCCTGACAAACAGCCTCAGGCGAAGTTCACTACCCTGGTGGAAAGCAGCGCCGACGCCATCGTTTCGGAGAGCCATTCCCTGGCGTTGGAAGAGATGCAGGACATTGGTCGGTCCACCGGCGACGAATACGTTTCATCGCCGCGACCCATGATGGCGCTGGCAGAGGGCAATTTCTTCAGCGCATTCAAAGAAAAACAAAAAGAGGAAATTCTGGCAAAGGCAGATCCTGCTTCCAGAGCAAGGCTTCAGGAATTATTGCAGAATTCTCTGGCCGTTCAAAAGGATGGAACCCGATCGCGAATTCTGGTCGCTCCCACTTCCTATATGGTTGCGGACATCTTTCTTACAAATGAATCCAATGCCCGTATTTTCCAGGTGAATCTGGCTTTTCTAAGTTCCGTCCTGGAGTCCATGCAGGGCGATACAGATCTGGTGGCTGCCCGTCTTCGCACCAGGGGCGTGGATTATATCGAAGGTCCTCCATCCTGGTTTAGCTATTTGATACCTTCGGATAAGGGCTTTCAGGTGGTTTTTCAGTGGTTTCATGTCTTGCTGGTGCCGCTTATTGTGGGAATCTACGGTCTGATTCGCCTAACGCGCAGAAATCAAAAAAGGGGTATGGAGGATGGCTGAAGAATTCGATGAACAGACTTCGCAGCAGTCCGGAATGCCCAATGAGCATCCAGGTGGCTCTGGCTCCAAAGGCGCCGGCGGCGCCCGGGAAACGGACGACAGGACCAGCGAACGTGTGGAGAATAATCCAGGAAGTGGAGACGGCAGAGCATCGGGAGTTGCTTCAAAGACCGTCTTCGCCCTGAACCGCTTTGTTAACTCTCTTCGCCGAAATCCAGGATTAAGCCTGGCCAGTCTGAACCTGGTTCTAGCTCTGGCCGTATTTCTTATCTTAGATCCATTTGGCTGGATTCGCACCGGATATCAAAACGCCGAGCCGCTACTAAGAGTCCAGGTGGCCTCCGTCGATGCGCTGGAAATTCGGGGTACTCAGTCCGATTTTCAGATTCGAAGAGAGGATGCGCTGGCGCGGCCAGAGAAGGAGACGGAAGCGGGAGCTCCGCCACCCACTCGCGAAAGCGAAATCCTTGAGGCTACGCAGGGCTTTCGTTGGAAACTTCATAGCGCAAAGTATGATTTTGATGCCGATGCCCGCCGGATCGCCCGATTGCTGTATTCGCTGGAGCAAAGTAGGAAATACTATGAGTTGGATTGGCAAGGCTCCGGTGCTTCCGGATCCCCGGAAGCTCTGGCAACGCTCAAGAAATATGGACTGGATCAGCCTTTGAAACTGGGCATTGTACTGGATAGCGGCCAAAGAAAAGAGATTCTGATTGGACGTTCCAGTATTCGCGGAAATGAATCGTATGTTCTGGTAGATGACAACATCTATCTGGTCCAGGAAAACCTGCGTCGGGATCTGGGATCCGGAGACCCGGAATACTTTCGCAATCGGCAGATCATGCCGATGATTTCTCGCCGAGACGTGAAATCCCTGATGGCCACATTTCGCAATCCAGGGGCGGCCGGAATGCGAAACGTTGAACTCGCTCAGGCCGGAGGAGACTGGAGAATGCTGGCTCCATCGGTGGGACCGGTGCGGGAAACCGAAATGAACCTGCTCATAGACGATCTACTGGAAATTCGGGCCCAGGAATTCCTGGAGGAGATTCCGGCTGGATTGGACCGACGGGATGCCATGAAACTGGAAATCGTGTTCACCAGGTCCATGGGAAATCCTGAGACCTTGAAACTGGAAATTCTGGGAAAGAAGAGCTACGATACCTATTTGTTTCGTCTTCCGGACGGCACTCTATTTGAAGGAAGCTCTCTGTACCTGGAAAAACTGTTCCAGCCGGAACAGGCTCTGCTACAGACCGAGGAGCCACAGACAATGGATTTTCCAATGCAGTAATGCAGGGCGCCAGCGTAAAAGAAGCTCCTTTGAGTAAACGGGCAGGCACCCCCGGACATCCAGAGACGCTCCAGGCTATGCGAATGCGCTCCAAGACGTCCAAACACGGGAAAACGTGCGCAGTCGCGCGCAAACGTGGCTTCGCAAATAACTCGCTGTGGACCGTGAATAGTCGGTCAGGAAGAGATTTCTAATTTCACTGGAGTTGTATGGGCCAGGTTATCACTTACGGGGCAGCGATTCTCAATCGTCTCCAACCATTTTCTCAAGGTTGGCGCATCTGCATCCGTTTCGGCTTTGATTGAAACCCGAATATCTTTGTACCCGGCCCTTTCTTTCATAGATGCTCCGGAAAACCGTCCGGGATCGATGTCGCCCTGGATTTTCATATCCATGCTCTTTAGTTCGAATCCCATTTCCTTTGCTACCAGATGTCCCATAACATTTAAACACCCGGACAGTGCGGCCAGTTCGTATTCCACCGGATTTGGACCGGCATCGGTGCCGCCCAGGGATTCAGGCTCATCGATGGTCAGTTTGAAATCTCTGGCCTGTACGGTGGTCCTGGTTGCGCTTTCGCTTTTTGCATTGATTTCGAAATGAAGTTCGGCCATGGTTCGCTCCTGTTCGCATTTTTCGCCGATCCCCTGCTATGCGAAAAAAGGGAACCGGGCATGGGCAATGATCGCATACTCCATGGTGGAATCATTGGCCAGAATGCGGCATTGTGATGCCGCGGGTTGCGAACGGTCAAGCGAAATGGATGGATATTCCTGCGGGGCCAGCGTCCTCAAGTCAAGACTTACAAGCGACGATCTTTGCGATTCTGGTACTCCGGGCTTTCGAAATACGCAAACGGTTTACCGTCCTTCAGGCAAACAAAGGTAATGGAGCAATTGATGATCTCATCCTTTCGATCGCTAATTGGATCATGGACAAAGGCTCGCGTTTGAACGGTAATGGAACTCTTTCCGGTGGACGCCGTTCTACAATAGAAGACAACGGCTTCGCCGCTGCGGGCCGGGGATTTGAAACGTACATTCTCCATCCCTGCAGTAACGAAATTGGTATAGCCAATGGTTTCCATGACGTAGAGGGCGGAAGATTCGTCCAGCCAGGCTAGCATGGTTCCGCCGTAAAGATTGCCATGGTAATTCAGGTCCTTTTCCATCACCAGATGTCGCGTGACGATGTGAAAGTCCTTTAGTTCTTCTGTTGTCTGGTTTGCGCTCATCTGTTCCGACCTTCACCCGGCAATGGCCTTCCGGGTGCACAGGATTTCTCTTAATGACTAGCTTCCGGCAGTCTCTGGTTGCGTTGATTCCGCCCGTTTCTGTTCCGGGCTCAGAGCCGAATGAATCTTTCTGGCCAGTTTTTCGCCAATGCCTGGCACTTCCATCAATTCTTCTATGGAAGCCTCTGCAATCTTTCGATCATCGAAATGCTTTAGCATGGCACGAATTCGCAAAGAGCCAATATCCGGGATGTCCTTCTCCAGGATCTTTAGCTGCGCTTTGTTGCTTCGAATTCTCTGATGCGAGATGCCAAATCGGTGGGCCTCATCTCGAAGATGGCGAAGGATTCGCATGCCTGCGGAGTTCTTGTCCAGAGTTAGAGGAACGGACTGACCGGGCAGGTAGATTTCCTCTCTTTTCTTTGCCAGGCCCACCATGGCCAGGTTGTTCTGTCCCAGCGCAGCCGCGGCTTCGCAGGCTGCAGTAAGCTGCGTATAGCCGCCGTCGATGACGATCAGATTCGGCATAGCGCCGTCTTCATTAATCAAGCGCTGTAGCCTTCGCGCTATCACTTCTCGCATGGAGGCGGGATCGTCTATTCCCTGCACGCTGCGGATAATGTAGCGGCGGTAAGCCGCTTTCCTGGGCTGGCCGTTTTCAAACTGAACTCCGGCTGCCACCGTTTGTTTCCCGGAGAAATGAGAAATATCATAGCATTCGATAATCTCCGGAAGGGTCGGTAGATTCAGAAATTCCTGGATTTCCGCAAGCCCGCTTCGCCTGTCTTTGCTACGAACCTTGATCACCTGTTCTTTCAGCAGAAGTTCGGCGTTCTTGCGCACCATCTCCATAACCGTAACGGAAGGTCCGCGCATGGGTCTTCGCAATCTTACTTTGCGTTCGGTTTTCTGGCCCAGGTATTTCTCCAGAGTGCTTCTTTCTGTGGTAGGCAGCTCATGGGACATGAGGATGCGCGGGGGAACCGACTCGCTGGAAAGATAATACTCTCGAATAAAGGCAGCCAGCAGTTCCGGTTCCTCGGCGCCTTCCAATCCTGTAAGTGGAAAGGCTTTGCGGCCGGTCAGATTGCCCTGGCGGTATTCGAACACTACAGCCTGACCGTACGATTCGTCTCTGGCCACCGCGATGACATCTTCATCGCCGGCGCCCGGCCGCGTGACGCTTTGTCGTTCCTGGAAACGCCTCAAAGAAACTAGAATGTCTCTATAGATGGCAGCCCTTTCAAAATCCATGGACAGACTGAACTCATCCATCCTCTTGCGAACCAGTTCTTCCAGCAGTTCATGTTTCCCCTCCAGAAAGAGAATGATTTCATCTACGACCTTCTTATACTCTTCCACTGCTACGTTTCCCTGGCAGGGAGCCAAACAGCGATTGATATGGAAGTTCATGCAGGGACGGCGGGGACGGCTGAGGGGCAACTTCTGGCGCACCTTGCGAATGGGAAAGGTCTTATGGATTAGATCCAAAATATGGCGAGCCGCCCGGACATCGGTGTAGGGGCCAAAATAGCGGCTCCCATCCTTTCGCACCGTTCGGGTCAAATAGATCCTGGGATACGGCTCGGCTGTGGATACGCAAAGGTAGGGAAACCGCTTATCGTCTTTCAGGCGAACGTTGAAACGCGGTCGATGCTTTTTGATCAGGGTATCTTCCAGAATCAATGCATCGGTGGATGTGTCCGTGGTAATCCACTCCAGGTCCCGCACCCGGTGCATAAGCAGGGCCGTCTTCACAGTTTCTGGCTTCAGATAGTTACGAAGCCTGGTTCGCAAGCGATCAGCCTTTCCTACGTAGAGTATTTCACCGGCTTCATCTTTCCACAGATAACATCCGGGATCCTGGGGAGCTCTACTCACTTTCTGGTCTATGGACCTGGAATCCATATCTGCAAAAAGCTCAGCGCCACGTCTGGCATCCACTGAAAAAGGGGAAAACACTTTGCATCAGAGAGCGGGATGCCAGCTTCAACCCATGAAGTCGGAAACCCGCTTTCTCCGCCGGTACAGTGGCGCCTCCGGCATCCAGGAATTGATGGTGGACCTGGATCTGGCCCTTAGCGGTCCCCGGAAAATGTACATGCTGGGCGGCGGAAATCCCGGACGAATCCCGGAAATGGAGGCTTTCTTCCGGGAGCAAATGGAAAGACTGATGGCCGACGAAGACAGATTCGAGCGGGCCCTGGGAGTCTACGATCATCCGGGAGGGAATCTTCGCTTTCGTCAGGCAGTGGCCGAATTACTCCAGCAATCCGGCTGGGATGTAAAAGCCGAAAACGTGGCTTTGACTCAGGGAAGCCAGAACGCCTTTTTTCTTCTGATGAATTTGTTTGGCGGCGTTCGGGAAGACGGAGGCGAGGCAAAGATTGTCTTTCCGCTGAGTCCGGAATACATCGGTTACGAGGACGTAGGAATTCAGAAAGGCACTTTGAAGTCCTTTTTGCCCCGGATACAGATGCTCGACGAAGGGTTCTTTCGCTACGAAATCGACTTTGATCGCCTGGTGGTAGACGAAAACACCGGCGCCGTCTGTCTTTCCCGTCCCTGCAATCCCACCGGTAATAACGTATCCAACCAGCAACTGGAAAAGCTCTATGAGATCTGCCGGGCGGCGGATGTGCCGTTGATTCTGGACGCCGCCTACGGTCTTCCTTTTCCCGGAATCGTCTTTGACGACAGCCGTCCCTTTTTTCGTCCAGGGGTAATCTCAATTCTGAGTCTTTCCAAGCTTGGACTGCCGGGGCTTCGCACAGGCATTGTGGTGGGGCCATCCGATGTGATCGAAAAAATCGAACGCTTGAATTCCATCTTTAACCTTAGTTGTGGAGGCATAGGCCCGGCCCTGGCGCTGGAGAGTATCCGGTCCGGACAGCTGCTACAGAAATGCCATTCCATTTTGCAACCCCATTACCTGGCCAATCGGAATCTTGCCATAGAAATGCTACGAAACGGTCTTTCTTCGCACGGATTGAAGATCCACGAATCTGGCGGAGCTTTCTTCTTGTGGCTCTGGTTTGACGCTCCTATTTCTACAAGCAGGCTGTACGAAAAACTGAAAGAAGCAGGAGTGATTGTTGTGCCGGGCAAATACTACTTTCCCGGCCTGGACGATCCTTTTGATCACAGGGATCGATGTATTCGACTGAGCTTTTCCCAGAACAGGGAAAACATTGAAAAGGGAATCGCCATTCTTATCGAAATAGCAAAGCGAGAAATTGAGGCGGTTTCATGATCGGCCCGGTAGCCTGCTCCAGCAAAAGCGCAGGGGCTCGGTACTGGCCAGGACAACGAAGAGCAGCTAAATGGAAAAGGGCAATAACCGTGAATCTTGAAGTGGCGGCATAACTATGGAAGAAATCCTAAAGAAAATTCAGGAGAAGCATATTCGCTTCGAACTGGAAAAGCTGCGCAGCGAATCGGGCAGGCAGAGTATGGTTCAGGATTACGAAAGCCTTCTTTCGTCTGGCGTTTCGGTAAAGCTGGGAGACGTTTTTTCTCTGGAGGATTTTCAGAGCGCGAATTGGATGTTCGTTCGCCTCGGGCTACAGACCGGGGCCGGCGACATCATCAAGAAACGTACTTTTGTGGAGATTCTGGAGACGCGCCCGGCAGTGTTTGAGTTCAGTCTGGACCGACTGATTTCCGGCGAGCGCGCCAGGGAAATGATTCAGGCTTCGCTGAAGCTCGAAAGGTTGCGAAAAGAACTGATTCGCACCGCTGTCTACAATCCCTTCTTTGCTCAATTTCTGTCCGATGTACTGTACAACGGAATCAAGGGCTTTCTGGCGGATGGCGGTCTGGGCAAAGATATTCCCGTAGCGGGAAACATAATGCGTGCCGGGCAGGCCTTACTGGGAAAGGCCATGGAAGGCTTCCAGGGAAATCTGGAGAAACCCATCAAAGAATTCATTCGCAAAAACATTGATTCAACTATGCATCATACGGAGAAGATGCTCTATTCGGCTTTTGAAGGGGAAGAGTTTGCCCAGACGGCTTACGAGATCTATCAAGACTGGGCTTCACGGGAACTCGGCTCCATGCTTGAGCTGGTTAGTCCCGAGGAATACGAAGCGGCCGCCACACTTCTGGCGGATTGGCCGCAATTCCTGGCAGAGTCAAAAGAAATGGAAGGTCTAATCCGCGGCGCCTCCGCTGCATTCTTTGAACAAAGAAAAGAGGCGGATATTCCCAGCATCTTGAAAGAGCATTCTGTGAAGCCCGAATCAGCGGCCCGAGCGCTGGCCGAGTTCCATTTTCGACTTCTTCGCTGGGAAGATGCGGCCGGCATTCTTGAAAAAAGAATCCGTACGCGAATGGAGGCGTTCTATGGCCAGGAGAATTTGCTGGACTGAGCATTCTTCGCCTGTAGCAACTTTGATTCGCAATACCTTCGATCCTCCCCGGGATCACTGTGATTCGTAAGGCTCTCTATCCTCCCCGGGATCACTGTGATTTGTAAACCATTCTATCTTCCCCGGAGGCCACTCCATTTATGCGATAGGCTCTAAATGGAAAGTTTGTCGGCGTTGTCTTTTTTGCGGATGAGGTCTTCGAGACAGGCGTTGCATAAACATCCTTTGTATTTCTTTTCCAGTTCTTTGAGAAGCTCGGGGCCCAGTTCATATCGCATACATGCGCAAGGGGTGTTCCCGCCCGCGTTGCAGGTGAATTTACCCCCGCATCGCGGACACCGGGCCTGATGTGCAGAGCCTGTTTCTTGTTCGGGATTGTTCAATTGTTTCCTGGCTCCCTTCCGATCTCATTGCCTTCTGCTCGTTCTTCCTTTCTGCGCGCAGGACAGAGCTCCGGAATGTAGAGCTTCAAATAAGCAACAGCGGCTCGTTTCGCCTCAAGTACCATTTCGTCGGAAATCTGACCCTGCCTTCTATACGAGTGACGAAAGATGGAATCGATGATGGAAAGTGCAATGCCGCAAATACCTTCCAGTCCTGCAATATCCGGTAGCTGAAAGCGGGCCTGCATCCCGGCCAGTGCCAGGCGGGCCAGCCGGCTATCTAGATCCTTGCCTATTTGCCTTGTTTCGGCAAAATCCAACCCGTAGCCATAAATCAAGGCCGGGTAGGCCTGGTCCGACAGAGTCACTTCCCGGGCTGACTCCACCAGAGCTTCCAGATAATCCGGCCAGGCGGGAAAAGAGCGTTTCTCCAGTTCCAGCGCGCGCTGGATTAGAGACTCAGCGTGTAGCAATCGCAATCCTTGAAAAAGAGCCTGAATATTCGGGAAGAAATGATAGGCAGAAGGACGGGGAATCTCTGCTTTCTGGCAGACATCTGCCAGGCTTATGCTGTCCGGACTTTTCTCGCGCAGAAGCTCTCGGGCCGCGGCCAGAAGTCTGGTGCGACGATCCCGGCCCTGGCGGCTGGTGAATTTGAATTTCCTGGGTGCCAGCTCCGGGGTCAACGAAGCATCTTCCAACCGACGATCCATTCTCAGATTATCCTTTATTAATCAACAGTTGTCAATCGGAAAAGAGGGCATTGATCGACAATTGTTGTCTCGTAGTGTCCAGTTTTGTCTCTTTGAGCTGGATTATGTCACATATAGGGCGGAATCGATAAAAAAACCGCAGATCCGGCCGACTATGGATGAACAAGTGTTGACTAAAACCATGTCAAATGATGACTCTGTGGTATATGGCCGCCTCGGAAGAAATAATACTAGCGGTGGATCTGGGCACTTCCGGCTGCAAGACGGCACTGTGCACCCTGGATGGCAGGACTCTGGCCTGGGCTTTTCGACCGGTTTCCCTTCATCTACGTGACGGTCATGGGGCCGAACAGGTTCCCCTGGACTGGTGGAATGCATTTCTGGATTCGGCGGCCGAAGCGCTGGATCGAGCTCCGGGACAAAGGGGGCAGGTTGCAGGGATTTGCTGCTCCAGCCAGGGCGAGGGAACTGTCCCTGTGGATCGGCAGGGCAATCCCTTAATGAATGGCATTCTATGGATGGATATGCGAGGCGCTCCCCACGTACATCGGGCTGTCGGCGGTTCGCTACGTGTGGCCGGTTACGGGCCCCTGAAATTATGGAAATGGATTCGACTCACAGGAGGGGCGCCAGCCCTTTCTGGCAAGGACCCTTTCGCCCACATGTTGTACGTTCGCGACGAAAGGCCGGATGTCTACGAGCGCACCTACAAGTTTCTGAACGTTCTGGATTATCTGAATCTAAAGCTTACCGGTCGTTTCGTGGCCACCCATGACTCCATACTCACTTCCTGGGTTACGGATAATCGAAATAGTAAAAGCATTCGCTATGACTCTTCTCTGTTGAGAGCGTCCGGAATTGATCCATCACTATTCCCGGAGATTGTACCCTGCACGGAGGTCCTGGGCACTGTGAGCTCCGAAGTGGCTCGGCGGCTGGGTATCTCTCCGGAAACCCCGGTGGTGGCCGGCGCCATCGACAACAGTGCAGCGGCCGTGGGTTCGGGCGCCGTTCGCGACCGAGAGAGTCATCTCTATATTGGCACGTCCTCGTGGGTGGCCGCGCATATGAAAGAGAAGAAGACTGATGTCATTTCATCCATCGCTTCGGTTCCATGCGCCATTCCTGGACAGTACCTGATGACAGCAATGCAGACCACGGCAGGGGGAAACCTGGCCTTTCTCAAAGAACGTATTCTATACCACGAAGACGAATTGTTGCGCGAGTCTCATGCTCCGGACGTATACAAAATTCTGGACCAGATCGCAGCACGTACTCCTGCGGGTAGTCGCGGGCTGCTCTATTTACCGTGGCTGTACGGAGAACGGTGTCCGGTGGATGATCGGTCTTTGCGGGCCGGCCTGGTAAACCTTTCTCTGGAGCATAGCCGCGAAGACATCATTCGCGCATTTCTGGAAGGCGTGGCGCTTAACACTCGCTGGATGATGAAGCCCGTGCAACGATTCCTGGGTAGAAAGCTAGAAAGCGCCAATATAGTAGGTGGCGGCGCCATCTCCGACGTCTGGTGTCAGATTTTCGCCGACGTTCTGGGGATTACTGTTCATCAACCCGAAGATCCCATGGAAACCAATGCTCGGGGCGCGGCCTGGATTGCCGGAGTAGGACTTAAGAAAATGACTTTTGCGGACGTTCCCTCCAGGATTCGCATTCGCCGTAGCTTCGATCCGGTTTCATCCCATGGATCGGTTATGGAGGAAGCCTTCCAGAGGTTCATCGATGCGCACAGTCGGCTGGCTCCACTTTACCGGAAATGGAACCGGGAATCGCAGGAAAGGAGAAATTGACTATGACCGAAACAAAGAAGAAAGGCCAGAAGAAACAGTCCATCGCAGCGCAGGATTCAATCCAGCGGGGACGCGAAATAGTCGTAGATGCATGCCATACTCTTAGTTCCCTGGGTTATCTTGCTGGAATTGGAGGCAATGTTGCACTTCGTATTGGAGATCGCATGGCAGTCACCCCTTCAGCGGCAGATTACTTTTCCATGGAGCCCGAGGACATCTGCATCCTGGATCTACACAGCCTGGAAATCCTTTCCGGTCAGCGAAGTCCCAGTGTGGAGAGCGGACTTCATGCTGCTTTTTTTCAGAGCCGCCCGGACATTGCAGCCAGCGTTCACACGCATCAGCCACTGGCAAGCGCCATGGCCCTTCTGGATCAATTCGTTCCGCTACTCTACAAAGAAGAAATCGATGCTCTAGGAGATCGAGTGCCGGTGGTAGGGTATGGACCCTCGGGAACGGGCATGCTAGTGAAGGCATTTCGCAAGTCGGTTCGCTCTTCTTTTAACGGGTACCTTCTTCGAAACCACGGCGTGATTTGCGGCGCTCCAACCATGAAAGAAGCCATTCGCAATGTGCGCATCCTGGAAAAAGCGGCGGCGCTTTACCTGGAAAGCGCCATCAAGGAGAATGCCGGGGCAGGCAGGACGGTTCTGGCCGAGGTACTGGATAGCCTTAAACCCTATCAGAACGCAAAAGTAGAATAGGGCTTCGCACAGTCAGCAGACAGCCCGGTGCCCGGGTACAAAGACCGGGAAGTGAAAGCGATCAGGCCTTAAGCGAACATGGTTACCACGGCGAACGAAGCGAACGAAGCGAACAAGGGAAACAAGCGATCCGAGAAAGAAGGAGAAGAAAATGAGCACTACGAAGCAGAAAAGAACACCGAGCAGCACCTCAAGCAGGGGAAGCACTGGAAGTCCTGGAGCCAGGCGCTCCGGCAGATCTAATCGGTCCGGCTCCCGGGTCGCTACCCATGGTTCGCAGCAGCAATACTCCATTTCTGAATGGCACAACACCGATGAAATCTATGACAGATTGAAGGCCCTGCTAAAAGAGCCACCACGCACCATTCGACGGGATCGGATGAATGAGGTGATGGATTATTTTGACAATCGCTGCCAGAGATCTAAAGCCATCGCTGAAGAAGCGCAGAAATACATCCCGGGAGGCGTTCAGCACAACCTGGCCTTCAACTATCCCTTTCCTCTGGTTGTGGATCGAGCCCGGGGCGCCTATTTGCGGGACGTGGATGGCAACAAGTACATCGATTTTTTGCAGGCCGGCGGGCCCACGCTGCTGGGTTCCAACTATGAACCGGTACAGAAGAAAATCATCAAACTTATTCAGGATTGCGGGCCTGTAACGGGCCTCTTACACGAATACGAAGCGCTACTGGCAAAAGAAATCCACCGCCATATGCCTGGTATAGAGATGTTTCGCATGCTGGGATCCGGCACGGAAAGCGTAATGGCAGCCATTCGCCTGGCCCGAGCCTACACGGGAAAGAAGAAGATAATCAAGATTGGCGGCGGTTATCATGGCTGGAGCGATCCCATGGTCTATGGAATGCGAATTCCAGGCACCGGTCGAAGAGAAGCCGCCGGAATTCCCCGGGGAGCTACATCCCAGACCCAGGAATGTTTTCCCAACGACATCGGAGCCCTTCGCAGAAAGATGATGCTCAACCGTCTTCGCGGAGGAACAGCTGCTGTCATAGTGGAGCCCCTGGGACCAGAAAGCGGCACCAGGCCCGTATATGCGAACTACAATGCGGAGCTACGCAAGCTATGCGATGAATTTGGCGCTCTTTTGATATTCGACGAGGTCGTAACAGGCTTTCGGCTGGGACTGGGAGGAGCGCAGGGCTACTTCAAAGTGCAACCCGACCTAACTGTATTTGGCAAATGCCTTACGGGAGGGTATCCCATGGCTGGCGGAGTTGGGGGTCGCAAGGAAGTGATGATGCTTCTTGCAGGAGGCATTAGCGCCATGGGAAAACGCGCATTTGTAGGAGGCACACTTTCGGCCAATCCACTTTCCTGCGCAGCAGGGTACTTCTCTATTCAAGAGATGGAAAAACACAATGCAGCAGTCAAAGCGGGTCGCGCCGGGGATCGCCTGGCCGCAGGCCTGAAAGAGATCGTGAATCGACTGAATTTGCCCTATGTCGTCTACAATCAGGGATCCATAGTGCATCTCCAAACTTCGGCAGTTCTGCTAATGAGTATGCGTAATCCCATCAAGGTTCTGAAGGAAGCGAAAGAGCGAAAGCATATGATGGAAGAGATGGGAGCCGCATTTATGGCCAACGGTATCGTCACACTGGCAGGAAGTCGCATCTACACCAGTATGGCGGATACCGATGCCATTATCGACGAGGCGCTGAATCGATTCGAAACAGTGCTGAAAATGGTCTAGTAAGAGAAGAAAACCGGGTTTTAGGATTTATCTATGTCAGTCAGAAATACAACGAAAGGCAGAAAGAGCGCTCCGGCCAGGAAGGGTAAACCATTGCAGCGAAACCTGGAGCAGTCCGCTGACGACAGCGTTCGAAGCGGTTCAACCGGTTCTAGAGCAGCTGGCCTGGACGCAAAGCGGGGAAAATCCACGCCCATGACGGATCTCCGGCAGTCGGGCGAAGGCCTGCAATGGCATAGAAGCGCAATGCTGGCAGCCGTAGACCGGCTACTGGAGAAATCGGTGGCCGGCCATCCCGGCGAGAGCTTTTCGATGAGGGTCCCCGGGCGTCCGGAGATGCTCTTTGTCCAGAGCGACCGAGGACTCAAGGCAAGAGGCTCCAGGATAGAGCTGATTTCACTGATGCCGGATGCTGCAGAGTTGCTGGATGCGCCCGATGAATTCAAGGCAAGAGCTATTCATATATCCATCTATCTGAACAGGCCGGATACAGGAGCCGTCTTTCTGGGCAGGCAGAAATGGGCCAGGATACTGGGAGATCTGGGAGAAGCCATGCCGGCCGTTTTCGACGAACAGGTCCGACAACTGGGACCTCGGGTTCGGCGCTATGAATCATGGAATAGCAGGGATCTGCAAAAGGCCATGCAACAGGGAAGTAATGCTTTTCTTCTGCCCGAAGGCGCTTTGATTCTGGGGATGACTCTGGATAAGGCGATTTTCAACGCCGAGCTTCTGGAGAAATGTGCGCGAGCTTTCGTGCTCGCCCGGCTCACCGGAAGGCCATTCAAGAAGATCCCCTGGTATGTTCGACTGATTGCGAATCAAAGACTGCGAAAGGATGAAAAGCGATCGGCGGAGAGCTACGCTGCAGGCAAGATCCCCGAAGGTTTCACTGCCTACTGAAGCAGGGATTGCTTAAGCGAAAATATACGACGGCAGAATATTGAATGGGACTGCGTGGGCAGTTGGCGCGGGGGAAATAATGAGAGAGACGACGAATACAGGGAATAGCTACTCGTCCAGTTACCGATGGGTGGTGCTCATAGCATTTATGCTGCTGGCTGGAATAAATCAAATGCTCTGGCTGAACTTCGTGCCGTTACTGGGCCAGATTCAGGATCGATACGGAGTGTCCGAGATGATGGCCACGAATCTAACCGTCTGCTTTCCTCTTCTGTATGTTCTGCTTGCCATGCCCTCCGGCGCCATGATTGATCGTCGAGGGTATCGTTTTACCATAGGCGTGGGCGCAGTGATTATGGCGATCTTCGCGCTCTTTCGAATATACACCGATAGTTTCTGGTTTCTTCTAATTGGGCAGATCGGAATCGCCGTTTCCCAGCCCTTCATATTGAATGGAATTACGAAACTGTCCGCAGACTGGTTCGAGGAACATCAAAGGGCTCTGGCCACCGGTCTGGGCACCGCAGGTATGTTTGCTGGAATGGCCCTGGGCCTGGCTCTGACTCCAGTTCTGGATGAAGAATTGGGTCTACAAAAAACTATGATCATATTCGCGGCCCTGACACTGCTATCTTCGCTCTTTTTTCTTTTCTCGGTGCGCGAAAATCCAGCAGTGGTTCCGGTGCAGGGCGCATCGCAAGGTCCGGTAGCGGTTTCTGCCCCGGGAATCATGGAAAGTCCGGAAGGAGCGGAACCTTTGGCCGGGGAAAGCACCTCCAGCCTTACTGCCTTCTCGGAAATGATTGCCATCGTCCGCCAACCGGCGCTGGCCCTCGTCATCGGTATTGCCTTTCTGGCTCTGGGATTCTTCAATGGGCTAACTACATGGCTGGAAGCGTTGCTTTCCGAAAACGGAGTAAAAGCTATCGATGCAGGCCTTATCGGAGGGGCTATGATTCTGGGAGGCATTGCAGGATCCATACTGCTTCCCGGGCTTTCGGATCATCTGGAAAAGCGAAAGCCGGTCTTGATCTTCTGCGGATTCGCTGGCCTTATCCTTACTGTTCCGGTCTGTCTTAGCGGAAATCTCACCGTGCTTTACTGGGCAGCGGGATTTCTGGGCTTCTTTTTTCTTCCAGGGTATGCGCTCCTGCTGGCCATGTCCGAAGAACTGGCAGGTGCGGAGCGAGCAGGAGGCGCCGCCGGCGCATTGATGCTGGCAGGTAATGCAGGAGGAGTTCTGGTCGTGGCGATTATGGGAATCTTAAAAAGCGACGTAAGCGGCTGGCGACCGGCAGAGTATTTCCTGTTCGCAATACTTGCCCTGGTTTGCCTGCTGGCCTTCTGGACCAGAGAGAGCTTTCGCCCGGGTTCGGCAAGCGAAAGGAATCAGGCGACGGGAAGCTAAGCCCGCTCGGTCCCATGCAGAGGTAAGTCTCCCGGCAGTTCAATTCTTCAGGAATCCGGGGCAGATCTCGTTGGCAATGCGCCCCCAGGCCCCATGCCTGTTTCTCCAAACAGGTGCGACTATGATGACCTGGCTTAACCTCTGGCCTCGCGCATTAACGGTAGCAGTTAGACCTTTGAATCGGACTTTCCGTCGGTTTCGAATTTCGTCATATATGCAATTCGCACTATCGATTAAGGCCGGATGGCCAGGTAGACTACTTTACGAAAAACGTATGCGGCCCCATCCACGAGCAATACTTCGAACCGACGTTGCAGTCCAATATAGGCGAGTGGTTCGTGCTAACGGATACCATCAAAGTTCGATTCCTGGCCGGAAACGGACTTCGAAGTTGTATCAGCGAAGACATGAGGATGCCCGAAGAAGGCAAGGAAGTGAATGAGCTTACCATCTATCCGGGGGGACAGAAGATTCTCGATCCGGATGGAATTCCGCTCAACGGTTGCTACGTTGGTTGTTGCAGCTAAGACCGTTCTGGCCGGGCCGAGCGAAAGTCCATCGGTTCGCGCCGATCTGTGCAATGCCGGCATCGGCCCGTTTCATATCGCATGGCTGGCGCTGCCTGGAATTTCCGGGGATTATCTTGCTCCGGTAGAGCCAGAGTTGCTCCGCATGCCTTGAGCACTGACAGCCTCTGACGATGTTCCGGTACTCTAAGACGGAGGCGTTCCAGTTAAAAAAGAGGGGATGCACCTGTAAGCCGGATTCTGTCGAGCACCGTCATTTATCTTGCCTTCGGATCGCTCCGTCGGTCTTTGCTCTCTACCCACAGCCACGGTCGGGCCGACCTTGGCGGCTGCTTACTTGAGATTGCACCGAAGAGGGTTTACCCTGCCATCTTCCTTGCGGTCGAAGCGGTGAGCTCTTACCTCACCATTTCACCCTTACCGAACCGAAGTCCGGCGGTATATTTTCTGCTGCACTTTCCGTAGATGAACCGTCGCCAGCCCATCCCCCGGGAATTACCCGGTCTTCTGCCCTGCGGTGTCCGGACTTTCCTCACTCCTCTTTCGAGGCCGCGCGACGATGCGGTGCATCCCCGGAGGCAGTAAAATCAACGGCGATCAGGGGCAAATCGAAAAACCGAATCCTCGGCGGGCCCATGGCGTCGGCTGCGCCCGTCGGGCAGCGCGGTTCGGCATAAAGCCGGTATCTGGTCATAGGGCGCCCAAAAAAGGCCGGGTTCGCATTATGACCACGGCGCAATCTTAAGGCGCCCGGAAACGCCTCCAGGCGACGAGATTGGCATTCGGAATTGGGACATAATCCGGCCCGGATATTGTTCGGAAAAGCCGGAGGCGGGGTGAACCTTTTTTCCCAGGTGCCGATAGCATTATTATGGAAAAGTCCGTTCGTCTGACTCTGCTCAAGAAAGCCGGTGTGGTCGCTCTCATTCTTTCAATTCTAGGCGGGTTGTTTTTGCCTGCGGCGGCTCGGGCTCAGGGGATGCAGCAGCCGGATCAGCCTATCAAGGTGCGCGGTCTCGATGCGCTAAATACAGGTGCAGCAGATTTCTCTCCCACGCTTTCGCCGGACGGAAGCAAGATGCTATTCAATACTCGAAACGGACGATATCAGGACATCTATCTGGCAGAGAGGAAGGATGGAGAGTGGAGCCTGGTGCGAAATGTGCGGGAGCTGAATTCGGATTACAACGATGAGACCCCTTTCTGGAGCAAAGATGGCAAGCTTGTACTCTTTGCTTCGGACCGGGACGGTAGTCTCGAAATGCCGGCTGATGCCCAGGGTCGAATTCGTGTATCATACGACCTGTACTGGGCGCGAGCCAGTGAAGACGGTCGATTTTCGGCGCCCAGCCGCGTTGCCGGCAATTTTCAGACTTCAGACCATGAAAGAGCGCCGGCCCTTTCCAACGATGGAAAGGAGATTTACTACACCACCTGGGAGTTCGGCGATATCACAGGCTCTAAAATCATGGTGGCCCGATGGACCGGAAACGGTTTCGCAGGGCCGGAACCTCTTCCATCTACAATAAACTCCGGAAATCAAGAAGCCGCTCTCACTCCTCTAGAAGACAACCTGTTTGTGTTTTCTTCCCGTCGTCCGGGCGGCGTCGGCGGATGGGACTTCTACAGTACGCGAAAGAGCGAACAGGGCTGGAGCGAGCCAGTGCTGGTCCCGGAATTGAGCAGTCCGGACAATGAAATGCACTTGAGCATCCATGGTGGAGATCTCTATTTTGCTTCTGACCGTTCCGGCGGAAAAGGTCATTACGATTTGTATTCCACTTCTTCTGCCATCTCTCTTTCCGAAGAAACCTTCGCATCCCGGGACCCGGAAGCCGAAGCATCACCCGATCCCCTGGATGTGGAACGGGCGCCGACCATTCGAGAAGGGGATGCCGAATCCTATACAAATCCCACCGCAAATCGAGGTCGGGAAGAGGACCTGGAAGGAATATTGCAGAACTACGATGCGGCCATGGACGGTTCCTTTCGCAACGAAACGCCAGAGGAATACAGATCAAGAATTGATCGAGGACTGGAGCTTGCATTCGAAGGGGCCGAAGATCCGGGAGTCCGGGCCCGCCGCGGGGAAAGTCTGATAGTCCAGGACAAGGAGACAGGTCGCCCCCTCTCCGTAGATGTAAAAATGCGGCCCTATTATCAGGAAGAAGGAAAGAAAAGGCCGGAAGCGATGGTTGGCCGAAGCGACGATGCCGGTTTGCTGCAACTGCCGGCCTTTGATAGCGAAGGGTTGGAAGTCACCATTTCTCTACCTGGATACGCTCCCTATCATAGAATTATCGACTATCGGGCTGTGTTTTCTGGAAAGCGAATCGTTTATCTGGAAAAGGCTCGAAAAGGGGATTCCTTTGAAGCCACGGCCATCCGATTTGATGCGAATAGCGCTGTTCTCCGGGATGAATCCGAGCCCTACCTGGAATCCCTGGTAGAATTTCTGAAGAAGAATCCGGCTTTTCGATTAAAGATCATCGGGCACACGGACCTGCACGGTACCAAGGAATATAATGATACTTTGAGTTATCGCCGTGCCCTGAGCGTCCGCAACTACCTGGTCTATCATGGAGTGGATAAGCAACGACTCGAAATTGAAGGGGCCGGATTCAGCAAGCCCGTTGTGAACAAGAAAGGCGAGCCTTTTGATGCACAGAACCGCAGGACAGAGTTTCTGATTCTCCAGGACTGAACGCCAGAGCCGTCTGCAAACCGTTTTCTTATGGACTTTGCCGCGGCCGGTGATGAGTTTCAGCCATGGAATGGAAACCTCACTACGATTCTCGAAAAATCTCCCCCGCCCAGGCCGTCTCGCATGTGAAGAGCGGTCAGAAGGTATTCATTTCCGGCAATGCCTCCATGCCGCGAGCGCTGATTTCAGCTCTGGCGGAGCGGGCCCCGGAATTAAAGGAAGTTGAACTCAACCATCTTCTGACCTTTGGAGACGATCCCTTCAAAGATCAAAACGGAGTCCGGGACAATGCCTGGTTTCTGGGCCCGGCCATCCGCGATGCGGTAAATGCAGGACGCTCCGATTACGTACCCATCTTCCTGAGCGAAATCGCGAAACTGGTTCGCAGCGGACAGTGGCCTATCCATGTCGCTTTGATTCACGTATCGCCTCCGGATCACTTTGGTTATATGAGCTATGGCGTGGAATGCAGCATTACCAAACCCTGCGCCGAGGAAGCAGAACTGGTCATTGCTCAGGTCAATTCTCGCATGCCCCGGGCCCTGGGCGATTGCTTCATACACGTATCGGATGTGGATTACTTCGTCGAGCAGGATGAAGAACTCTTCGAGCTTCCTATGAAAGAGTCTTCCGATGTGGAGGAAAAGATAGGAGGCCACATTGCAGCAATTATCGATGATGGTGCAACACTTCAGCTGGGTATTGGCGGTATTCCCAACGCGGTTCTGGAAAAACTTAAGAATCATAAGAACCTGGGTATCCATACCGAGATGTTCAGCGATGGAATTCTTCCTCTACTTTCTTCCGGGGTGCTCAACAACCAGAAGAAAGGGCTGCACCGCGGAAAAATCATGACCAGTTTTGCCATGGGCAGCCGGGATCTATACGATGCAATAGATAACAATCCTATCTTTGAGTTTCGTCCCAGTCACTATGTGAACGATCCTTTCGTAATCTCGCAGAATAACAACATGGTTGCCATTAACTCTGCTATCTCCATCGACCTGACCGGTCAGGTCAATAGCGACTCCATGGGCCATAACATCTTTAGCGGAATCGGCGGTCAGGTGGATTTCATTCGCGGAGCTTCGCGTTGCCCTGGAGGTAAGCCCATTATAGCTCTGCCAAGTACAGCTAAAGGAGGAAAGGTGTCGCGAATTAGTCCGGTACTCTCTCCGGGCGCGGGCGTAGTGACCAGCCGCGGAGATGTCCATTATGTGGCTACCGAGTATGGAATTGTGAATCTTTTTGGCAAAAATGTGCGAGAAAGATCCAAACTTCTGATCTCCATAGCGCACCCGGATTTTCGTGAAGAGTTGGAGCGGGAAAGCTACTGGCTGACTCGCGCCTGATCCAGTTCATAGTTTTCCAGATTCTTACAGCGCATATCCGGAAATGATTTCGCGGGCTCTACTACGTATCCTGCGAAATCGACTGCGGTCCGAAATGGAAAGAGCGGGCAGGTCAAGGTACCGGCTCATCCATTGCTCCGTGGGCGGATGCCGGAAGTTGCTCTGCGAGCTGCCGGTTAAAGCCTCCATAAGTATTCGCGAATAGGAAACAGCGAACATAAATCGGACGGCGGGTCGGGAATTGTCGATTCGCCGTCTTCCGGTTTTTTCTCCTCGATTCTTGCGAACTCGGTCTTCCAGACGATAGTAGTCTTCAGTGATTTGTCGAAATGGAATCTCTGATCCAGCATAGTAAACCAGGTTGTCCGGCAGGCAATCGTGCACGAATTGGCCCAGAGCAAAGAAAAAGGCAGCCGGACGGGGTAGACGAAGGGCCAGAAAAATACTGCGCAGAAGCTGGCCATTGTCGCCTCCAATGGGATAATAGAGCGCATGGTTTCTCTTCTTATACCAGGCGCCGGTAAGTATGGATGGCTCGCCAGCCAATCCCAGTTCTGAAGGATTGCGACTTTCTCCAATGACAGAGTTGCGAAACTCCGGAAAGTCCGGTCGCTCGATTTCGCGGGCGGCTCCGCAGGAGCCGGGCATCAGAAAGAAGGTTAGATTCTCCAGATTAAGGTTACCTCGTTTTTCCTGAACAATCCGGCCCAGTCTCAGTTTCAGCTGATCCAGTTCCGGATGAGCCAGTTGGGCCAGTAGGAGAAGGCAATTTACCGTATCGATTGTATTAATTTCCAGCGCCGCCACCGGAGGTAGATCCCGTTCGAAGCCTGGTTTATCTTTCCAGAGCTTCAATACCGGATTCAGGGGAAGGATGCCATGTCGCGTCCCCGGAATCAAAGAATATCCAGTGGTTGTGCTTCGGACAGGTCGTAGACGATCCAGAATCTGTTGCTTTATATGAAGAAGCGCTTCGCGGCGGTGAAAAGGGTCTCCGTATACGATGTGCGAGGGCCATTCAATACCGTTGCCGTACTTCTTGCGGGATATGCTTTCGACAGTTTTCGCAGCGGCGGAGGTATCTGCTGCCGCAAATTCGGCTTCCCTGCTGCTTTCTTTGAAGCCTTCTACGCTGTTTTCCTTTTCCCTTTCTTCCGAGTTTCCTGCGATACCTGATTTCCTTGCACCGATGTTTCCTCCGGATCTTTTCTCGTCGCTTTGCCCGGAGTGCAATTCTTGCGGCCATGGAAGTCCTGGGTCCGGAAAAGCCGCGGAAGAGGCAGCGCCACCTGAAAATTCCAGATAGATGTTGCGAATCTCCTTTCGTATGTTTGCATGCCTCTTGAGCATTCGTTCTAACTGGCCGGCTCTATCGGTCAGTTTTTGCAGAGACTGAATCAATTGCAGAGCATCCTTTGACGTTTGATTCCTCTGCTCAATGATCAACCTGAAATCGGCATTCGCTCCCAGAGAGGCGTTTCGGTACCTCAAATGAATCCATCGCATGAGCCTGGCATGCAGCCTTGTTTCCTGAAGAAGGGCGCTGCGAAATGCAGTCTCCAGTTTCTCTGGCAGGTAAGCCAGCTGGACGGCTGTTCGCAGCTCTTTGTTCAGAAAGGCGCCATGAGAATCGATGTGGCGGCAAATCAGAAGGAAGGCTTCTTCCTGGTTATCCAGAACAAAGGAGCGCAATGCTTTGCGCAATTCTGCCTGCGCAGTGGCCCGGAGGATGGTTTCCATTCCTGCGGATTTGAAGTGCTTTCGGAGGCTGCTGCGAAATCTCTGAAGATAATCTAGGCGAGAGGTCTGGAGCAATATATCTTCCCATTGGAAACGAATGAACTTGCTTTGCGCGTGTATGGTTTGCAGTTCATCTTCCAGTTCCCAGATCTTCCTGTAGGGATGAAGTAGTTCTATGGCATCGTCGGTGAGGCCTTCCAGGTACTGGGAAAGAAAGTAAACTCTGGTCTGCCCGGCTGTTCTTTTACCATTTCTGCTGCGTTTATACTGCTCCAGGATTGCATTATGAAGTGCCGGGGGCAGAGAGGAAATGTCCGTTTCCTCGGGAATGCCCAGATCCAGAAATACCGAAGGTTTGATAAATGGAATGCGAAAGATTCGAGTGTCCAGTGTGGCCAGAGCTCTGGCTACGGCCACGTCAAAGACACGATAATAGAAGTTAAGAAATCGTTCAGAACTCAGTAGGGCAAACTGCTTTATTTCTGCTGGAGAAGGATCCCCGGCGCGCAGGAAGGGGCTCTCCAGGTCTTCCTGAAAGTCCAGCCATCCGCCTTGCATCAGACCCCTGGCCTCAAACTCTATTGTCTGGAATCGGACCCTGCGTTGCCTGAAGTATTGTCTTCCTGAAGCGTCCTTTCGCAGACCGGAGGACGAATCATTCAGTAGTTCCCGTACCAGTTTCTGCATGGCCCGCTCCGGCTGGTGTTCGGGAAGTTCGCGTTAGTTTAAATAGCTCTTCGTAGAGATCGGGATCGTGTGTGGGGTCCACAGCGTAGACAATATGCCTGCTATCGTCCTTGCTCAGCTCGTAGTGCGCCTTGCGTGGGTCGGCTTTCAGGCCGTTAAGTGGGAATTTCAGGAATTTGTATTTGGGAGACTTCCCGATTTCTGGATATATGGTCGCAAATCGGTCTATGCCGGGCTTGCTTTGAAATCGAGTGGAGTTAGTGATCTGGCCTACTTCGAAAAAGGTTCTTCCGCTGCCTGACCTGGCGGCAACGATGATGAAGTCTCCCTCTCTCAAGATCTTTTCGTTGTTGCATAAGCTGATACTAACATAGTCCAGAAACTCTCGCACAATTCGATCTGGATAGGTAAAGTAACTGTTGTTGACCAGCATTTGAACGGCCCGGCGCGCAGTAAATGCTTCTCGCCAGGGTACCCTGGAAGTGAGGGATGCGAATTCGGAGGCCACTGCAAGAATCGCCGCATCCTCATCGTACGGAATATCGCGCATCAAGAGCTTGAGCTGCATATCGATGTCTTCTGCAATATGTCTTCGGGATGCATCTTCGCTGTATTTCTCTTTCAGGGCCGTCAATCGAGTAGTAATGCTGTTCAGCGAAGGATAGTTGTTTCCAGGAGTGCCCGCCTTCATCGGCCGATGATGGTTGAGGATGTTTCGCTTCACTCGCGGGTCAATGGAGCGCTCGTGGGCAATCATCAGATAACTCATGATGGGATGATTGCGAATGTAGTTCATTTCCTGGTCGCTGAGACCATCGTGCTCGGGCATGGTCATGCGACTGTATCCGACATCGCAAAGCAAAGCGGACATCATGGTGATGTTGGCCGCTTCCTGTAGCCGGGCTCGATCCCGGGCCCCGGTGGCCGCCGCCCCTCTTGTCTTCATGGCCATGGCCACAACAGTCCTCTTGACCGCCAGCTCTACATCGTGGGTATTATCCTTTCCGTGCATCAACTCCAGGATGTTTACCAGGCCAACGCCCATGTCCGGCTGCGACTCAAAAGCTTCGAATGCATCGGCAAGGCGTTCGGAGGTCTTGCGGGCCTGCACCGAAGTAATGGACGTTCGCTTGAGGTTCTGGAATAGTTCCTTCGCTCCGTCGTTTAGTTCATCGGTGATTTGCTCGGAAATGAGCTTTGTGTCGGTAAGGCCGTCGGGAACATTGCGGTTCTTTTCCTGGATTCCGAGTTTTTCGGAGTCCTCCACATCATAATAGATGCCCTGCTTAACGAAACGAAGCAGTCGGTCGATTTCGGCGTCCGAAGCCTCTTCCTTTTTGTGAATCAGAACCTGGCCATCTTTGTTGTAAAAGTGGACCGGGATTTCATGGTTTTCACGAAAGCTTTCGATTATTTCAGGGGTGAAGTCGAATAGTTC
Source organism: Leptospiraceae bacterium (assembly GCA_020440915.1). Classification (GTDB taxonomy): domain Bacteria; phylum Spirochaetota; class Leptospiria; order Leptospirales; family Leptonemataceae; genus UBA3465. Next base: position 15,167 of record JAGRNE010000003.1, on the reverse strand, counting down.
GAACTTGCTCACAGCACGCTCCCTTTTACAGTATTCGACGAATGGGTCGCGATGAAAAGGAGAATTTGACTGGAAATATTCACAGGTTTCTGGATTGTGTCCGCCATGTCCAATCGCCCAGAAATTGTACTTGTAGGAACCCTGCCTCCGGTAGGAGTGATCCCTGAAAAAATGCATGCACAGCTCATTCGGCCAGAGCGCTTCGGTGACCCGAATGTGGCCTTCAAAGATGAGCAAATTCCAGTCCCGGAGATCGGCCCCCGGGAAGTGCTGGTGGGTGTGATGGCAGCCGGCGTGAACTACAATAACGTCTGGGCCGCCCTGGGTTATCCTGTGAACGTAATTGGAGCCCGACAGAAGAAAGGCGAAGTGGAGGATTTCCATATCGGAGGCTCCGACGCATCCGGCATCGTCTACGCCGTCGGATCTGAAGTCAGCAATGTGAAGGTTGGCGACGAAGTAGTGGTCCATTGCGGTATGTGGGATCATGACGATCCTTTCATTAAAGAAGGCGGCGATCCCATGTTTGCGCCTTCGCAGATTATCTGGGGATACGAGTCCAACTGGGGCTCATTCGCTCAGTTCACTAAAGTACAGGATCATCAATGTCTACCCAAGCCCGATCATCTGACCTGGGAGCAGGCTGCGGCCTACATGCTGGTGGGAGCAACCGCGTACAGAATGCTGCACCATTGGACGCCCAATGTTGTGAAGCCGGGAGTGCCGGTTCTGATTTGGGGCGGATCTGGAGGTCTGGGGGCCATGGCCATCCAGATTGTAAAAGCGGCTGGCGGTATCGCAGTTGCTGTTGTAAGTAGCGAAGACAAATTCGACTTCTGCAAAAAGCTGGGAGCCGATGGAGTAATCAATCGAAAGAACTTTGATCACTGGGGCGCTCTTACCTCCGACATTAACGATCCCAAGCACTTCGTAGAATGGACCAAAAAGGCCCGGGAATTCGGAAAAGCAATCTGGGATATCACCGGAAAAAAGAATCCTGCTATTGTGTTTGAACATCCCGGCGAATCTACTCTGCCCACATCTGCCTTCGTATGCGAAACCGGCGGTATGGTAGTCATTTGCGCAGGCACCACCGGTTTTAACGCCACCGTGGATCTTCGTTATCTGTGGATGCGTCAAAAAAGACTGCAGGGTTCGCACTTTGCCAACGATGAAAACGCCCGTGGTCTTAACGATCTGGTTATCGAGAAGAAAGTAGATCCTGCTCTTTCCCGTACTTTCAAGTTCGAAGAAACCGGCGCCTGTCATCAGTTGATGAAAGAGAACAAGCATCCGGCAGGAAACATGGCCATCCTCGTGGGGGCCGATAAGGAAGGCCTGGGAGCGAAGTGATCGCCGGTGCGGCACTTTCTCCGTTTACTCGGTTATTCCTTTCATTACCGCACCCCCTTTATCACGGGGGTGCTGGTGTCCTTTGTTGTGGCCCTGCTTAACGGGGTAAGTCTAACTACTTTTTATCCGCTATTCGATGCGCTCGGAGACAAAGGAGGCGGCGAGCCTTTTGTGATTCAGTTCTCCGAGTCCGAGCGCAAATTGTTGAATAACGCTGTGCAATACAGCGCCATCAACTACATTGAGCCGGCCGAAAAAGCTCGCTTGCTTACCGGAGACGCTACCTTGCCCGTGGCCCCGGCCGCCCCGGAGAAGATTCGCCAGGATCTGGCGGAGCGATTGCTCCATTATACAAGATACGAAAAAACCTACAATCTAACTAGAACTCAGCAATTGAATCTTCGCACAATGGTGCGATGGAAGTTAAAGATCAACCAGGCCGCTTTTGATCCTTTGAAGGTCATCTACACCGCACTGATGGTTCTTTTTCCGCTCTACTTTTTGAAGCTGGTCTTTCACTTGATTTCTGTGCAGCTCATTGCTCGCACCGGATACAAGGCTGTGCGCGATTTAAGGTCGGATCTATACGAAGCGGCCCAGAACCTACCCCTCACTTACTTTTATCGCGAAAAAACCGGTCTTCTAATGAGCCGGTTGATCAATGACGTGGAAATCGTGGCCGCGGTGATCTCCTCCAACATGCGGGATTCCATCACCAATTTCTTCTATTTGATAACGCATTTATTCCTGCTGGCCTATCTGAATCTGGAGCTCTTGATTGTCTCGGCGCTTACGCTTCCTTTGATTCTGGCGCCGGTGGCTCTCTTCACAAAGAAGATTTCTCGTTCCACCCGAAAAAGTCAGGAGCTCCTGGCAGATCTAAATGCAAATCTTCAGGAAGACATTCAGGGCATTCGAGTGATTCGATCCTTTGTAATGGAGGATCAGCAGGCAGAGCGCTTCGAGCGGGTGAATCAGCGATTGAGCTGGAGAAGTTTTAAAGAACAGTTCTATCTGAAGATGGGTCCGAACCTGGTAGAGTTGAGTTCGGCGCTCATGACCCTGGCCATCATTGCCCTGGGGGCCGCCTATCTGGATGGAACAAACTTCACCATCGGTGAGTTTATTACCTTTTTGATGGCTTTGATGTTCATTATCCGGCCAATCATACAGCTTTCCTCCATGATCGGAAAGGTATCCCAGGCTTCAGCTGCGGCGGAGCGTATCTTTGGTATCGCCGATCGAAGGCCGGACATTCAGGATCCACCGAATCCGGTGGAGGTTCCCACTGTCAGCGAAGGCATTGAGTTCGAGAACATTCAGTTCACCTATCCAGAATCCGAAGCTCAGGTAATTAAGAATATTAGCCTTAAGGTGGCGGCAGGCAGCACTGTGGCATTGGTGGGAGAAAGCGGAGGAGGTAAATCCACTCTTATGGATCTACTGGCTCGCTTCTTCGATCCAGATGTTGGGCGCATTCTCGTCGACGGAAAGGATATCCGAAGCTTTGCTCTGGCAGACTATCGCAGCCATATTGGCATTGTTCAGCAGGACACATTCTTATTTCACGGCACCATCCGGGAAAACATTGCTTATGGAAGCCCGGAGCACGATCCTCTGGAAGTGGAGAAAGCGGCTCGCCTGGCTCATGCGCACGATTTCATCACGGAGCTACCGGAAGGGTACGATACCATGGTAGGCGAAAGGGGAGTAACCCTTTCCGGAGGCCAACGGCAACGGATTTCCATTGCCCGGGCCCTGCTTCATGATCCGGAAATTATGATTCTGGATGAAGCTACTTCTGCGCTGGACACCGAAAGTGAGAGACTGGTGCAGGGCGCTCTGGAGCGCCTTTTCAAGAATCGAACCACTTTTGTGATTGCCCATCGGCTTTCTACCATAGAAAAGGCAGATATCATTGTGGTCATCTCCAATGGCACCATTGAAGATGTAGGTCGCCACGAAGACCTGATGCAGCGTTCCGGATTGTATTCCCGGTTGCAGCAAATCAGCCGGGAAGCCACAGAACCCGACGAGACCGGCCCTTCTACCAGTTAGAAATTCGGGCCCAAAAGGCAAAAAGCCAGAAGGAAACACGGAAACAGTTCATGAAGAACCTTTTGATCGTAGACGACAACGACAAGTACGCACGAATCCTGGATGATTATTATCGCGAGCTTGGATATAGCATCGACCGGGCCCTGGACGGAGAGGGCGGCTACAATGCAGTTAAGGAAAAAGGACTGGAGCATTACCAGGTAATCGTTACCGACATTACGATGGAAACTCAGATGGCCGGGATTACCATGCTGAAGCGACTCTATAAGGATGGCTTTCGAGGTATGGTAGTGGTGGCCAGTACAGGATTTGATGTTCCTCTGGCTCGCCCTTTGACCCGTCTGTTTTTTAGCGGTATTGGCATCGATTATCTTGTACCCAAGACCACAGTTCTTTCCGGTAAACTGGAGTTCTTCCCCATGGCGCTTTTTGGAAAGCCGCTGAAAGACTTTAGAGAAATCGAGGCCAGCTACAAAATAGCTTGAAATTCTCTTTCCCGTAAACCAAAACAGTGCAGCTTCGTCTAATTGTTCGGAATCCAGATGTCGGCTCGTATTTTCAGTTTATTCTCCCTTTTTGTCCTGGGCGGTTGTGCGTCCGGGATACCGGTGAAATTTCCTCAGTACCCGGCCGGCAATCAGGGCCAGCAACTGCAGCGGGTTCTGGACGGAAAGAGAAAGCTTGCCGTAGTAGCCCGTGAGCTCCCGCCCGGGTTTAGCACCAATCTTACTCGACTTGGCCTGGCAAGCGAATGGCAGGACACCATCCGGGGATCCATTCAGTCGGCCATGCAGCGCCGCGGATTTTATTCGATGGTTGACCTGGATAGCCGGGACCGCCGCTATCAGGAACTGGCCCATGCCCAGAGTGGTATGACCATGAATCAGCTGCGCATAGGAAGGGAGCTTGCTGTAGAGAGCATTCTCTTTGTTCGAATGACCGCTCTGCCCAGGGTGGAGTGCAAAATCGAAGAAGTCACGGACCTTTCCACTGCGGCTCTGCAACTGGCTATGGCCGCTGCCTCCAAAGGTCAGAACACCGGAGAAGCCCAGTACAAGAAGCCCACCGGCGTTACCTATCTTACGGTATTTGTGGAAGCCACACTTGTAAATGTAGAAACCGGCCGCTCCATCAGTTTCAGCAATACTGCGCCTCATCGTCTGGAAAATGACGTGGGCAATACCCAGTGTCCTTCGCAGCTCAAGGCATTTGACGAAGCGATGCAGATGGTTGGCACCGAAATCGCAAAGAACCTTTCTCCGGAAGTTGTAACCTTCTACATTCCCCTGGCTGACGATACCGACGGCCTCCGAGGCGGCGATCCTGACCGGGTGTCCGCTTTCCTGGAGGAGGGGATCAAATGGGCCGAAGAAGGCAATTTTGAAGAAGCGGCTCGAAACTGGGAAAGGGCTCTGGACGAGTCCGGGGGCACATCTGCATCAGCCCTCTGGAATTTAGGCGCCTATTATTGGTACAGCGGCGATATGGATATGGCCCAGGATTACTTTGACCGGGCGCTGCGCAATGCAGAACCAGGCTGGATGGACGATAAGCGCTACGTCTGGACACTCTTCAAAAAAGAGAAAGAACGCATTCAAAAAGAAGGGTACTGATTCCTTCGCATGGCGCTATGCAGATGTTTGGAGCCGACGAGCCCCTGATCCTGCTATCGTATCTACTCATTCAAATCCGAGCTGAGTAGAGCCGCGCTGAATATCGCACTGCGGCGCCTCATCGCTTTCCAGGCAATGACCGCCGATCGGCCCATCAATCCTTCCAGAAGCGATCGCAGTTCTGTAATGGATAGCACACTTCCTGAATAAAGTTCCTTCGGTTCTGGCTGATTTGCTTATCGCCGAAGCTTGCAAATCGGCCGTCCGTCAGCGCCATGCAGTACAGGTTTTCCCTGGGATTCTGATAATAGAGAGTACCGTATAGAGTGGGGCTTTCCTTGTCCTGAAAACGGACCAGAAAGGTAATCCCGTAGTGGTCAATAAGCTCTTGTTCCGAATCCGCCGATGCCACTCGGCTCTGCTTTAATCCTCGGATTTCATTGCATTGTTCGGGCACCGAATCGAAGAAGCTCACAGCTCCCTCCACATCGTCGGGATCGGAGTAGCCGGGGCGACTTCCGGAGGCGCAGCCCATCTGAACCATGAGTCCGACAAAAACCAGGGCAACAAGCAAGGAAAACTTCATGTTGTTCTTATGAGGGCGGCGTTCAGGAGGAAAAGCAAAAAAAGGTGTCACAGAGCTCGGATAGAATGACAATCAAACCGATGAGCCGCATTTCTGGAGATTCCATGACTATTGAACAAAGAGAGGATCGCCTGCTTCGACCCTGCGCTGTACGGCATGGCGAGAATGCCGGTCGATTGCATCCAGAGCCGGAGCATCCCCATCGCACTGCTTTGCAGCGGGATCGGGATAGGGTACTGCATTGCAAAGGTTTTCGCCGACTGGGCTACAAGACCCAGGTTTTCGTGAATTCAGAAGGAGACAATTACAGAACCCGGCTCACTCATAGCCTGGAGGTAGGACAGATCTCTCGTTCGGTGGCTCGCTCCCTGGCCCTCAATGCGGACTATGCGGAAACACTTTCGTTGGCCCATGATCTGGGACACACTCCTTTTGGGCATGCAGGACAGGATGCATTGCATCGACTAATGAAAAACCACGGAGGCTTCGAGCACAATTGCCAGAGTCTGCGCATCGTAAGCGTTCTTGAAGCTCGGTACCCCTCCTGGGAAGGGCTGAATCTGACCCGGATAACCCTTGCAGGGATGATGAAACATGGCCGAATCTATAGCTGCGACCGGCATCTGGAGCCAGTCAGCAAAATGAGAACCGGCATGTCTCTGGAGGCCCGGCTTGTGGATCTGTGCGATCGTATCGCATATCTGCATCACGATCTGGAGGACGGTCTGGACAGCGGCTACCTGGAAAAGGAAGACCTGGAGAAGATGGATTTCTGGCAACAGGCTCATGAACGTTGCCTGCAGTCATCCGGCAGCGACTATCGGCAGGCACGACTTCCGCTTCGAATCCGTACCGTTATCCGGGAATTACTGAATCAGTGTCTCAACGATCTGATTGAATCCTCCCGCGGAGCTCTGGATGCGGCCTCGTTTAATACTCTGGATGAGGTTTTTGCCTGCCAGCCTGCAGAATTGCCGGTTCAAAACAGCCCGGAGATTCGAAATCGTCTGCAAACCATGCATGCTTTCTTGAAGGAAAAGCTCTATATGAATCCGTCGGTGAAGAGAATGTCCTTTCGCGGAGAGCAAATGATTGAACATCTTTTCTCCACTTATCTGGAGCGACCGGATCTAATGCCCGGCCATTTTCAGGCACGCATCCAGACCGATGGCCTGGAAAGAACTATCTCGGACTATATCTCTGGTATGACCGATCGCTTTGCTGAGAAAGAGTACCGCTATTTACGCGCCGTTGACTAATACTATGCCTGGTGGCTGCGGCTGAATCCCAGGCCTTTTCTGCCCGGGACCAGAACCTCTGCCTATGCATCTCGTACAATACCGCGGTTTTCGCCGGGGCAGTGAGCAGCCGCCGAATCAGGGATTACTCAAGGTGGCGACGATGGCGGCCCCGGTTCCGTTTTCCATGCTCAGTTTTCCGCCCCACTGGTCCACTAACATACGAACCAGGGTCAGTCCAAAGCCTCTACGCTGTCCTTCGCCCACATCCGGGGGTAGACCTTTTCCGTTATCGCTGACCGTGATCTGTAAATGATCGTTCGCCGGCTTCAATGCAATTTCAACCTTACCGTCGGGCATCTGAAGTTCCCCGTGTTTATAAGCGTTGGTTACCAGCTCGTTGATGATAATACCTATTCCAACCAGTCGATCTACTGCAAGGATTTGATCCTGGGCGGGAAGTCTCAATTCCAGGTGACCTTTCTGGCCGTAGATTTTTTCCAGGGAGGAAACAAGTTCCGATACGTATGTATTCAATGAAGCGCGGTCTGTTTCCTTACCCGGTAACAGATGATCATAGAGCACGCTCATTGTTGACAGTAGCTGAATCGCTTCTTCCAGAGCCTCTCTGGCTTCCGGACTTTTTGTGGAGCCCTGCTGCAGAGATATAAGCGAAGACAGGGAGGCAATGGTATTTCGGATCCTGTGGTGCAGTTCGCGTAGCAGAATCTGCTTTTCCGCAAGAAGGCTTTCTGTTCGCCTTTGCGATTCGACTCGCGAAGTCACATCCCAGAAAACGCCCTGAACTCCCCTGGTTTCTCCCGCTTGATCGACAATAGGGACTTTGATCACTTCTACGTATCGCCGGATTCCGTCGGCCGGGTTTACGTTTTCCTCGATTGTGCGTAAGGTGGTTCTGGTGGCCATTACCCGGCCATCATCCTCACGGTACTTCTGGGCCAGGTCCGGCGGGTAGAAATCATGAGCGGTTTTGCCCAGGAGATCCTCCAGCGATAATTGCATTTCGTGTAAAAGCGCTTCGTTGGCAAATGTGATCCGCCCTTCCACATCGGTGCGGTACAGCAGAACGGGAAGAGCGTTCACAAGCGAGGAGTACAGATTTAAATCCGGATTGTGGTGGTCCTCTCTTGAATGGTCCGTCGGCATCGCCTCAGGCTTGCTTACCTTTTCGGCCTGATTCCGGGAGGCTCGTGCAGCCAGAAGCAGGTTGGCCCGCAGTGTATGGGCTGCATCCAGAGAAAGATAGCCCGCGACCGGCAATCCATCGGTTAGCTCTGGCTCTATCTGCTCCGAGGTCTCGGCAAGAAAAAAGATGGGCGTGGACATGGCACGCTGAATGGACGCAATCGTATCATTGCTCCAGCGTCGGGGGTCCAACAGAAGCAAGGATGTATCGCTGTAGCTGGATACAGCTGCGGCATCGGCGGCGATTTCCAGGCGGAAGCCCAGCTCTTCCAGTTTTCGCTTCCTTCGTTGGGCGATCTCGGCGTTGGTTTCAAGCAGCAGCAAAAACATTTCCTTTTTTGACTTCTTCCAGAGGCGCCATGACTTGCAATTCATTTTGTCTATGACAGGCCGTAATGAGACTGACTTACGAGCCAGGCCGGAAAAAATCTAAGGGAAAATGCCCTGAAAGCCGACAGAACAGACAGGGGGACAGAGGCATGGCATTACTGGATCGAGCAAAAGAAGAAGTGCGGGCAGAAATCTATGAAGTGGAAGTGATCCGGGCTTCGGTTCGCGAAGTATTCGAAGCCATGACCAATGCTCGCATTATTGATGAATGGGGAGCGGGTCCTTCCCGTTTTCAGGCCAGGCCCGGCGGCAAGTTCTTTCTCTGGGATGGAGAAATGTTTGGCATGGTATGCGAAGTGCAAGCCCCGGTTCGAATCGTCTACACGCTGCGCGAAGAGTGGTGGGATCCGGAATGGAAGGATTCCATGGTTTGCTGGACTCTCAAAGAAGTGGACCGGGGTACAGAATTAACCCTGGCCCATTCCGGCCTGCCCGGGCGCAAGGTTCGCGAAGCTCATCGCGAGGGCTGGGGAGAATATTTCCTGGGCCCCATGAAAGCCTATCTAGAATACAGTCGCTCCTGAGGCCCGGCCCGTCCGGCACACGGAGCGCAAGGATGCTGCCATTTGAAGGCTAATGCGCCTTATCTTTGCCAGATAGGTAACTAGCAATCCAGGCATCCTGCCTGGCTGCATCATCAGTCACTCTTGACACTGCTGCGGGCTGTCAATTTCTTGCGGCATGGCTCGAAAGATTGCTGTTCTGCCCGGAGATGGAATTGGACCCGAGGTCATGGCCTGCGCCATAGAAGTGCTGGAAAAGGCCCTGGGAGGCGCATGGTCGGATTACTCCCTTCAGGAAGCGCCGGTGGGAGGAGCGGCTATCGATCTGACCGGAGTTCCTCTGCCGGATGAGACGTTAAAAGTCTGCGAACAATCCGATGCCATCCTGTTTGGCTCAGTGGGCGGACCTAAATGGGAACATCTTCCTCCAGAGCGACAGCCCGAGCGAGGAGCGCTACTTCCTCTGCGAAAGCATTTTTCCCTTTTTGCCAACCTGAGACCGGTTCGCTTATTTCCGGAGCTGGCCGCTTCTTCTCCGCTGAAAGAGGAACGCATTGGATCCGGGGTTGATATGCTCATTGTGCGCGAGCTTACCGGCGATGTATACTTCGGTCAGCCAAAAGGCCGCGAAGGTTCCGGAGCTGATGAGAAAGGCTTCGATACCATGGTATATCATCGGTATGAAATTGAAAGGATTGCCAAGGTTGCCTTTGATTCTGCCAGTCAACGAAAAGGCCGCGTAACCAGCATCGATAAAGCTAACGTTCTAACCAGCATGGTTCTCTGGCGCGAAGTAGTGACGGAATTCGCGGCGAAATACAATGAGGGCCTGGACAAGAAGGTTGAACTGGATCATATGTACGTAGACAACGGCGCCATGCAATTGATTCTGCGTCCCGCCAGCTTTGACGTGCTTCTCTGCGGCAACATGTTTGGAGATATTCTCAGCGATGAAGCCTCGGTTCTTGGCGGTAGCCTGGGCATGCTGGCCAGCGCATCTCTGTCCACTGAGCAGGGCTTTGGACTCTATGAGCCGAGTGGAGGCACCGCTCCGGACATTGCCGGAAAGGGTGTGGCCAATCCAATTGCGCAGATCCTTTCTGCGGCCCTTATGCTAAGATACAGTTTTCAGGAAATTGAGGTGGCGGATCGTATTGATGCGGCCGTGCGAAAGGCCATCGAAGGTGGGGCGCGCACCGGCGATCTGGCCGGCCCCGGGGATAAGACGATCAATACCCGGGAAATGACCGATGCCGTTATGGCGCATCTTTAAGTGGGCCGTCAGGAACGGAGCTGGATACCACAGGAATAAGACGGCCGGATCGGAGTTAAGATGGTTCCCAGAATACTAATCTGCGATGATAAGAACTTCGAAGCTCTGGAATACAGGCAGATCCTGGAATCCAGAGGACTGCGGGTGGTCAAGATATTCGCCAATGGCTATGAGCTGCTGGAATGGGTACGCAAGAATCCTGGCAGTGCCGATGTCGTGCTTCTGGATATCATCATGCCTGTGCTGGATGGCTATGCCGCTTTTCACGAATTGAGGAAAGAGGCTCCAGACCTAAAGGTCATCTTTATCTCTGTTGAAAACAGCGCCCCTCTAATCAAGACTGTGCTGGCCATGGGAGCTCTGGATTTTATTACCCGCCCTGTGAAAAGGGATGTCCTGGCGGAGCGTTTGTTAAAGGCAGTGGGCCGTTAGCGGAACCCGGGCCTTGCATCCTGCCCTTTGGTCGGTAGTCCGTACAGTGGGCATTGCCCGGTCGCTGCTCGGAAGTCCAGTCCGCTTACCGAGCCTCGCCGCAACCGCCCCTCTGGAAAGAGCTTTCGCTGGACATTCAGTCCCCCTTTGCTTAGATTTTCTCTGTCGGGCTTTCCCTGATCTCTACTCTACCATTCCTTTCGGGAGCATTCATGTCATCAGATAGTACCACTTCAACCTACGCCGCTACAGTATCGGCGACGTCGGCGGCGCCGGAAGCGGCCACATCCCCGGTCGCAGAGGAGATTGATTTTTCCTGCAGATACGACGGCGAAGTGGCCTTCGGCACAGGTCCGGAATTGCTGCAAAGGGAAGCGATACTGCCTCTTCTGCAAAAGGTGGAAAAACCCGGAAGGTACACTGGAGGAGAATTTGGAGTTCCGTACAAGGATGCCTACGGCGCCAGGGCTCGAATCGTTTTTTCCTACCCGGACACCTATGAGCTGGGGATGTCCAATGAAGGGCTGAAAATTCTCTACGATTGTGTCCAGCGAAGGGAGGATCTCTACGCCGACCGGACCTTTTTACCATGGCCGGACTTCCGTCAATTGATGAAGGAGTCCAGCATTCCACTATACAGCCTGGACCAGCATTTTTCGGTTCGCTCTTTTGACGTATGGGCTTTTAACACAGCCCACGAACTTCATTATACGAACCTCTTATATGCGCTGGATCTGGCTGGCATTCCAGTGCGAAGAGAAGATCGTACCGCCGCCGATCCTATCATCATCACCGGAGGCACTGCCGTCTCCAATCCATTGCCGCTGTTCGATTTTCTGGACGGAATCTTCATGGGCGATGGCGAAGAAGCCATCGTTGAGATCATGGACATCGTGGCCCGGGCGAAGGAAGAGGGCCGCAGCAGAAAGGAGATTCTCCAGGCGCTGAACGAAGTGGAGGGCCTGATCGTTCCTGAAATGTACAGCGCCACAATTCATGAGGATGGATCGCTGCATTATCAAGGACCGGTAAAAGGAAAACGCACCTACCGGGCCCAGGAGTTTGCGGCGCTGGAAAACGTAATTGTTCCCAGTATTGCCATTACTCAGGACCGGGTAGTTGTAGAAGTGAACCGTGGTTGCGGTCAGGGATGTCGCTTCTGTCATGCCGGTTTCTGGAAACGCCCTGTGCGAAATGCCGAAGTGAGCAATCTGGTGCGCATTGCCGGAGATCTACTCAAGCGCTCCGGAAACGATACCATCACTCTTCACAGTCTGTCTATCGCGGACTATCCATGGCTGGAAGAACTGGTGGTCGAAATGGCTCAGGCCTACGGCCCGGAAGGAGTCTCCCTTTCCCTGCCCAGTCTTCGCGTGCAGGTAAAGACGATACCTGTGCTGGAGATGACTTCTGGCATACGAAAATCCAATGTAACCTTTGCTCTGGAAGCAGGCTCCGAGCTAATGCGGGAAAGAATTCGGAAGAAATCCTCCGAGGACAACCTGCATTATCTGATCCGGGAGATTTTTGGTCGGGGCTGGGACCTGGTGAAGGTCTATTTTATGCTCGGACTGCCGGATCGCGACGGCCGGGAAGTGGAGGATCTGATTCGATCCCTGAATGCTCTGGGCGATCTGGCCCGGGAGTGCGGACCGCGAAAGAAAGTCAATGTTACTGTATCTCTATTTGTGCCAAAACCATTTACAACCTTCCAATGGGAGGAGCAGAAGGGTCCAGAGTTCTTTGACGAAAGCATCGAAAGAATCAAAGCAGGACTGCGTACGAATCGCGTGCATGTAAGGCATCCCACGCCCTGGATGAGCTGGGTGGAAGGATTGCTTTCCCGCAGCGACCATCGTGTAGCCGTCTTTATTGAACAGGCCTTTCGTCAGGGGGCCAGCTTTGATTCCTGGGATGACGGCTTTCGTCAGGATGTCTGGGAAGACATTATGGCTCAAGTCCCGAAGGAATGGAAACAACTCTGGATGGGCCAGAAAATCGGGGGCGCTGCTATGCCGTACGAAGACATGGTGGATGGCTTCCCCCGGGAACGTCTTCTTCGGGACTTCGAGAAATTCGAATCGATTAACGAAGAGAACATGAATCCTCCGCACAAGCAGGCGCTGAAAGAATCGGACTTTCCTCCGGAACTGCTCAAGCCTGTCACTATTCCGCAAGAGAAGCAGCAAAGGGCGGGTTTTCTGAGATTAAAGTTCTCGAAAACCGGAAACTTTGTATATGTGAGCCACCTGGATATGATGGATGCGCTGCGAAAGGCGTTGCGCCGTGCTGGTCTGCCCATGACGTTTTCCAGGGGCTACAACAAACATGAGAAATTTCATCTTGGAGATTCGCTGCCCATGTACATGCACAGCGAAGAGGAAAAGGCGGACATCTCCCTTTACCGAGGCATTCAGGCTCAGGATTGGATAGAACGAATTCAGGAACAGTTGCCAGATGGGCTGACGTTGAAAGGGGCGGAATTCCATGAGCAGCGGAAAAAGGAACATCCTTCAGCCCAACCCTACGTGCTTCGGTTCAGGGATTCGGACGATGCAGTCCGGATCTTCAGCCTTCTGAAGGATGCGCCTCGAACCGTGGAGTTTGAGAAGCGAGACAGAAAAAGAAAGCGCGTTCGCAATCTGCCGCGACACAAATCCGCCATGCGAAATCATCAAAAAGAATTGGCCGCAAGTATCCAGGACCTGGCCCTGGTCGGCAACGATGTAAGTTTCACCCTGATTCTTCCCGGCGCCGGTGGATTGTCCGTGGTGGACTTGCTGGACCGATATCTGCAGATTCCGCGAGAAGACTGGAATGTGAAGATGGAAGTCTGGAAGATGCCTGCAAAAGCGAAGGCAGGCGAAGCAAGCTCGGTAAGCTCGTCTTCGCCGTAGCCATGGCTTGAGTTCAGGCAGCCTTTGCATTCTCCTGGTTGCTTTCCTCCTTTTTGATCCAATCAAAGCGGACGTTTCGGGCAAGTATCTTTACCTTGCTGCGATTATTCCCGTTGTCGTCCTGCCAGCGATCCTGACGCAGGCTGCCTTCTACTGTCACTCGCGAGCCTTTGCGAAGATACTTCGCAATGTTTTCTGCCTGCTTGTCCCAGGCTTCTACGCCAAAGTAACTCACAAATTCTCGGTTGTCGTCTTTGGTGCGAAACTCATGGTTTGCAGCTACAGAAAAGTTTACAACCTTTCGATCATTGCCCAATTCCTTGAGTTCCGGGTCCTGCACCAGATTTCCGTCCAGTATTACGAACGCTAGATTGTTCATACTTCCTCCTTGAAAGCCTGCCTTTTCGGTCAGGCTTTTTTCTTTCAATCCCGGAAGGTGCTACGGAAGAAATTCGTTCGGACTTTTTTTGCCGGTAGGACACTGCAGAGAAGATCCGAGTATTCTGATGCATCTGTAAGCCTGAGGTATTGGAAGTGCGCGACTCTATGGATGAAAAAACTGCGAACGATTCCCATGCTCCGGACCCGGTAGATGCATGGCTTTTTCTAGACTTCTTTCTGGTCCTTATTTCCGCCAATGGGCAGAGTACTTCCAGGTTCCGATTCAGAAAATCGCCGGGAAGCGCAATGCGAAGGAGCGCCCGGATAAAGATGTGACCAGGAAAAATGACTTGAAAGAAGAAAGCATTCTCCAGGGGCTTTCTGCGGAGCAGCAAACCGTAGTAAAATCCCCGGCGCTGTGCAAACAGGTAATAGCGGCAGCCGGGAGCGGAAAGACTAGAACGGTAATCCAGCTTACCGAGTACGAACTGCGAAGCGGACGGACACCTCCCGGAAGACTACTGCTACTTACATTCAGTAGGAAAGCAAGCGCCGAAATGCGACAGAGGCTGCCGGTGGATCTGCAAAAGGATGTGCATGTGTCCACTTTTCATGCCTTCTGTCTTCATCTCATACGCGCCTACCATCCACGGGGAAAGGCCTTTCAGGTGGTGGGCGAAGAGCGGAGGCTGGAAATCCTGAAGCCTCTTTTCCGCCGCTACAGATTTGAAATTGGTGGCATTCCTTATGATATGCTGCTGGCCCATCCCAATCTATTTCGCCAGAGATTCCCGAAAGAGGCGTTTCGGATTCTTCGCTTCTGGAATCTGTACAAGGATAAACATGATCTACTCGAATACCAGGATCTGATAACGATGGTGCTGGCCAGCCTTCGAGGTATTCGACTCCGGGGGCAAACCGGGAGCTGGCTTGAGTCCTTTCTCTCGGATTTTGACATGGTAATTGTTGATGAATTTCAAGACACGGATCCGGCTCAGCTGGAGTTCCTGAAGCTCCTTGCGCCGCCCCGGCTGGTAGTTGTAGTCTGTGCCTCACATTCCACAAAAGAGACCAGTGAACCCAGTCCGCGACACTGTAGAGTCTTTAGCGAACTGAACTCATCAAGGTAAAGACGGGAGTGTTCAGGACGAAAGTATCCATAACCAGAAGTAAAAGCATGCTTAACACTTCTCTGGATCCCTTCAGCAGTATTGTTATGCACTCCGTTACGAGACCA
>JAGRNE010000039.1 GCA_020440915.1 Leptospiraceae bacterium | reverse complement strand
AGGATCTTCGATTGCCATCGGGAACAGGTGAAAAGTGGCGGACCGTGGAGCAACTTTTTATTCCTCCAAAAAAAGCCTCCGGACGGGCCGTCGGGCAAAAATGTTTCAAAAAAAGAGACATAGCTATCCGATTATGTAGTTGTAGGGAGCGGAACTTTGACCAGGCCTAACATACTGAAAGAATTCCAGGATTTTCTGTTGGTGGAGCGAGGATTGAGTGAAAACTCCATCCATGCCTACTCATACGATCTAAAGAAGTTTGAAGACTTTGTGGCATCGCGCCGCAAGGATCTTCTAACGGTGAACACCGAAGATGTGGTAGGATTTCTGCAGGATCAAAAAGAAAAGCAGATTTCCAGCCGATCCAGAGCCAGGGCTCTGGCAGCGCTGCGGCAGTTCTACAAATACCTGAAAGATGAGAATCGTCTCGAGGCGAATCCCACCGACAACGTGGACACGCCGGAGGTCAAAAAAACCCTTCCAGACTATCTCACCGTAGAAGAGATTAAAGAGCTGTTCGATTGCTTCAACGAGAAGGATCCGTACGAAATGAGGGATAAGGCAATCTTCGAATTGCTCTATTCCAGTGGGCTGCGAATCTCCGAAGCATGTAACCTTCGACTGGAAGATCTGGATCTGGAGAATCTTTTTCTGACTGTTCGCGGAAAAGGCGGCCGCGAAAGACTGGTGCCTTTTGGACAGAAGTCTCTGGAAGTAATACAGAATTACATGGAAAATGCGCGAGAAAAGATTCTGAAATCGCGCTACAGCCAGTATTTATTCATCAGCAAGAAGGGAGATCTGCTGAACAGAAAATCCGTGTGGCGTCTTCTAAAGAAATACATCTCTCGCACCGGAATCAAAAAGCCGGTGACTCCGCATACCTTTCGCCACAGCTTCGCCACTCATCTAATCGAAAACAATGCCGATCTGCGAAGCGTCCAGGAACTCCTGGGCCACCTGGACATTTCTACCACGCAAATCTACACGCATATGGCCAGCCGCACCCTGAAAGAGGTGCATAAGAAATTTCATCCCAGGGGCTAGGCAGTGGCCCGGTGCAGGCAGGGCGCCAGGCCGTTTCTCCCTACTCGAGCGTGGCGGTTTTTCCGCCTTGCATCCCCTCCAGGGATTATGCCGAAAGTAGGGTCTTCGCAGGGCCCTGCTTTTTTGCTCAATGGTACGCACGAGACCAACTTAAGGGTAGGCCGCCCCATTCGATGCCTCGAAAATGTTTCGAATTTGTAAAGAACTCCGGCCGCCGCTCATAAATCGCACTCGGCGAAGCACATTCGCGCCCAATAACAAAATTCCCAATTTTTGCTGGAAAAACCACGGGCAGAACTGTCTAATGTGTGGAGAGCGGAGCTTAAGGCCCGCAACTACGGGCGATGAGAAGCCCGGGAATTTTCAAAGGAAAGCGAGCGCATTCCCAGGGGAAGAGCGCTTTTTCCAGGAGGATTTATCGTGAAAAAACTTTTACTATTTGTAGTGATCTCTGTGCTATCCCTGGCATCCTGCAGCATGCTGGGTCTGGAAGAAGATGATAGCCAGGATAAACAATTTCAGGCTCTGGCCTTGTTTGCGCTGTTGCAGCCAAGAACCAATTGCACAAACAACTCTGGCATGGTGGTGTGTATTCCGCCGGGTTTTGTTACTCAGTAAGGTGGGCTCTATGAAGTTAAGAAAAACATGGGTTTTTAGTGGGCTGGCGGCTCTGGCTTTTCTAGGGCTGTCCATTACGATCTACGAAGTGAATACGTATCGCATAGATCGACCCACAGAATTGCGCTTTGATTTCTCCGGCATCAAGCCGGCCGAAGCAGGCGAATCTGCCTGGGGTGGTGTGCGGCAATCCGTTACCTGGGCCAACAACAATGGGGCGCTCATCGACTCCGTGCTCACTGCATTGAACAATGTGGGCTTCTTTGGCTGGCCGGATGGCACTGTGCTCAAACGAGTGAATGTGCAGATGGGCACATTTCTGGGCAAGATTCAATTGGATAGGGGCGCCAGCAGCAGCGCGTTCAGTATTTCCTGCTCGGCCTGTGCTTCCAATCAGGACTTTCGCAATCGGTTGATTATCTGGCGACAATCCGACGGTGAAAAAGCCATGGAACTGTACTTTAATGACTACGGAGATACCTCTGGCTCCGGCGCCATAGTTATTTACCGAACGAAAATCTTGAATCCAGACCAGTTCAACGGAAGCGATACTTACGTAGAAAGCTGGGTGAAGGGGGCCTCCGGTTCCAAGCGCCAGACCTATTCCTGGAGAGATGGCCCTCTGATTAGCGGGGGAGTTACGGATCGAGCGCGGGTCTTTCTGGAGGAGATGGACGGTGGCAGTCTTCTGTGCGTTAAGGCTGTGATCCAGCTCACCACCACTGCGGCCAGCGAGTTCAATAGTATTCCAGGCTGTTCCGGCAACAATCCGCTTTATTATGCCGTGGCATACGGCCAGAAGACCGTTTCGCCTTTTGAAACCACAGCCAAGGTAGCTCTTTGGAGCGATGGCGGAGGAGAGTACGGTACTGAAAAGAAGCTCTGCTCTTTCACCCATAGCTTCGACTATGGTCTCTTTAACGGAAACGGTTTCATCGAAGACGGTGTGTCCTCAGCGAATATCCCCTCCGGTTTTCGCGCAGGGAGCAACATAGACACTCTGGTGACCGAAATTGGAACGGTTACCACGGCCTATGAGGATTTGCGGAAGGCTACGGTTAACGGACTGGGATCCGGAAACATTAACTTCAAGGGGCCGGCCACAGCGCCAACGGCAGATTCCGGTCCATAACATTGCCCTGGGGCGGACATTGCCCGCCTGGAAGCAGGAGGCAGGCCTCTGTAAGGGTGGTGCGGCCTACCGATGACTGCCGCGAAGCGCATCCAGAAAGGCGCTTAAAACCCCGGTTTCTTGCAGACCGGGGTTTCTTTTGTGGATTCGCCTCCGAAGTCCAGCGTTCGCGGGAGATGCTCTGCCAGCACCAGGTCTTCGTTTGCGCATTTCTGCCAAATCCGCTTGGTCGTAGGCCCTCTCGGGAGCAAACAGCCAGGCTACAACCAGAGCACCCCGAGCACCCGACACCCTGTCCCTTTCTACTTCGCTGACTTATCGCCCAGGGCCCATCGCAGCTTCTGCAGAGCTTCCACCGTAGCCTTTTCTTCGCTGGAGGATAGACGCTTGAGAATGGGCGAAAAGTGTTCCAGCACCAGAGCGGGTAGCTCCGATTCCAGTTTGCGCCCTTTTCTGGTTAGCTCAACACGGAAGGATCTACGGTCCGCAGGATCGGATTTTCTGCTCAGCCAGCCGCTCTCTTCCATTCTTTTGAGCATTCTAGAAAGGGATGGTAAATCCTGAAAGGTTACTTCAGCTAGAGAAGTAGGACTCAACCCTTCTTCCGCATCCCATAGGGCATTCAGAGCCTGCCACTGCTCCGGCGTCATCCCATCGTAGGGTCGCAAGCAGCGAATCAACTCCCTGCGAAATAACAGTGCGGTACGGTGAATGTTGTAACCGAGTTGCTTCTCCAGATCCAGAGCCATAGGACACAGATTCTCCCATTAGTTGTTCTGACAACTTTTTTGTCTCCGGAGAGGAAAAAGTGCTTGTGCGGACAAGTAGGTTGTTTCAGAAATAAGTTGTCTGGACAAGTAAATGTGGCGACTCGGTTGGCTGTGAAAGCAAGAAGCTGCCGCTGCCCCGCTGGAAAGGTCGGCTGTTCGCATAGCGGAAAATCCAGGCAATGGCCCGATTAGGGCCCGGAGGAGAATATGAAAAAGGAAAGTATACATTTGAGACGGAGAATTCTTGCGGCCTTACGCCTCGGCCCAATCTGGCTGATGGCCTTGCTGTTTATTCTGTTTGGTTTATCCAAATTTTATCCATTTATGCCCACACCGGAGGTGGCCCCTGCAGCATCCTCATTTCTGGCGGCGTTGATCGCTACCGGATACGTCTGGCCTTTCGTCGGACTCGTAGAGGTTCTGGGTGGCACAATGCTATTGTCCGGGCGCACGCGTCTTCTGGGCGCGCTGCTGCTTCTGCCCGTCATTGCGCACATTGTTCCTTATCTGTGGATCCTTGCGCAGACCGTCCCCGGCATTCCCATGGGTCTGTTTCTAATCTCTGTGGAAGGAATGATCCTCTGGAGGAATCGCCGGCGTATGCTGGAATTCCTGGTGCCCACCGAGGTCAGTGGATGAGGGAGCAACAAGGCATTCAGGATTTCGAACCGAAAAAAAAGGAACGGGCGGGAGTTGGCGCACTATGCGCCTCTCTCTGCCCGGACGAATTACTGGTTCGATCTGGATTGCGCTCCGGGGTCGATTTGGTCGATCCAGGTGACCTCTGCTCTCCAGGCACGTTGCGCCGACGGAGAGGATCCAGAGGGCGAATTTCGTGGCGGGCGCCAGGTCCAATGCTCTCGCTTCTGTTGGTTCTGGCCTCTCTTGCTGGCCTGGGGGGATGTACGAGAAGCCCCGTGGAAAGGGAAGGCTGCATGAACTGTCATCGTATTTCCAGGGATGGAATCGGTCCTTCCTTTGTGCGCATAGCAGACGCTTACTGCGAGTCCGGTAGCGGATCTCTGGAATTGTTTCTGCAGGGAGCGGCCGGGCCCAGACTTTCCGGGGAACGCAGGGCCATGGCTGCGATACTGGACAGTCTACGGCTGGATCAGCAGGGTCGTTTGGAGTTGGCAGAAGATGTACTTCGGAAAGGTGGATGCCGTCCCCGCTGAGGGCGGCATCCAGGAACTCGGAGTTGGATCGTATCCCTGCAAGCAGGGAAAAGGAATCGTAGGAACGATCCTCTGGTGCATCTCTATACTTAGAAAACCATCATCATTCCGAACTGAACATCTTTGCCACCCAGAGGTACTACATAACCGTAGACACGGCCAGGCTGCAGACCTTCTGATTCATGGGACAGCCAGGATTTTCCCTGAAAGGAATTCACATGCCAGTAGGTGAGGCCTGCATGAATGAGCGAAGTAATTAGATAGCCCCTAAGGTTGTTGCGAAAATTCGAATCGGAATCCTTTTTGGAGCGAACCTTCTGAGTGAGCACGGTCTTCACTGGGTAAAAGCTATCGTTATATTTGGTCAGGGATTCCAGGATCAGATAATTCTCCACAGGGTTGCGAGTGAAGAATCCGCCGAAGTCCAGCCCCAGCAGGAATTCGTTGGCAGACTGACCATGATCCAGGGGACCCTTCCAGTACTGAGGAAAATCCCAACCCTTGTCGTTTCGCAGAAAGGGAGCGTTGTCTATAAGACCGATCGCGAAACCTCCCTGGAGCGTGGCAAAAAGAAGGCCAAACTCCTCGTCCTCGGTTTCATAGAATCCGCTGTAAAAGGGAATGAAGCTGCGGGATGCGGTGGTAATGGGATCCAGGGGTTCTCGATCCAGTCGGGCGATTTTCGGACCGCCAGGCCGTTCCCGCTCCAGTATATCTTCTTTTCGAATCGTAAAGGTTCCGCTGGCCGTTTCGATAACCAGAACCTTGTCTGTTTCATCCAGGATCTGGCCTTCCAGCACCTGTCCGCCGTTGAGGCGAATTACATCTCCGAAAACGTTTCCTGCCACAAGGAAGGAGATAAGTAAAAGCAATCTTGCGAGTGACTTCATCGGGCTACCTGCAATCCGGTGAATCCGGCATAGTAATTGTCGAGTAGGTAGCGTCCTTTATCAAGCATCAATCGCCAATTAATCTAACCTTTTTCGGTTAGATTTAAAAAACTAATGTAGTTCTACTTTCTGTGTCATTTTTTAAAAGTGTCTTGAATCCTGAGGCGAAATGCGCCGATTTCTAAGTCAGGCAGGAGGGAAAAATGAATTCAGCTCGAACACTTCTCAGGGTCGCAATCATTCTGATCGCATTTGCTCTTTTCGCATCATGCTCTGCTTTTCAGGTGCGACACATTGACGAAACCGGGAAAACGCGAACATACGTTACAGATACGGTGTTTACCGGAACAGGCACAATTCTGGATTGTGTGATTTCTCCGTTCCATTGGGCGGCGGGGCTTTTTTATCTACAGCCGTATATGAAAGCCAATGGAACCAACTATCCAAACTTTGGCGCCTCCGGTTGTTTTGCCAAAGCCTATGGAGACGGTATTACTGATTTTATGGGTCTGGCTCCCGGAATGCTGAATCCTAAAGGCGGACCGGCGCGGGCGCGCTTCATTGACATCAATGGAAAAGAGATTGAGATAAGCGGCGGTACTATTGAAATCGTGCGAGTGAGTCGTCGTTTGCACTTCGGCTTCAATTGACGATTCGTAGGGCGAAACTGGATTCTGCGCCCGGAAACGGCAGAGTCGCTGGACCGAACCCCGGGTGGAGCGACTCGCTGCGACTCGCTGCGGCTCGTAGCGACTTGCAGCGGTCGGAATGGTCTCCTGCGCCAGCAATTCGGGCGACATAAGACCCGGTCATTTCTGCGGTACAGGGAACAAAGATGAAATTTTGATCGTCTAATAGTTCAGGATTATACAGGTTCTCCATATGAAGGCTACTGAGAAAAAAGCATTCGCCCTTGCTCTGGGAGTTGGGTACGGACTGGCCACACCGGCCTTTGCGGACCTGGTAGTGCTCCGAAATGGCGATCAGCTGGAAGGCAACGTAACCGGTCAGACCATTGCGATGGTAAATTTCGTCGGAGACGACGGCCGGGTGCAGATGTTGCCCAAGTCTTCCATCTCCACGATATTCTATTTTTCTCGCAAGGACAAGGATAAGCAGGAAGCCAAATTAACCGTTCTAAAAAAGGAAGAAGAGAAAAAAGAACGGGAAGAGAAGCTCAAGAAAAAGCGTGAAGAAGAGCGCGAAAGAAGAGAGAAAGAGCTAAAAGAGAAACAGGAAAAAGAGCGTCGCGAAGCGCTGGAAAAAAAGAAAGAAGCCGAAGAAGCCCGCGAAAAGGAAAAAGAAGAGCGGGAGCGTCGGGAAGCGCTGGAAGAAGAAAAGGACAGAGAAAACCTGGACGAACGCCAGCGCGAGCAGGATATGGAGCGTCGGCGACAGGAGGCACTGCGGCTGGAAAGAACAGAAGGCCTGGTGCGGCTCTGGTCCGGGCAGGAGATCCATGCCCGAATCATTGAGCAAAACGGCGAGGTCTTCACCCTTGAAACCACGGCCGGTCTCATGGATTTTGACCGGTCTGAAATAGAAGAGATGGAAATAGTAACTACCGAATCCGGCGCGGAAAAGAAGCGAATCTTGCAGCCCGCCCAGCTGGAGGCGGTCGTTAGTCCCGAACACCCCGCAGATTCAATGCGGCTCTCCGGCGGGGATACCATCAATTACAAGTCCGTGGCCTACGACGGCTACAATGCTGAGGTGGATTCCGATTACGGGCAAATTCGCCTTCGTCCAGAAGATGCCAGCTACGGTTACAGCGAAACGCCGAGTAGCGGTCTGGAACTAAATGTAGGTCAGTACGGATTCGTTATGCTCCGTACCGGCCAGAAGGTATCCGGAGATCTGATGCTGCGCTCCAAACATGAATGGGTTCTTGCCACGGACCATGGCCAAATCCATCTATCCAGCGATGAAATCATCTTTGCTCGCTCCACCGAGCGTCCTGCTTCCTGGAGCATGAGCAATTTGATGTTCTGGCGCTGAGTTCAGGGTGCCTGCCCGCCGCGACTTCTGGTTCTCGGGCAATCTGGTAAAGGGCGGATCATGCCCGTCCTTTGGTCAAAGGTCCCATCACTGCCCTATTTCCCAATTCTTTGAAGAATCCCACCGCTATTGCATGGCCAGGTCTCTGGCCCGGGCCACATAGTAGACCAGAATGGCATTTCGCCCATCTTCCAAGAGATTATGATTCTTCTGGACGTAGCCGCCTACCAGTTCTGCAGCCACTCGATCTGTAGTATGATAAAAGATGCGCTCGTAGGGCCCCGGCGAAGCAGTGGCCCGTCCATCATTGTATGCAAGCAGGGATAACATGCGCCGCATGCGGGCCAGAGGTAGATCCGCCGCTCTCTTGATCTCATCCAGATCCTCCTTCCTCAATTCTAGAACTTCGCAATCCGCAAAAGGATCGGGGAAGGGGATGGGACCCTTTTCGGGCGGAATCAGATGCTGAAGAAAGTGCAGAATGCCGGTCTGCTCCGTCATGGTAAGAACAAGAACGTCCCGCCTTTTCTGGCCATGGGTTCTGGCCGTGGTGCGGACCAGGTCAGGGGTAAGGATGTTGTATCCTTTGGAATCCTCCAGCTCATCGTAAGGGAATTCATCCAGGGAATAGTAGTCGGGAAGGAAGCGATCTCTGGACTTCAGAATTCCGTTTTGAAAATGCTGCATTACCTGACCGGTGGCGGCGGCCATTCCCAGAATGCCGGCGGCCGGATGCTTCACTTTCCAGATGTTCTTCTCATGGAAGAGAACGCTATCAAAGTCAAAAATGGCTGCCTGTCTTGCCACAGCACCAGGGTGATCAGATTCCAGCACAGGATCAAGTGAAAGCCGGTATTTCTTCTATTCGGAAGGAAGGAAAAAGAATTGCCCCGCACTACAGCAATTTCACAGGGTAGGCATGCCTGTGTTCGAGGACTATAGTTGCCATGTAATCTACAAGCGAGGGGGGTCGCTGAAGGAAGAGCGATTCGAAACCAACGGAATAGTCCGAAACAGCGAGGCTTCAACGTTTCAGATTAAGGATCAGAGTCAGGAAAACCAGGTTCGCATCCGATTAAAGCAACTCTCGGAGGATGAGCTTAACCTCGAACGATTCGAATTAAGACTCAAGAATCCGTCCTCTCTATTTCCGGGCCAGAGAAACCTTCGTCTATTCCAGCATGGCTATCATTCCTGGTCCTCCTGCCAGGTTGTAGGCGCCAGAGACCGTGATCTGCAATCCAGGTTTCGTTGGAAACACGATATGGATGAGAATCCGGAAACTCCGTTTCCGTCCTCCCTGCCCGGTCGTCTACATTCCTTCGCCAAGAAAGGCCTGTTTCATTCCGAATCCGTTGCAGCTATGATTTCGGATTCCGGTAAGCTGCTCTTTCTGGGGCAATCAGATACCGGCTTGCAGCATGTCCGTTTCCGGATACGTCTCAGACCTTCGGACGGATCCCTGGCCGAACTGGTCATTGTCTGGGATTTCAACGGGCAGAAATCCGTATCTCATGCGATTCAACCTTTGTCTGCTGTGCGAGCGCTGGAGTCCCAGGAGACAGAGGAGAAGTTCTTTAATTTTCTGGATCGCGCATATGGCGAAATTGCCCGGGATCTGCCCGATGCGCCGAATCGATCCGCAAACTTTACCGGCTGGTGTTCCTGGTATCATTACTATACTGGAATCAACGAAGAGAACCTGGCCCATAACCTCATGCTTCTAAAAGCCCGGGAAGTGAAGCTGGACGTATTTCAAATCGATGATGGCTACCAGAAGAACATAGGAGACTGGCTGCAGACCAACGAAAAGTTCCCTCGAGGTCTTGCACCGCTGGTCAAGCAAATCAAAAAGGCTGGCTATCGCGCCGGTGTCTGGTACGCTCCATTTCTGGCCCGGCCAGACGCGGATCTGATTCGCCAGCATCCGGAGATACTGCTACGAAACGCAAAGGGAAGGCCGGTGCGGGCGCTTATCAATCCCAACTGGGGCGGAAAAACCTATGCTCTGGATGTCACTCATCCCAAATATCTGGAATACATTTCCCGGGTGACCCGCCATTTCATAGAGCAGGGCTTCACCTATCTCAAGCTGGACTTCCTTTTTACGCCTTACTTCCGTGGGCGCTACTACAGCCCGGATACCACAGGGTCTATGCGACTGCGAAAGGCCCTGGAAACCATCCGCAAGGCCGCGGGAAAGAAGACCTTTTTGCTCGGCTGCGGTTGCCCATTGTATCCTTCCATCGGAATTGTGGATGGGCAGCGAGTGAGCATGGATGTAAACCATATGTGGGAAAAGCCTTTGCTGGGCAAGCTTCTGGGGGATCGCAATTTTCCGGCCCTGCGGCCTGCATTGCAGAACAATCTGCTTCGTTCCTTTATGCATCAGCGCCTCTGGTTGAACGATCCTGACTGCCTGATGCTGCGAAACAGGGAAACCGAGCTCACTGATGCTCAGATCCGGCTTTCTGCGGTAATCATGACTCTGGTCGGAGGCATGATTTTGATAAGCGATGATCTACAACTCCTGGATGGTCCACGCTTCGAATGGCTGGAAAAGATCCTGGAAATCAACAAGAAGTGCTCCAGCAAGCCTTCGATCCCGCTGGAAGGATTGCATAATCCGTTTCCTCTGGGCGCCTACAATCCCAACGGATACCTGGGACTGTGGAATCCCACCGACCGGCCCGCCCGCATTGATGTCCGTCTGCCCGCAGGTCTGTCGCCCAATGACCTCAAGCGCCGCACCGACCTGTTTGACGGACAGCTCATCCCCTGGACCGTCAGCAAAGAATCCATCAAAGTCAGCATGGCCCCCTACGAAAGCTTCTTCACGAAGCTTTCGTAGCAAACAGGAAGTTTGCACCGGGCGCAGCCCGCACTCCCGGACCCGCCGGATTTGTGAAAGGCGGCAAAGTTGGTGCTCTGCGCCCGCAGAGCACCGCAGACAGGATGTCTGTAAGCTTCGTCAGGAGCGCAGAACCTCCACCATGAAAGTGCAAGGAAGCACTTTCATGGTTTCGAAAGAAAGAAACTGATGGCTCTATTTTACAATATGTCCGATAATACCCACAGGTAGCACTATGGCGGACGGTTCATTAACCCAGGAAGAAATAGATCTTTTATTGCAGGGAGCAGACGACTTATCGGCGCAGCCGTCCGAGTCGGGCCCGGCGCAGAACCAGGGAGGCGGGGAGGATCTTTCCCCTCTGGAAAAGGAAAACCTGGGGGATACGGTCTACCAGGGCCTGAGATCCGGCACCCAGAGCCTTTCCATGATTCTGGCTCGTTCTGTGACTCTGGGGACCCCTTATGCGGAGGTCCGATCACCGGAGGAGGCAGAGAAAGAATTCTCCGGAGGTTACGTTTTCTTTTCCCAGAACCTCACCGGAGCGCTTTCGGGCTCTGTAGCTCTCTTTTTATCATCATCCGATGCAGGAAAAATCAGTTCTCTGTTGATGGGCGGAGACGCTTCTGAAGCCGGAGCCGAAACCCTGGATAGCGCCCAGATAGCCACCATCAAAGATGCCATGGGACCTCTTATGTTTTCCATGGTGAATCAGTTCTCGGTCAAGGCCGGAGAAGCAGTGACTCCTCTGGGCCTCGATGTGAAGAATGTGGCCGACGAGCCCACTTTCCCTGTGGGCGGGGGTCGGTTGCTTCGCGTACAGATACCCTTCAAAGTCGAAAATACCATCGATTCGCGGGTAACCCTGATTATGCCGCTGGATATGGCTCGCAGTCTGCACGATCGTTCGCGCCGAACTGCCAGCGCCGGACAGATGATGAATCCGGACATGGCGAATCAGCCCCAGGGACCGCAACCCGGTCAGAATCCACTGAAGAACGTCGGATTCCCGAACCTTTCCAATGCCGGGATGGGTCCGCTGACTCCGAATATGGATCTCCTGATGGACGTGGAGATGACCCTGACAGTGGAGCTGGGAAGGACCAAGAAGTACATTAAAGAAATCCTCAGCCTTGGAGAGGGTTCCATTATCGAATTGGATAAACTGGCCGGTGAACCGGTGGATCTTCTGGTCAACGGAAAGCTTATTGCAAAGGGAGAGGTTGTTGTAATTGACGAGAACTTCGGTGTTCGTGTAACGGATATTGTCAGTCAGGCAGAACGACTGAAAGCACGAAAACAAAACTGAAGTAACGAATGAACAAGAAAACTCCCTCTAAGAAAAAGACCAGCAAGACATCCAAAAAGAAGCCAGCTTCCAGCAGCAAGAAGAGTCCGGCCAAAAAGAAGCCAGCTTCCGGCAGCAAGAAGAGCCCGGCTAAAAAGAAGCCAGCTTCCGGCAGTAAGAAGAGTCCGGCCACCGGGGGCGGACACAGGGCTGTAGAGAAGAAACACCATCCGGTCAACAGGCCACGTATCCTTCCCGCCGATACGCCTTTCCCGCTGAAGTTTAGCGCGAAATCCAATCGAGCAATCGAAAAGTACGTCTACAACAAGAAAAGCACCATCCATGGAATGGGAGCTTTTGCAAAGAACCGCATTCCCGGAAAGGCCTATGTCGGCTCGTATGAAGGAATACCTAGCCTGGACGATGATATTTACGTTCTATGGGTGGAGCAAGACAACGGGACCTGGCGCGGTATCGACGGCAAGAACGAGCTAAGGTATCTAAACCATAGTTCCCGTCCCAACTGCGAATGGGATGCGAATCATCTTTTTGCGATTCGGGACATCGAACCCCACGAAGAACTCACTTTCCACTACGGCGACGAGTGGGACGACGTGGAGTAGACTTCTTTTTCGCGCCGCCGCTCCCTTCGGGCATTTGAATTCTGGAAGGGGGTGTGCTCATCGAGGGCTGGCCTGCAGGCGAAGGGCCCGCTCCAATTTTTCTTCTGCTGCTGTTGGTAGTTCCTCCAGCGAAGCGACGCTTTACCCAGAAGCCAAGCATTGCCAGAAATGGAAAGAAAAACCAGTTATCGCCGAACGTAACGTAAAACGTATCCTCGCTACGATAGACGGGCACCCGGAAAATCTGGAATTCCTCTGTTTCCTGTCCGGTGAGTCGTTTTCCTACTTCCGGCTCTGCATAGTTGCCGGCCAGATCAATCATACCGGAACTTCCGCTATTTGTGGACCGGAGCAAAGCCCTGCGAGTCTCGATGGATCGAATTCTGCCGAGTTCAAAATGCTGGAATGTCTCGATGGTTTTTCCGTACCACTTGTCCTGAGTAATATTTACCATAAAATCCGGATTGGCTTCGTTCTTATGAAAGAAGTCACGAATGTAATCCGGGCTCAGCACCTCGTAGCAAATCAAAGGCATGAACTGACCGGTCGGTTGGAAGTCGCGCTTATTTAATTCGTCCAGCAGTTTTCGTATGGAATCTTCCTTTATTGCCTGAGGATCGGAAAGAGCGTCGTACTTGAGGCTAACCTCTGGCAGGGGATCCATGGCAGAAGATTCATAGGGTTGCAGGGCAAAGCGCTTTCCCTGGCGAAAGCGACTGTATCGCACGCTTTCCGGGACCAGATTGATTAGCCCGGTCTCTTCCAGAAATTCCGCATAAGGGATTTGTTCTCCAAAAGCGATCAAAATCTGTTTATGATAATAGTCCGCCCGTTTACCGTTGCGCGAAAAAAGGGCAGAGGAATTGTACACATCTTTGCGGGGCTGACCGGTGGAAGGATCCAGGCTCACTCCAAAGGCGTTCTGGTTAAAGAAAACCTCTGCGTTGAATTCCAGGGCCAGCCGCAGGATCAATTCTTCAAATTCCGGCCGATAGCCGTACATGAGTTTTCGCGTCAGAATATTGTCCTGAGTCGTAAAATAGGGCACCGCCGATTCGGGTAGCACCACCAGGTCCACCGTTAGATCCCGCGAATAGGCCTCATCTCTGGCTTCCTTTGCCAGATCCGGAATAGTGCCCGTAATCAGCTTTCGTAGAACCGGCCAGGTCACTTCTTGCGGCCCGCCGGCCTTCTCCAGCGGCGCATTGGGCTGGATTGTGAGAGCGGTCACATGGGGCAGGGATCTCTGTATCTCCTCTATGCTCGCTTTTCTTGCATAGCCAAAGATCAACCCTGCAACGGCAACGGCCACTACCGGGCTGACTGCTTTCCACAGCCTTATACTGCGAAAGCGCTTCCAGTATATGGCCTTCCAGGGAACTCCTTTCAACACCTTGAAGGAACCATACGAAAGAAAAAAGAGAAGAAAGCTAAGCCCGTGAACTCCTACATATTCCGCCAGTTGGGCCAGATACGGGTTACCCGCAAGCAAGTTGCCCCAGTACCAGTTGAATACCTGCGGGAATAGAAGATCCAGGCTTACCGCGATGGTAGGAACCAGTATCAGCGAAGGAAGCCTTAGTTGCCGGAATCGCTTTTCGTTTACGTATCCCAGGGCCAGCACCAGAAAAGGAATCTTCAGATTTAGCAGAAAGGTATATGGAATAAAGGTAAACACCGCCAGATAAAGCGGCAGACCGCCATACACTGTGAAAAGATGAATGGTCCAGTAGAAACCGAAAACGCAAAGCCAGAACGCCGCCATAAATCCGAACCAGAGAAGACGGCCCGGCGAATTGCTGTTCAATTGGGCCTGGTATAGCAGAATCCAGACTGCAAGATATGCAGTAAGAGGAAAGTTGAATGGTTCCAGGGAAAGGGCGGATAAGATGCCAAATACGATGGAGGAAAAAACCATTGATTGGAAGGGGGCTTTCCAGAGCTTAATCATCTATGACTCCCGATACTGTGTCAGATGCGAATTCTTTATTTAGTTTGATCCAGGACCATGCCTATGCGTACAGGCAGGAGCCTTTCACACTCGCTTCTGGCAGAAGGTCCCATCACTATTTCAATTGCAAGAAGATTACATTACATCCAGCGCGACTCTCTCTGCTATGCGATGAGATCTACCGTCGATTTTTTTCCGAAGGCAAGCTGGCGCTACCGGAAGCGGTAGGCGGTCTGACGCTGGGCGCCGATCCCATTTCTTATGGCCTGGTCCTGGCTTTGCATGCTAGAAATCATCTTTGCTATCCGCTTATCGTTCGGAAAGAGGCGAAAGGACATGGAACCGGCAAGCAAATCGAAGGGGAAGTGGAGGCCATTTCCGGCGCAGAAGTGTTGGCTCTGGACGACGTCATTACCACTGGAGGCAGCACGTTGAAGGCAGTCATTGCCCTTCGCGAAGCCGGTTTTGTGGTTCGGCAGGCTCTATGCATTATTGATCGAGAAGAAGGCGGAGTGCAGAATCTAAAGTCGGAAGGAGTGGAGCTTCTGAGTCTCTTTCGCAAGAGCGACTTCATTAAGGACGGCATGTTCAGAGACGATTGAAGAATGCTGGATCGCCCGGATCTTCTGAATATCCCGGCGACCTCTGATCCGGGCTTTGCTCGCCTGGCAAGCGCAGGACAAATGCAAGCGAATTCATAGATGAGCTGCACCGGTGGACCGGCCTCGGCAATATCGTTGGCTTCGCGGCTATCCAGCACACAAATCAACGATCCAGACCATAGCCATGGATGTACGGATTGGAGTTGCCCTGCAGTTTTCTTATGAGCGTATCTCTTTCTCTTTCCAGGGAATTGGGCGGATATTTTCGATGCCAGGTCAGAAATAGCCGGATTTCCTCTGGTCTGAGCTGCAATTCGTAGGCGTCGTTCATATACAGATACGTGCGAGCAATGATGCCTCGAATCTCCGGCGCGGGTTCTGCGGTATCCGTTTCGCTGGAAATTTCCATATCGCACCGCCCAAATTCGCGTTTTTCGCCGGGTATCTCGCCGAAAGAGTAGTCCTGCCTGCGAATATTGATGTCACCAATAGCCGGTCTGAGATTATGCATGTCTGCTTCCATGGCGCGAAACATCGGATCTATCTTGCGGCAGCAACTTCGTCCTCCATAGGGCTTGCCGTCTTTGCGCTTGCATGGATGGCCGATCCAGCATTGTCGATTTCTGCCCAGGCGCGCAGCCGGTACGACGTGCTCCCAGTGCACCTTGTAATAGGTGTCCTGATCATCGCCGGAGCTATAGGAACAGCCCTGGATTGGAGCGCGTTTTCGCATAGGATCAAAGGGACAACCGCAATACAAAGTCCTTTCCGGAAGGGCTTTGTACACCTGGCGAAGCGTACTGTTGGCTTCCATGTAGTCTTTGATGCGAAGAGAGCGATTTCCCTGGAAGGAAACCTCCAGCGGTTCGGCTAGCCCTTCTGGCGCCGTCGCAGGGCGCTGGACGGGCAAACATGCGATGGCCGGTAGCGATGCCAGAACAGCAACGGCCACGAAGCGCATAGGTAGATGAAGGCGAGGGCGCATCCGCATAGAATCCGAAGATTCAAATCTTCTGTCGCTTTACCTGCTTCATTTGTAGCTTCTTGGCCTCGATTTTGGCTCTCACCTCCTTTTCCAGCATATCCACATTACTCAAGAAGCGATGATAGCTGGATTCGTCAGCATTTCCTGCGATCTGGATACCCAGAAGCAATTCGCCGGAGGCTGTTTTCTTCTGGGATCGAATGGTTCCAAATAGAGTGATGGGAGCTTGCATGCGAAACACCAGGTCAAAGGTAAAGCCGTTCTGCCGGGCCAGATAAGTGCGCAATTCATCGTGGGTAATCCTTGCCCGAAATCCTCCTCGGGATACGTTCAATACCTGTTGCTTGTCCTTGATCATTACGGTATTGGAGCCTCGGATTTTTTCCACCATGTCGGCCGAGGCCTGGTAAAGCTGATCCAGAATGTCTGGGGAAAAGGCGCCCTTGCGGCTCTGAACCTGGATGTATCCTATGGGTATGGGACTGCGATCATGGGTCAGGTAGATCACTGGAACGATAGCTTCCCCCTTTATCTTATGATTTCTGTATTCGATGATCTTTTCTTGTAGTTGCTTTCCCAGTAATCGGGAAACGTCCAGGCAACGTTCATCATGAGGCCGGTACGCATGGGGATCTTCGGTGTTGGGAAGAAAGATTGCTTTGCTCTGTTTCTTCACTTCATCCAGCCACGTGCCCCGACGACCGAAGGTATCGATCTTCACCTGCTCAAAGTCGCGTTTAAGGATCTGCTCGTATTCGCCGAATCCTACTTTCACCGACGTAGGTATGGTAAGAGTATCCGTATCGATGGTGTAGCGACTGGCGCGGATGTTCGTAATGTGCGCCTGATCTGCGCTGAGTGGAATTCTGAGATTGGATCGCTCCTTTTTTGCTATCGCTGCCCTTTCTACCTGCAGAGAATAGGTATGCTCCCCCGATTTTCGCAGTACTTCACAGTGTAGCTCAATATAGCGTCCCAGAATTCGAAACAGCTGAACCTTCATTTCCGGTTCTAGAGTTACCTTTCTGGACTCCAGAAGAATGCGATTGTTTAGATCAAACTCATGTACCAGACCGTCCGGAGGGGGATCCTGTCCTTTCAAGAACATGGATCGGCCTTTTAGATGCCTTGCCAGAAGATGTTGTATCTTGTCCGCGCTGTAAAGATACTCCAGTTCCCTTTCGCTGACTTCGGTCATTACATTCTCTGTGAAGCTCATCCAGCTTCTCTGCAATTCCTTTTTAAGAAGAAGGACCTCTGATTTCTAACAGGGGCCGTCATTTTTTTGCGCACAAAAGGCACAGGGACCTCGATGGAGGGCAACGGGCCCCAGAAAAATGGCCATCGGTGTGCTACATTTGCCTGTAGCAAGGAGCGGAGCGGACGGGTGGATTTCGGATTTAACAGCAAACTGCTGAAAAATTAGGCAGAAGTCCCGAGCCAGGGCAGATTGCCGGATCCCGGTGACCTATAAGGCCCTTCCTCGGCGTCTCAGCCTGGCACGCTTCCTGCACTGTATGGGCAAAACACAGGAGGATAACACCTTGGAAACCAGAAGAAATGCACTAAAGAAGACCTGGTCCTCTATCCTGATTGGTTCAGCGCTGTTGTCAACAGCCACTCTGCAAGCGGAGCCCAGCATCGATGTCGATGCTACTGTAGTATCAAACTACGTATTCCGTGGAACAGATATCCATCAAGGTAAGTTCAGCCAGGATGGAGAGAAAATCTCCGGCTTCAACATGGCTCCGGCTTTTCAGCCGAGCATCAACTTCAACCTGGACAATGGAATGTTCTTTAACGTCTGGACTTCCTTTGCCCTCACCGGCCGCGAAGACAAAGACACTGACGGACAATACCAGTACGGTCCAGGAGGAGCAACTGCTGCTAACATCCTGACTCCCGGTGTTGACCTGTTTACTCCGGCTTTCAGCAATAGCACAGGTTGTACTGCCGCAACTGGCACTACCTGTACCAGCGCTGAAGTTCTGGCTGCTGTGGCTGCTGGAACGTATACGGCTCCCGGATTCTACAACGAAAGAAACGGTCTGCGTCGATTCGACGAAGTGGACCTTACTCTCGGTTATGAAGTAGAGCACAAATACGGGACCATGAGTGGCGGTATCGTCGCTTACGTTCTGCCCAACCCGGCCGCCGGAGTTACCGGAGCCGATCAGTACACTGAGTTCTTCGTAGGTTTTGCTCCCGCAGCTTTGCCTGGTCTGGGAATTACCTACTACGCTGAAGTGAACGGCGATGGCGCTGAAGGTACCACTTACACTTACATCGATTACGGATATGACATCGAATTTAGCGATTCCATGTCTATCGGTCTGGGTGTTGGTGCCGGTTATCAGGTTCAGAACCAACTTCAGGGATGGAGAAACGTGGATGCAGGAATTTCCTTCGGTTTCGGCGACTTTTCAGTAGGTGTAACTGCTGTTTATCGTCCTAACCTGGCCTTCTTCGACAGCGACACCGCTGGCAAGAACGTTCCTGCCTGGCTGGCAAATGGCTCTACCAAGTTCGACGGACAGGTAGGCGATCCCAGCAAAACAACAGGACTGGCTAACAGCTACATCAATAGCCTGGTATCCACATCTATCGACCCTACCGGCGGATTCACTTATACTCCTCGGCAAAAACTGCCCAGCGTAGTATACTATGTATCCCTCGGTTACAGCACAAGCTTCTAATTTAGTTTAGAATCTTCCGATCTGTCGCTCTGGCCGCCTTGTACGAGGCGGCCTCTTTTTTTACCCATGCACCGGCAGTTCCGTCCGCACTTTTTGCATCCATGCTGTTTCGCCTTTGCAGTAGAGCCAATCTTTGAATATTTTCTGAACTGCGGCCCAGGACCGCGCCCA
>JAGRNE010000399.1 GCA_020440915.1 Leptospiraceae bacterium | reverse complement strand
TCCGGAGTTCGGGCCCTTCTTTCTATGTATCATGAACTGCGCAAGCACGGCAAGCTTCTGATCATTACCGAGCTTTCGCCAGCCGTTAAGAAAATCATTACAGTCACTGAACTGGACAGAGTTTTTGCCGTGGCCGACACGCTGGAGAATGCGTTGCAACAGGCTACGGGCCAATAGCATTCTGTCATTGAATGCTTTCTAACGGAATTCCAGGTCTCTTTGCCCGGCTCAGCCGGTTTTCTGAAATCTTGCGCATGGCATTACCGGCCATTCTGGCCCTGGTTTTGCAGGTCCAGTTCTTTGGCGCAGCGCAACCTCCTGCCTGGCCGGACGAGGCCCTTTTTTCCAATCCTGCCGGCGAGCTGGCCCGGGGAAATGGATTCAAGACCATGGTGCTGGAAGGCCTCGTTCCGGGCATGGAAGAGGCTACTCTGTGGAACTCTCCTCTATACATGGTGCTGCTTTCCGGAATGTATCGCATTAGCGGCGAAAGCCTGCAAGCGGGCCGCGCTCTTTCCTTGCTTCTGGGAATTCTGATCCTGCTGGTTTTTGCGGGGATTTTACATTCCATAGGAGTGGACCGACCTCTTACCTTCATCGCCCCATTACTTCTGGCCATGGACCCTTCCTTTGTTCGCGGATCCAACGTGATTCGCATGGATGGACTCTGCCTTCTTTTCTGTTTGCTGGCCCTTTATTTCTCTTTCCGGGCCTTTCAGCATAAGAGGGATCATTACTCATTCATTTCCGGCGTTTTTCTGGGATTGGGCGCCATGTCGCATCCGGCGGCTTTGTATGGCGTAGCCTTTGTTCTGCTGTTTCATGTTTTTCGGTGGCGCGGTATCTTCTTTGCGGCCTGCGGAACGCTTCTGGCTCTGAGCCCCTGGCTGGCCTATATCGCCGAGCACTTCGATATCTTCGCTTTGCAATTTATCCCGCAGCTCATGCGAAAGTCAGGACTGCTGTCTCTCTGGGGCGGGCCAACCGGCGGCATCTTCGTTGTCTTCACGTCCCAGTACGGAGGAGGAGCCACATCCATGCTTCTGGTGGGGCTTCTGGTTGCCATTGCTGCCTCCTTGCTGGTTTTCGTCTGGAAGGCACGCCTGGATTCCAGCGAAAGCGGCATTGTGGGACTGTTTCGCAACGATTCCCTTTTTCTGCTTTCCCTATCCTGGCCGCTGGTGACGGCCTTTTGTTTGCTGAGCGTGGAAGGATGGTATGCCATGCATGTCTTTCCCTATCTTCTTCTTTCCGCGGCTGCTTTCTTTAGCTCTCCTTTTCGCATGGAAAGGGTGCGCCGACGAGCGGGCTGGCTTCTGCGCGCCTTCGGAGTGGGGATGCTCCTTATCGGAATTGTGAACGCTCATCGACACATGGTGCGCAATACCGATGAAATCGTTCATCGGTCTCTGCAGGAAATGACCCGGGCCACGTCCGGCTGTTCCAGCGTCTTTGCTCGAATGGTTCCGGATCCCTATTTTGCAATTCTGGAGGCCCGGCCAGAGACCCGGTATTATGAGTTTGTGCCCGCCCGGTTGAGCTTCCCGGCCGGAGTGGTAGATCCAGTGATGAAATATCGGACGATTGACTGCTTTTTGCTGGAAGGCTCGGGCCTTCAAAGCGGTGAAGTGGATCGCTACATAGAAAAACACAAAGGGGAGTTCGAAAGAATACCTCTTGCATTTTCGCAGCCGGCAAATACCGGACATCTCTTTATTCGAAAAAAATAGACAGTCAGCCAACCAATGAAGGGCTCTGTCCCTCCCGACCTGCCAGGGAAAGGAGCCGTGGAGCCAAAAAATCGTGAAAAACCTGCCGTTTTATCCGATCCATAAAGAGAGATGCAAACGGTGGAATCCTCACTTTCCATCCTGAATCTGGATGCCCTTCCCGATGAGGTAACGCTAAAGCGACGCTTTCGCAAAGCAATGCTGGCCGTGCATCCGGACCGCAATCCTCAGAAGCGGGACTGGGCCGAAGAAAGAACCCGGGAATTGATCCAGGCCTATGAAATCCTATCCGAGCGATTACAATCCGGCGCTTCGGTTGATTACGATGAATCCTTCCACGTTAAGAGCAATGCAGCGGAAGGATCCCCGGAACAGTA
>JAGRNE010000398.1 GCA_020440915.1 Leptospiraceae bacterium | reverse complement strand
TGGTGGCTCAGTCCTATCCTTCTTTGAGCGAGCCCGACTATAGAGTGCTGGCCCAGATTGGAATTTCCACCGGCGATGTGGGAGCCAAATGGTCCGAGATCAAGGATGGATATCTGAAGGTAGATGAATCGAAGCTCACCAAAGCGCTGAGCGAATCTCCTCAGAGCGTCAAGGATCTCTTTGCCTCGGATCTAAACGAAGACGCCATCACCGACAATGGTGTTGCTTTCAAGATGAATGAAACCCTGAAGCCTTATGTGCAATTCTCCGGCGGACTGATCACCGCTCGCATCGATACCATCAAGAGTACCATCGATCAGAAACAGGAAACCATTGCAAGCAAGCAAAGAAGCCTGGAACAGAAGGAACAACAGCTAAGGGAGAAATTTGGGCGGATGGAAAGCAGCATCCGGGAAGCCAGGTCCCGGTCTGAGTATCTGAAAAGCAAGCTGGGCACTCCGTAAGTCTGCGGTGAAATAGCAAGTGCTCCGACCAGAGGCGTTGTGGGCAAAGGGGCTACAGCATCGGCTTTAATCAAGGGGACTGCAAAGTGTGGTCCCGGGCCAGAGCAACGGCAGCCATCGGTTCATCCGAAACCGGGATTTTTTCTGCAGAATTTTTCCGGTTGTTACGACATAATATGCAGGAGCGGATCTGTGGAGCCGCGCGGAGGAAGGCAATGAATATCTACGTAAATGAACAGAAGCTGGATGCATCTCTGGATCAAGAGAAAACCCTGCGGGATGTGTACGATGCAGTGGACCGTTGGTCCCGAAACCAGAATCATTACATCATGAACCTGATGGTGGACCGTCAGGAAGTGGCGCCTTCGCGACTGGAATCCATGGAATTGAGCGATGTAGAGCGGCTGGATTTCACAGTGGCCGAACAGGATCAATTCATTGTGGAAGCCGCCCATGAACTGGACCGCTATCTGGACCAGGTGGGAAGTTTCCTCTTTCAAAAAGAATATCTGACCGCCGAGCAGCTGGAGCAACTCCAGGATGGCTACGAATGGATCGAGCAAGCTGTGAGCAGTCTTGCCGGACTTCTGAATCTGGACCTGGAAAATCTGGTGGTTCCTCTGCCTGAAGGCCAGGTCTCGGCGCCTATTGCCCATACCATGAATGCTCTGAAAATCAGCCTGGATAGTCTGGCCGCTTCTGTTAAAAATGGCAAGGATCAGAAAGAAGAGATGGAAACGGTGCTTCTGCACTTGCGTCCCATCAAGTCCATGTCCATGCGACTGGCCCTTCAACTGGCGGCCCAGTCTGCAAGCATGGAAGAGTTGGCCCGGGCCCTGGAGCAATTCGAGAGCAAGCTTCCAGATTTCAAAAGAGAGATTGTAGGCATCAATGAGGATCTGCAATCCGGTCGGGAAGGGCAGGCTCTGGAGAATCTGGACTCTGTTGTAGAGCGACTTCAGGGATTCATGTCCTGTTTGTTTGCCCTGGAAGCGCGGTGTAAATCCGTCGGCATGGAAGAAGCCACAGCAGGCGATCTTTCCTTTTCCCAGGCGGCCACTTCCATGATGGAGCTTCTGAAAGATCTTTCCTCCGCTCTGGAAGAAAACGACATCACCGCGGCTGGCGATATTATGGAGTACGAGCTCACAGAGAAGCTGGATATGATTCAGCCCTTTCCCGAAGCCCTCCGAAATTTCGTTCTTGCCAGTAAATAGTAAAATCGGGCCTGTCTCATTGTGACCCGAGTCAGGCCCATCGAAATCATTCGCTTCTTCTATTCTACCTCTCTGGATCACATTCCTCTGGTTCGGGACCTGGATTCCCGGCTGGAGGGATACCTTTCCCGCGAACGTCTTAACCGCGAACTCAGCGACCTGGAGCGAGCCAATCAAGAATTTGAACTAATTCCTGAAGACTGGATTGCGCCGGACGTTTCCCGTGAAGAGTTGCTCCGACTGGCTTCTCAATGTCCTGTGCCGGTACTGAACCGCGCAGGACAGGAAAAGATCTCCTGGCAGGAAACGGAGCTCCTTCGCCATGCATCCGAATTAAAAGAGCGAAGAGCCCGGGAAGCGGAGGAGTCCCAGCAGGATGCGGAAGCAGATCGCATTCTGGACGCTTCCCCCGAATCCAGCGATCAA
>JAGRNE010000397.1 GCA_020440915.1 Leptospiraceae bacterium | reverse complement strand
TTTCTGCCTTTACGTCCTCGGGCCTCAGCGACAGAGTTTCGGGATCTTCGCCGGCGCCGCCATCGTCCATGGGCGCATCGAAGGAAGCCGGATCGCCGGAAAGGCCGGCAGGACTTTCGCTTTCTGATTTTCGGTCGGGAGCGTTGCCGAATCTGTAGCCGGTGGCAAAGGCGAGTGTGAATGCTCCCACGGCAAAGATCCCCAGGGCCAGGATTCTAGCTCGGTCAAGGTTTACTACGTAAAATACTCTGCGTTTCATTTCTGAACTTCCTTTTTGATCTGCTGGAGAACTTCTTCTAACTGTCCGCGAAGGGCTTGCAAATCGCTGTTGTTATCCACTACGAAATCGGCGCGTTCGGCTTTATCCGGATAATGGTGCTGGTCCCGATCTTTAAGCTGTTCTTCGCTCCAGCCTCTTTCCCGGACGCGCTCAAGTCTGTGAGGAAAATCGCTGGCGATAGCAAGGGTTCCATCAAGGTCCTTTTCCAGGCCGGTTTCAAAAAGGAGAGGCACATCGTAAACAACGATGGACTCGGCCGGCGCGGACTCTATTCTTTCGCGGGCAAGGCGGCGGACTTCCGGATGCACTATGGAATTCAGGGTTTCGAGCATTTTCCGATCTTTGAAGACTCTCTGCGCCATTGCCGGACGATCTAATTTTCCTTCTTTTATCACTTCTTCACCAAACCGGGTTGCGATCTTTGCCAGCGTTTCGGGCAATCCCAGGACTTCATGAGCCAGGGCATCCGCATCCAGGGCGTGGCAACCGAGATCTTCCAGGATCTTCCGCGCCGTGGATTTACCGGAACCGGGCATGCCCGTTAGACCAAGAACATAGCGTTCGCTCCTTGCCACGGCCCCTACCATCGGAGGGAAGGGTAGAAAGTACAAGGAAATTTTATCTTTGTTGAAGAATTTTTTCCATACCGGGATCGGCGGGAATGAAAGAATGATTCCGAAGCGCTTCTTCGAATCCAATCCAGTGCTGGGTCACGGATTTCCGGTTATTGCGAAAGTCGAATTCCATCTGGCAAAGCTCCCCGGCGGGTATGCGACAGAGGGTGGCCCCTTCCGGCGTTTGAAAGAATGCCCGCTTGCCCGGTAACAATAGGAGCATTTTGCCGTAAGGGATGTCCTGTCCCGAGGACACTTCCGAAGTCAGGGGATGAAAGAGGTTACCATTGTCCTTGTTCAGAAAAGCTTGAATAAACTGTTCCGGACTCAGTCGCTGAAAGCTGTCCGGCTCATCGTGACTGCTCGCCTGTCTGCGAGTCGCAAAAAGCAGTATAATAAGATTGGCGGCGCGGTTGTTGTAGATCTCCCTTCGCAGTGAATTGATCTGCAGGTTCAAGGAATCAAGATCGCCGGCGGGCTCCACGGCGCTTACCCAGACAAAGGTACCGGCTCCGGTAAGGATCTTGTAGGAATGGGAAAGGGGGCGAGCTCCAACCGTAGCGGTCCAGTCCGTTTCGGGGGCTCGAAACCTGAGCAAAGAGGTCCAGGAAGAATCGGAGCTTCGACGCAAATCTTTTTCTTCGGTACTGCGCAACGCCACGCCGTCAAAACCCGCATACTGCAGAAGGTCGGCTCCTCTTCGGATGAGCAGTTGCGCGGTCCGAGAATCTGTGTCGTCCAGGGGATGGCCGGCATCGAAGTAAGCTATGCCATCCGGAAAATCATGGCTATCGAATTGCAGACCGGTTAGATCTCCGGTATGGAAGAGATAGGCGCGGGAGGCTGCATTTCTACGGTTAAATTTTACCTGCCTTGAATAGGTTCGCAGAACCGACCAACCCCGGGATCCTTCCTGGTTCAATTCGAAGCTTCCTGCAAAGTCCGAAGTGGCCATAATGGTAATTCGCGTCCTTCCATTGGATGGCAATGGCTGACTATCGCTCTTGCTACCGGGAAAGCCTATAAGGAGCGCAGTCAGGACCAGAACCAGCAAGCGGGACAGACCTCCCTCCATTTCGGCCGGGGAAATGCGGGTATGGACCCGGTTGGTGCGGGCTATTGCGGTGGGACGGTCCGCTCCGCACATGGGGCGTAACCGAAAGCCTGGTAATCCTGGAATGCGCACACCTTTATCATCGGCATTTTGGTTCATTATG
>JAGRNE010000396.1 GCA_020440915.1 Leptospiraceae bacterium | reverse complement strand
CATGAAGCGCATCGTAGATCGGAAGGATAGCGCCGCCAGGCATTCCCGCCACCCAGGGAATTCCTTTTTCCTTTAAGAATTGGATCACCAGCTCGGCGCCGGTAGCAAGCTCAGAACGGCCGTTCACTGATGGCACGACGCTCCCGACTCCAGCAAGCCCGCTGCTGGCAGTCCTGAATTCATCGATATTTGCCGATGTGGATAATGTTCCTTCTGTCATGGCCTTTTCCTGACCCTGACAACCCGGACGGAGACTTATTGTGGGACCCCCGCCAGGACTGGCAGGGGAAATGAATTAGCTCACCCTGCCATCGAGCATACCACGACCACCATCACAACGGTGACGTTGAACCATAGTACGCTGTTTGCAAGGCGAGACACTATAACCAGGTTCGACAATAGCGTCTCCGGGGTCAACTCGGCCGAAGAAAAAAGACTCAATTTTTCAGTTTTTCCGGAAAAGTCCGGAAATCGATGACTAATCCAGCAAGGTAGAATTGCTGGCATTGTGCGAATCCCCTACCGCTACAAGCTAAGTATCTCCATCGGATTACTCTCAGTTCTCATATCCGGCGGCGCTCTTTATATCTTCTACAGCATCATCTACGATACGGTATGGGAACAAATGACCCAGAGATTGATGGATGTAGGCGGCACAGCTCACGGAATGATGCAACAGGAGGAACAGGAGGAGCTTCAGGCCCTGGTTGCCCGAATTGACGTTGCCGTCTCAGAAAAGCAGATAGCGGCCAGTTCCCTGGAAGAAATAGAATCTGGAGATTTGCAGGAAGTCCTTTCCGAAGATGAGGTGGAGGGTATAGAATCTGATCCCGGCTTTCTTTCTCTGGTCGATTACTTGAATCGGATTCGGGAAGGAACTGTAAGAGACAACAAACGACTGATTCGCTACGCGTACTTCCTCTTCCCCCTGAAAGATCGACCGGGCTTTACCGTATTCGCTGCCGATGCCGATTTCCGGCCCTATGATTACAATGGCAATGGAACCATCGACGACGCAGAAACTGCCGCCAGCCCCGGCAGCATCTTTAATTCCACCGAATATCCGGCCCTGCTCCGAAGCCTGGAGAAGGGAGTCCTTACTGCAGACCCGGAGTATACGGAAGACGCATGGGGAGTCATGATTTCCGCCTACGTGCCATTCAAGGATTCCAGAGGACAGGTCATTGCAATCATGGGTCTGGATATGCTGGCGAACAACGAATTGAATCTGGTAAATTCTCTTTTCAGATTCTACATTGCCATTGTCGCCATTAGCGTGCTCCTCACGGTCTCCGCGGCTTATCTGCTTGGAGGTCTATTGACTCGACCAGTGAGTTTGCTGCGAATGGGCGCGGAGCGAGTGCGAAAGCGGGATTTCGAGACATCTATAGACATTCGCACCAACGATGAACTGGAGGTGCTGGGCGAAACTTTCAATGATATGGTTCGTGAGATTCGCGATTTTTCCTCTAACCTGGAAAAACAAAACCAGGCCTTCTTTCGTTTTGTGCCCACGCAGTTCGTGGAAATTCTGGGAAAAGACAATGCCATTGAGATTCATACCGGCGAATCCAACCTGCTCAATCTATCGGTGCTTTTCTCGGACATCCGGTCCTTTACGAGTCTCAGTGAAGGGATGACGCCGGCCGAAGTTCTGGATTTCATGAATAGCTACCTTGAAGTTATGGAACCGGTGATCAAAGATCATGATGGCTTTATCGATAAGTATATGGGCGATGGGATCATGGCGCTCTTTCGCAATAGCGATCTTCCCTCCGCAAACAAATCTGTGAACGCAGCCATAGCCATGCAGCGGGAACTCCACCTTTTCAACGAATTTCGCAAAGAACAGAACGCTGAACCTATTCGCACGGGCATGGGCATCGCCACCGGCGACGTTATTCTGGGAACGGTAGGAACCGAAACAAGACTGGATACCACGGTTCTGGGACATGCAGTCAATCTTTCCAGTCGAATGGAGGCCCTCACAACCTCTTACGGAGTTTCCATCATCATAACGGAAAGCACCTTTAAAGATCTGGTGGATCCGGAGCAGTACAAATACAGAGAAATCGATACGGTGATTGCAAAGGGACTCAGCCAACCCAATCTTCTTTACGAAATCTTCGAT
>JAGRNE010000395.1 GCA_020440915.1 Leptospiraceae bacterium | reverse complement strand
ATCCTGCGTCTGGCTTGCGCCGAGGACCGACTTTCGTCTACATTGAAGAAAGCCAGGTTGTCCATCAGGGAATCAGCCTGTCCGGAGAGCTCTTCGGCGGTGGCTGCCAGTTCTTCCGCAGAGGAAGCGCTCTGCTGCGATACCTGACTCATTTGCTGGATGCCGGTATTGATTTGCTCGGCGCCATCCTTTTGCTGACGGGAAGAAGCGGAGATCTCTACAACCAGGTCTGCGGTTTTCTGGATGCTTGGTTGCATGTCTTCGATCAGCTTTCCGGCTTTTTCGGCCACGTCCACCGAGTTTGCGGCGATTTCGCTGATTTCCTGCGCGGATCCGCGACTTCGTTCGGCCAACTTTCGCACTTCGGTGGCTACGACGGCGAATCCCTGACCGTGTTCGCCGGCCCGTGCGGCTTCGATGGCCGCATTCAATGCTAGCAGGTTGGTCTGATAGGCGATTTCCTGGACTACATTGATTTTATCTGCGATCTGCTGCATGGCTTCAATGGTTCTTCGAACAGCGGCGCTGCCTTCTTTAGCCGCTCCTGCAGAGTCCTGAGCAATCTTCTCCGTAAGCTGTGCATTTTCTGTATTCTGCACAATACTGGAAACCATTTCTTCCATGGTGGAACTGCTTTCTTCGACGTTCGCCGCCAGTTCCGAGGAGTTCTGGCTCATGGACTGTGCGGAGGAGTTTACTTGCTGCGAAACTTGATTGAGGATCGCGGCGTTCTGACGGACTTCCATGATGATACCTGAAAGTCGGGACACCATATTGCGCATGGAATCCAGCAAGCGTCCAATCTCGTCCTTTGAGTCCACTTCCACCTGATGGGTTAGATCTCCGTCGGCCAGGCGATTGGCTAGCTCCACGGCCCGGGCCAATGGATTGGTAATACTTCGAATGATCATCGTACCTAGTAGTATGGCCAGAATAACGCCCGCTGAAATGGAAATAATGCTGAAAGTCCGGATGGCGGAATACTCCGCTTCCGCCTTATGAAACTCTTCATTGGCCACCCGATCTTGCAGAGCTACCAGGGCATCCAGATCTTCGCCCACCGGAACGTACAGAGGGCGTATCTTTGTGGCGATGGTATTGGTGGCCGCCTCTGCATCGCCGGCCAGTAGTTGTTGCATACAGACTTCCATTCCATCTTCT
Organism: Leptospiraceae bacterium; assembly: GCA_020440915.1. GTDB lineage: Bacteria > Spirochaetota > Leptospiria > Leptospirales > Leptonemataceae > UBA3465. The sequence continues at coordinate 1,011 of JAGRNE010000395.1, read as the reverse complement.
TTGAGCCTGGGAAAATCCTGAGCAAACGTTTCGGCCAGCCGCGTCTCTTCTGGAGTCAGGTTGGTCTCCATAAACCTGGCCCAGATTTTGTCGATCTCTTCCAGATTCTTTGTGACCTTTTCCGTTTGTTCTCTAATGAAGGCAGGATCCGGATCTGCCGCTGCCGCTGTAAGAGCGATTCGGTTCCAGAGAAGATCGGCCCGAATCTTTCCCAGCTGTTGTAGCGGAACGGTTCGGTCATTGTAGACCGTGCGCAGGCCCTCTACGGCACTATTCATACCATAGAGTCCTAGAAAGCCAATGGCCAGCAATAGAATGCTGAGCAAACCCAGAAGGGTAGCCAGTTTTACCTTTACAGACATATTTTTGAACATCTTCTTCTCTCCGTCAGGACCCACCGTCTATTGCGGCTCATCCGATTTTATGTGTTTTCCAGGATGATGTCCCTTTCTAAGAATCTTCAACCTCCTGGAATTTGGCTGGCAACGAAATGTTCCTGTCTATTGAGCCGAGGCAACAACGCCGACCGGAGTCTGAACGCTCCGCGCCGGTCCCTTATGCCCGAAAAAGGCTCCCACATCCAGGATATAGGCTATTTGCCCTGTGCCCAGAATGGTAACTCCGCTTACGCCTGGAAGGTTCCCCAGGACTCGTCCGCCTTTTCGTACCACGGTTTGATACTCGCCCAGCAATTCGTCCACCACCAGGCCTACCCGTTGTTCTCCCTGCTGCAGTACGATAAGATCGTTGGCATGTTCGGATTGCATTTGAAACGCTTCTGGCAGATTAACGCAGGGAACCACATCCCCGCGGAGATTGATGAAGTTGCCTGCATTACCGGTTTGTTTATGGGCCGAGAGTTCGGTGCATTCATAGACCATATCCAGCGGCACGACAAAATGTACACCTGCGGCGCGAATCAGAAATCCATCGATGATTGCAAGAGTCAGAGGTAGCTTCAGCGTAATGGTGGTTCCCTGACCCGCTTCGCTCTTCAGTTGCACCGATCCT
>JAGRNE010000394.1 GCA_020440915.1 Leptospiraceae bacterium | reverse complement strand
AAGCCACGTATAGTCGCCCATGCTCCAGTTGCGAAGCGGAGAAGGTTGATTTACGCTGGCTTCTTTGCCATCGATGACCAGGGCAGATTCCACCGTATCCGGGTCCTTACCCGGGTTGGCGGCCTTGATGTCTACTTTTGCTTCATCGCCCAGAGTGGTTGTGTCCACGTCCAGGGCCACTTTTCCGTCGGACATTACCTGTTTGCGCCAGATCTTAACTTTCTTTTTTCCTGCGCTGGCTTCGAATTCGGTGAATTCGTCCAGGTTTTCTCCGGATACAATGACCCGTGTACTCTGTCCCGGTGTGTGGTCGCCCAGAGTCAGATTTGCGATTCGGGGTTCTTTGGTCTGCACCAGACGAAAATTTTCCCAGGGAGACCAGAAGCTAAGTTTGCCGAACTTATTTACGATACCAATACGGCGCTGGTATCGGCCAGGTTGCAGTTTGATCGTAACGCTGGGATCGTTCAAATCCTTTAAGTCCAGAAGCAGGCGTCCCTGTTCATCGGCGATTTGCAGAACATATCCCTCGGCAATCTTCACCGAGGTCCATTCCATAAGCACGGAAAGAGTGGGCGCATTCGGATCGATGCGCTTTCCCTCAATGATCTTTTCATCATCCGGCGCTGCCTGCAGAGCGGTGGCAAAGCCCGCACCAAGTAAGACAAGAAGTATAAAGAGGCTACGAGAAACGTTGCGGCGTCCCTTTCTCATTGGAGGTCTCGGAAAAGACTTCATAACGGACAGGCCCGAAGGCGTCGGATTTTCCGGATCCATCCTATGTTGTTGGTTTTGCCGCATCTCTATTTAAAAATGACCTCGGGGGTAATAAATTCCGGTTTTTTCTCCAATTGCAACGAAATTCGGAACGTTGCCTGGGCCGGTTCTCCTGTCAGACCAGGCGCATTGGCCTCTACCGTGTACCTGAATAGAGACTCATCGAGAAGCTTCAGATCCGTAAACTCGAATGCAGCGCCGGCTACCTGTCGGGTGAGGATCAGCTTCTGCCCGGTGCCATCAATCTGGTACACCTTCAAGGTATAGCTTCGGGCACCCTCCACAGGTTGCCATCTAAAAATTAGACGATCCAGATCTGTCATATCCACGACAGAACCAGGCGCCGGAGCAATTAGAACGGGTTTGTCCAGTTTTCGTTCGATTTTGAAGTTCAACAACGCGGATTCACCGAGCACCTCGCCTTCGGATCCCAGCTTCTGCACCTTCCAATAATACAGTCCCGCCTCCAATCCCTGGACGGTCAGGGAACGGGCCGTTGTATTGGAGGATTGTGAATTGCTCAAATCCTGATTGCGGGACACCAGGATCCTATAATTTCCTGCGCCGCCTTTCCATGCGAATCGGATATCCACATTCTGAGCAAGGGAAGTGACTGTCTGGCCCGGAGCGGGAAGCACCGCTTCAAGGCGCTCCTTATCTGCTACCGAAAAGCTTACTACCCTTGAGGCCGGAAAGCCCTGGCCGCTCAATCGCCAGTAATAGGTGCCCGGACGGAGCTCTCCACGAAATGCATAGACGTTTCCGTTTACCTGCGTAGAAGCGATGGTGTTCTGGAAGCCGGCATCCGAGGCCAACTGGAATTGGACTCCTGAGATTTCCTTGTCCTGTTTCCAGGCAAAGTTTAATCCATTCTTCTGAATCACTTCTTCGACGAAGGTGGCATTTACGGGACTCAGTGGAATAGGGGCAGCAATCTGGGACTGCTGAGAAACAGTGAACGAACCCACGCCGCTATTGGAGGCCATTCCTTCTGTGGCGGAGATGGGTTGAATCTGCCAGTAGTAGGTTCCAGGTCCCAGGTTTCTGGAGATGCTGTTTACCACCAGCTGTTCGTTGATCACCGGGCTGGAAAGATTGCGGTTCTGAGATACAATGATTCTATAGGATGTGACCCCGTCCAGTCTGGACCACAGGAACTGAATAAGAGGAGGACTGTCGCGGTAGGCAAATTCGCTTCCTCCCAGAGGCATCTGTAGTACCGGAGCCTGCTGTCGGTACACCGCGAATCTTCGCACAGGCGAGGATTTGCCGTTCTGTATGACGCGCCAGTAGTAGATACCGGGACCCACAGCTGCGCCTGCATCGCCAGCTCGTTGCGCCTGAGCCACGATGCTGGAAAAGCTGCGATCGCTGGCCACCTGCAAAATGACCGGCCCTTCGGCCTGCCAG
>JAGRNE010000393.1 GCA_020440915.1 Leptospiraceae bacterium | reverse complement strand
CAGCATACAGAACCGTAGCAGATGCCGCGTCCAATCCATATGAGATTCAATAGCAAGATCAATCTCACGAATGGAGCGGTCGATGGCAGAATCGTCTTTCTTTCCAGCCTCCATGCCTTCTATAAATACGGTGTCCGGAAAGCAGTGCATGAGATCCAGCACTTTTGTAGTCGCTAACTGCCCGCTACTGCCTGGAGCCGATTCAGAAAGCAATGGAAACGGGGTGGAGCCAAAGAGAGTAAGGCCGGTGGGGACAGAAGCATCGAAAACATGTGCGAATTATCCGGAGGCAGCTTCGCATGCGCTCCACCCTTATTCAGGAAGTAGACAATGTTCCAAGGCCCTCAGCCTGGCCTGCTTGTAGCTCTCCAATGTTCGCCGCATACGATCGAAATGCTCTTGCATATTGGCTTTCGTTTCTTCGGATGCAGCGTCCCCGGAAAGAACGAATTCCATGAGTTCAAGGCGATCGCGTGTGGATTTTTCCTGAAAATCATAGTATTCGTTTACCTCCTGGCAAGTAGCCTCTTTCTGAAGGATCCTTTCTTGTATAACATAGATTCGTTTTTGACGCTCTTCTCTCCTTCGAGCCAGCTCATCGCTTTGCCGGACCGGTATGACACTGTTTTCTGGAAAGCGTTCACGAAGCCGGTCAAACTGCATCATTTGCCTATCGGTGAAGGGCCTTCCCGTGCTGGGATTTATTGGATTTTCCGGGCTGGCAGGACTGAACAAAGGCAATTCAACGTCCGCCCCGGGATGAAAAGTAGCCCGTAAGGTCACGGCAGGCCCGGAAGGGCTTTTCGTCGATTCAGAAGTGAGGGTCACTTCCAGAAGTGTTCCTCCCCTTTCCAGGATGAGCGAAGATTCTCCTTCCAGGCAAAGTCCGCCGAACAGGTCCTCCAGCCTGGCATTTGCCGTTCCCTGGACCTCATGCAGGACGTCCCCGGACCGAAATCCAAGATTGTAGAAGTGGCCAGGCCGTGGGACCTGAACCAATCGCAGGCCCAATCTTTTCTCCAACACAACAGGAGCAACAGACATGGATCCGGAAACAGATGCGGAGCAAAGGTCTGTATGGTCCTGGAGAGAAAGTGTTTGTGCCCATGGCACGGCGACAATTTCAAGATATCGAGTATCGGAGGGCGCCTGTATACGGCGGTAGTCTATGTGAACTTCCAGATCAGGGCTCTGGACGGATGCATCTTCTCCGGCCCCGCGAAACGAGCCTTCCAGTTCGAATAGCCGATAGTCCTGCAATACGATTAACCTGAAAGCGGAGCCCGAGCAAATACCCGGCATACCCTTTCCATCCCAGGTCGCCCAGCTGGACTCGCTACCTGTAGTCCGCAGCAGCTTCATACCGGACCGAATTCCCAATCGGTAAGGAATACCTTCCTTTTCTACATTCACATACCGAAGAGCATACACTCCCCTTTCATTCCAGATCGGACGGACTTCATCCCCCCGGGCAGAAGGATGCACTGCGCAGAATTCTTCTAGATCGACTTTCGACAGTGCCTCCGAGACTTGATGCGAATCCAATCTTGTGGTACCCGGATCAGAAAGAAGGGACTCCACTTGCCCAATAAGGAGCGCACCTTCGATTTGCCTGGCCTGCCCGGGCCCTTCGTCTGTGGAAGCCGCCTCCCCGGAGGCAATGAACGGAGAGAGAAATAAGATGATGGCAGCGGCAAACCTCACATTCCCGAAATCTGGAGGCGCAAAGTCCCCTTTGCGACAAGAATCAGCTCGTAAGCGGAACAAGGAGACTTTCTCTTGAAGCGGCGGCAGATTCTTTGTTGGAAGCATGGAATGCTTTTGAATCGTCTGCATTTATCGAAAAGCGACTTTTGCTCTTCGCTGACTTTGACCCCTGGCCGGACTGCATGTACGCAACGCATGTGACGCATTCCCCGGCTATTCCAGCTCTTCCGTTCCATCGGCCAGGCTCGTCTCGGAAAGATTTCGCGAAGATCGGGCCCCCATCTTTCGGATTTTCTCTGCTCTCTGAATCAGATTGCCCCTTCCAGTTTTCATTTGATTCAGCGCCTTATCGTACGCCTCTCTGGATTTATCTATGGACTTGCCAATCTCCTGAAAGGAAGACAGAAAACCGACAAATTTGTCATAGAGCTTACCGCTTTCCTCGGCGATCTGGAATGCGAAGCGAGTCTGATTCTCCTGTCTCCACATGGAAGAGATGGTCCA
>JAGRNE010000392.1 GCA_020440915.1 Leptospiraceae bacterium | reverse complement strand
AATGCTTACCACGTCTTCCCCTCGGGAAAGTACCCAGGCCAGAGCCAGCTGCGCCGGAAAAATCCCTTTCTGTTCTGCGACTTCCTTGATCTTTTCTACCAGCGCCAGGTTCTTTTGAAAATTGTCGCCTGCGAATCGTGGGTTGCTTCGTCTCCAGTCGTCTTCGGCCAGGTCTTCAAATTTCTGAATCTGTCCGGTAAGGAAGCCACGGCCCAGTGGGCTGTAGGCCACAAAACTCATTCCCAGTTCTCGTATGGTGGCCAATATTTCCTTTTCCGGATCGCGACTCCACAGGGAGTACTCTGTCTGCAGAGCAGTAATGGGATGCGTTGCATTTGCTTTGCGAATCTGAGTCGGTTCTGCTTCGGATAGTCCCAGGTACCGTACCTTGCCTTCCTTTACCAGATCCGCCATGGCTCCTACTGTTTCTTCGATGGGCACATTGGGATCCACACGATGCTGATAATAGAGATCGATATGGTCGATGCCCAGACGTTTCAGTGACGCTTCGCAGGCGGAGCGTACATAATCGGGTTTACCGTTGATGCCCAGAAAGTCTCCGCTATCTGTTCTTTGAACGCCAAACTTTGTGGCCACGATGACCTTATCCCTTCGATCTGCAATCGCTTTGCCGACCAGAATCTCATTGGTAGAAGGCCCATACATATCGGCAGTATCCAGGAAGTTCACACCCAGTTCGATGGCGCGGTGAATGGTGGCGATAGATTCGCTATCATCGGTAGGACTGTAGAAGTCCGACATCCCCATGCAGCCCAGTCCCAGGGCCGATACCTTGAGGTCGCTCTTTCCCAGTTGTCTGTGTTTCATTATTGTCTCCTGTCTTTGGCCCATCCGGGCCTGTCATTGTATCCGTGTTGTTTCATTCTCCGAGTTTGAGGACAGCTGGCCTCCTGCGCCGCCGGTCAGGAAGCGACCATCGCTCTGCGTTGCCGTGGCGCAACCGTCTCCCCTGTCGACGCTCTTTGGCCCTTTTGCCTTTGCAGAGACTTCAGCGCTGCGATCATACTGGAGCATTTGCCTGGCTTCGCAAATTCTTCAGATCTCTGGAAGGCGAAAGGCCAAACAGTCGGGAATAGTCCCTGCTGAACTGAGACGGGCTTTCGTATCCCACGTTGTAGGCCACGGAAGTTACATCGTTAACCTCCGTGGCCAGAAGCTTGCGCGCCTCCTGAAGCCGCATTTGTTTCTGAAACTGTATCGGACTCAGTCCCGTAAGCTTCTTGAAGTTATTGTAAAAGGCCGATGGGCTCATATCGGCCAGGCGTGCAAGAGTATTCACTTTCAGAGGACTACTGAAATCTGCGCGAATCTTCTGAATACTTCTGGAGAGTCGATTCACGTTACTACCCTGGATCCCCAGTTCATACAGCACCCGGGAGTATCTGGACTGTAGCAAGTAGTAGATGATTTCCCTGATAATCATTGGCGCCATGAATTGCCGATCCAGCGCACCTGGCAAAGTCCGCATGAGCCGCAGGAATGCATCGGTCATGGGTTGAATGACTTCATCGGTAAAGACGCCGGCCATTTCGGGTCCCGGCTCCGGGCGAAGATTGAGTTCGGTGACGATGTCATATATAGGCGCGGAGTCAATGCTCAGGATTAGCGCAATGTATGGCCTTTCCCGTGAAGCCTGGATCACTTCGCCGACGGCCGGCACATTGGCGGAAGAAGCGAAGAATCGGCCCGGCTCGCACCGGTAGATCTGATTTCCCACTGTTGCATTCTTGGCTCCCTGCACTACGAAGCAAACAGAAGGCTCGTAGACAGAGTGGATGGGCCCGGAAACGATGTCGCTTCGAATTATCTTCAGTTCCCGCAAAGGAGTTTGCAGAACCGCTCCGGGCTGCGAGTATTCCAGAGAAAGAGAAATCAGTTCTTCCGGGACGGAAGTGTCCGAAAGGGTAGCCTTCATCTTAGAACACTCCTGCCCTCGCCTTTGTGAACCCGTCATTCATTTCTTTGTAAAATTTTCGATACTTTTCACGACCGCCGGACTCGGCGAAGCGAAGCATCTCCACTCGCTGCACCAGAATCTCTTCTGCCTGCGGATTGGTCTGAATGATATCCATGACCTCTGCGATGAATTCGTCCAGAGGCATGGCCATTGGATCGCTGGCCTGATGCTCTCCGGTAAGATGGGTTTGCACATATGGGGGTGCCAACTCCATCACCTGGATGGCAGTCTCGTTCAGCTGAAACCGC
>JAGRNE010000391.1 GCA_020440915.1 Leptospiraceae bacterium | reverse complement strand
TACCCATCACCATCCCTCCCCGGGAAGCCAATGAAAAGTACTTACGAACCAAAAAAGAGAAGCTTGGCCATCTATTCGATTTCGTTTAATACAGCGCTGTTCCTCCCCGTCGGAAGAAAACATATAGCGTTACCAGCCCGGGTAGCAGGTTCGGCCTGCACCGTCTTATACCGCAAAATTGATTGTTACTCCCACACTTTGCTCGGGAAGGCGTCAGGCTGGCTGTCAAGGGATTTTGCCACGTTCGCATTATGACCCGATTGGGCCTTGAAGCCGTCGGCTGAGATCCAGCTGTCACCTATCGGCCTGTCAATAGATTTTACAGAGTTCGTCTTATGGCGCCCGGCCGAATTAAGGCGAATCTGGCGGGCTGGTTGAGTGTCATTGACATTATGCCCCTGAATCTAGACGAACCGCAATGAGCCTTATTTGGGCGCAGGGTGCCCGGGCGCCACATCATTGCGATAGCCGAAGGAGCGGTCTTGCCCGCAGCTCAGAGTTGAGAGGGCAGGAGAGCTCTGCCTTGCCGCGAGGAAGGATAGATAGGCAAACCCTGCATTGTTTCATGGCCCTGCAATTCGGATGACAGATTATCTGAATCTACTATACCAGTTTTATGCAACGTCACAGACTCAATTCTCTATCCCTGGCTCTGCTCTGGCTCCTGCTTTCTGGATTTTCTTGCGACGGCAGTCGAATCACCGCACTGCGGACTGCCACCATCGTGGAGGCGGGCTGCGAAACGCTGGAGTTTCAGATGGTAAGAGGAGAAAGGGGGATGGAGAATGAATCGGTGTTTTATACCGGACAAATTCTGTCCGCCGAGGACGGATACAGTATAGTATTCGAGGAACCCGCCTGGATGAAAGATGAAAGATACGATGTGCAAAGTAATGCGCGACTATTTCCTCTGCTCTCCGATGCCACCGGGCATGGTGTATTCTGGAACTGGCTAAAGCTGTACTGCCCGGGCCAAACCGAACCAGTGTTTGACTCCGGAAGAATTGCAACGGATCCGAATACCTGTTACTACGAAAAGGGCGGCTACTGGATCACTCTGCTGGAACCTGCGGAAGAATTGGAATCCACTGAATTCTGTTGCGAACCTCTGGTTGGCTGTGGTCAGGGTCGATGATTCTCTGCCCAGGGCGACAGCCAGGCAAAGAAGGAGGCGAGTTAGGAAGGACCGATGCCGGGTAGGGGGCCGTATTGGGCTTTACTCAGGAGGCGGTCAGCGGTTCAACCCGTACCTCGATACCGATACTGGAAATTACTGCTGCAACTTGCCGGGCGCTGGTTTCGTCCCCATGGAAAACATCGGCATGGCCGTTATGGTCGACGGCAAGAGCGATCTGCAATGCCTCTTCAAATCCAATGGACAGTGCTTTCATGCAAATTCGGATTACCTGTTCGTAAGTATTGTAATCATTATCCATGATTCGCACGCGAAACAGTCGGTGAGGCTGCTTGTTCTGCTGGCCCTTTATCTGGACGCCGGGGTTCTCCCGGGCCAGGGGAGTCGCTTTTTCCTCTTGCCGTAACAAGCCCGGCCCTGGAAACGAACCATTGATATGCGAGGATTCCTTGATTTCATAAAACGCAATGCGGTAACAATGACCCTGGTTGCGGTGGCGCTCGGCTATGTAGCCTACCAGAGGATCCCTCAATATTTTGCGAACCAGGCTGCTCTGGAAAGACCGCCGGCGGCTTTTGAAGCGGCTTCGCTGGACGGCGGGCAGTATACCCTGGATTCGCTGAAGGGCAAGTTCGTGGTCATCAGTTTCTGGGCTACCTGGTGTATGCCCTGCAGGGCCGAGATTCCCATGCTGAATTCTGTCTTTGAGGAGCTTCATGGAGAAGGTCTGGTAATTCTAGGTATTACGGCGGAAGAGAAGTCTGTGGTTCAAGAGTTTTTGAAGGATACGACTGTCCAGTATCCTGTAATTATCGATGAATACGGACGAATTACCAGCAGATACGGCGTGCAAGCTTTTCCTACGCTAATTATGATCGATCGTCAGGGCAATCTGGTGGATCGAGGATCCGGTCTGGACTTTTTCATTAAATGGAAAATCCGGAAACAGGTTACAGGAAGCTATCTCTAGTGTCGATTCCAGGTCCGGGTAGTCCTGGATTTGCATTGTCGTACTGCCCTGTTTCGCTTCTCTGGACATAGAGCTCGCTATGCAGGAACCAGGTACAGCCCAACAACAGGAAAAAATTGCAGTCATCGATTT